>NZ_CP136946.1:3163797-3480177 GCF_050916355.1 Jeongeupia wiesaeckerbachi
CCGCACAGCTCGGCCGCCATCTTGGGCGTGTAATCGCGCACCAGCGTCTTCAGCTCGGCAAAGCCGGCCGTATGCGCAGCGATATACGCCGGGGCTATCAGCCCTTCCCAGATCAGGTGGTGCAGCATACCGTTGAACAGCGCCACGTCGGTGCCGGGCTGGATCTGAAGATGCAGATCGGCCATCGCCGCCGTGTCGGTACGGCGCGGATCGATGACGACCCACTTGGTCGCCGGCCGCGTCGCCTTGGCCGCCTCGAGCCGGCGGAACAGCACCGGATGGGCGTAGGCCATATTGCTGCCGGCGAACAGCACGCAATCGGCGAGTTCAAGGTCTTCGTAACAGGTCGGCGGGCCATCGGCGCCGAGCGCCATTTTGTACGCCGTCACCGCGCTGCTCATGCACAGCCGCGAGTTGGTATCGATATTGTTGGTACCGATCAGCCCCTTGGCGAGCTTGTTGAAGACGTAGTAATCCTCGGTCAACAACTGGCCGGACACATAAAACGCTACCGAATCCGGGCCGTGACGCTCGACGATGTCGGCAAAGCGCTCGGCCACGGTGTCGAGCGCCGCATCCCAGTCGATGCGCTGACGTTCGGCATCGCGCGTCAGCCGCATTTCCGGATACAACGCGCGGCCGGTCAGGCTGGCGGCGGTGGCCGGCAAGGTCATGCCCTTGGTGCACAGCCGGCCGAAATTGGCCGGATGCGCCGGATCGCCCTGGATGCCGGTGATCTTGTCGCCATCCGATTCGATCAGCACGCCACAGCCCACCCCGCAGTAGCAACATGTTGATTTGGTAATGGTCTTTGTCATTTCAGTCCCCCTCTGGCATCGCCAGGAGCCGTAGCGAGCGGATCGAGGGCAAGGCGCACGGCGCGCAGGAACCGGAATGGACATGAAGTCCATGAGGATTCCGAGCACCGCGCAACGCGGCCATCGATTCGCGCAGTAGGCTCATGGCAATGCCAGGAACACGTCGCCGTTCTCGACCTTCACCGGAAAACGCCGCGCACAGCCGACATCGGGCGCCTTGGCTTCGCCCGAGGAGAGATCGATATTCCAGCTGTGCAGCGGGCACGTCACCGTTTCACCGTGGACGATGCCCTGCGACAGCGGCCCGGCCTTGTGCGGGCAGCGGTCGAGCAAGGCAAACACCTTGTCGTCGGCGGTACGGAACACCGCCACATTGCCGGTCTCGCGCTCGACCACCCTGCTGCCCAGCTGCGGGATGTCGGTCACCGCGCAAACGCGCAGCCAGTGCTCTGTCATGGTCGCGGTGTTCATGCCGGTGCTCCTTCGACGAGTTTGATCGGGATGTATTCGTTCTTCTGCGCGCCGGCGATCCGCGCCGCCCACGGGTCGGGCAAGCCTTCGAGCGAGTACAGCAGCCGCTCGTACAGCGCCTTGCGATTGGCCGCGTCGTCGACGACCTTCTGCTTGATGTAATCGAGGCCGACACGGGCGATGTAGTGCACCGTGCGGTCGAGGTAGTACGCCTCTTCGCGGTAAAGCTGCAGGAAGGCGCCGCTGTATTCCTTGACCTCGTCGCTGGTCTTCACCTTGACGAAGAACTGCGCGACTTCGGTCTTGATGCCGCCGTTACCGCCGACATACAGCTCCCAGCCGGAGTCGACCGCGATCACGCCGACGTCCTTGATCCCCGATTCGGCGCAGTTGCGCGGGCAGCCGGAGACGGCGAGCTTGACCTTGTGGGGGCTCCACATATTGGCCAGCATGGTTTCAAGGTCGATACCCATTTGCGTGCTGTTCTGCGTGCCGAAGCGGCAGAACTCGCTGCCGACACAGGTTTTCACCGTGCGGATCGATTTGCCGTAGGCGTGGCCCGACTGCATGCCGAGGTCTTTCCACACATCGACCAGGTCTTCCTTCTTCACGCCGAGCAAGTCGATACGCTGGCCGCCGGTGACCTTGACCATCGGCACATGGTATTTGTCGGCGACGTCGGCGATCCGGCGCAGCTCGGACGAATTGGTCACGCCGCCCTTCATCTGCGGAATCACCGAGAAGGTGCCGTCCTTCTGGATATTGGCGTGGACGCGTTCGTTGACGAAGCGGCTTTGCGGGTCGTCGACGGCCTCTTTCGGCCAGGTCGAGAGCAGGTAGTAATTGACCGCCGGCCGGCACGTTGCGCAGCCGTTCGGCGTACGCCATTCGAGGAAATCGTAGACAGCCTTGTGGCTGGTCAGGTGATGCTCGCGGATCGCCTTGCGCACTTCGCCGTGGTTGCGATCGGTACAGCCGCAAATCGCCTTGGTTTTCGGCGTTTCCTGGAAATTGCTGCCCAGCGTGTTCATCAGGATCTGCTCGACCAGGCCGGTGCACGAACCGCAGGAGCTGGCCGCCTTGGTGTGCTTCTTGACGTCGTCGACGGTGAACAGGCCCTTGTCCTTGATCGCCTTGACGATCACACCCTTGCACACACCGTTGCAGCCGCAGACCTCGTCACTGTCCTGCATCGCGCCGGCACGGCTCTGGCCCTGTACGCCAGCGTCGCCGATCGCCGATTCGCCGAACATGATGTTGTCGCGCAGGTCGGCGATCTTGCGGCCTTCGCGCAGCAGCTTGAAATACCAGGCACCGTCGGCGGTATCGCCGTAGAGGCAGGCGCCGACGAGCTGGTCGTCCTTGATCACCAGCTTCTTGTAGACACCGCCGGCCGGATCGGACAACACGATGTCCTCGGTCCCCTCGCCGCCCATGAAATCGCCGGCGCTAAAGAGATCGATGCCGGTGACCTTGAGCTTGGTCGACAGCACCGAGCCCTTGTACTGGCCGATGCCGAGCTGCGCCAGATGATTGGCGCAGACCTTGGCCTGCTCGAACAGCGGCGCGACCAGGCCGTAGGCAACGCCACGATGGCTGACGCACTCGCCGACGGCGTAAATGCGCGGATCGAACGTCTGCAGCGCATCGCTGACGACGATGCCGCGATTGCAGTGCAGCCCGGCGGACTCGGCCAGCGTGGCGTTCGGGCGGATGCCGACGGCCATCACCACCAGATCGGCGGCGACCTCGTCACCATCCTTGAAACGCACCGCGGTGACCGCGCCGGCAGCATTGCCAACCAGTTCGGCGGTCTGCTTTTGCAGCAGGAAGGACAGCCCGCGCTCTTCGAGCGACGTTTGCAGCAGCTTGCCGGCGGTGATGTCGAGCTGCTTGTCCAGCAGCCACTCGCCCAGATGCACGACGGACACTTCCATGCCGCGCACCTTCAAACCGTTAGCGGCCTCCAGCCCCAAGAGACCGCCACCGATGACGACGGCGTGCTTTTTTTCCTTGGCGGTCGCGATCATCGTTTCGGTGTCGTAGATGTCGCGGTAGCTGATCACGCCGGCGAGATCCTTGCCCGGCACCGGCAGGATGAAGGGCATCGACCCGGTTGCCAGCAGCAGCCGGTCGTACGCTTCCTCGGTGCCGTCATCGGCGACGACGGTGCGGCGATGACGGTCAATCCGCGCGACATTCTTGCCCAGATGCAGGCGGATGCCGTTTTCCTCGTACCACGACAGCGGGTTCAGGATGATGTCCTTGAACTCCTGCTCACCGGCGAGCACCGGCGACAGCAGGATGCGGTTGTAGTTCGGGTGCGGCTCGGCGCCGAATACGGTGATGTCGTACAGATCGGGCGCCAGCGTCAGCAGCTCCTCAACGGTGCGGATGCCGGCCATGCCGTTGCCGACGACGACGAGTTTGGGCTTTTTCATTGTGGTTTCTCCTTCAAACACGGGCGGTCGCGACGGACCAGTCGCTGCGCCACCGTTGCTTCACACCCGCCAGACTCATCCAGCCCAGCGCGGCGATGCAGGCGAACAGCCACAGCCCACTGGCGTAATCGCCGGTCGCCTGCTTGATCACACCGAGGCTGGCCGCCAGCGCAAAGCCGCCAACGCCGCCGGCCATGCCGATCAGGCCGGTCATGACGCCGATTTCCTTGCCGAAGCGTTGTGGCACCAGCTGGAACACCGCACCGTTGCCGGCGCCAAGACAGAGCATCGCGGCGATGAACAGCGTTACCGCGCCGACCGAGCCACCGATGCCGAAACCGGCGGCGGCGATCAGGCAGGCCGTCGCCGTGTAGACGACGAGCAAGGATTTGGTGCCGCCGATCCTGTCGGCCAGCACGCCACCGATCGGCCGCATCACCGAGCCGGCCAGCACGCAGGCGGCGGTGTACAGGCCGGCGGTCTTGGCATCGAAGCCGAACTGGTCGTGGAAGTAGCCGGGCAAGGCGCTGGCAAAGCCCGAGAAGCCGCCGAAGGTGATCGCGTAGAAGAACATGAACCACCATGCGTCCTTCTCGCCGAGCACGGCCAGATAGTCGGCCAGCTTCTTTTTCGGCGCGGCGCCCGGCGCATCCTTGGCGGTCATTGCGTAGATCACCAGCGTCAGCACCAGCGGAATGCAGGCCAGGCCGAAAACGTTCTGCCAGCCGAAGGCCACGGCCAGCAGCGGTGCGAACAGCGCGGCGAGCACGGTGCCCGAGTTGCCGGCGCCGGCAATGCCCATCGCTGTACCTTGATGCTCGGGCGGATACCAGCGCGAGGCCAGTGGCAGGGCGACGGCGAACGAGGCACCGGCGACACCAAGGAAGAGCCCCAGCGTCAGCGCGCCGGTCAGCGTCGAGAAGCCGACCTGCCAGGCGGTGAGCAGCGCGGCGATCACGATGACCTGACCGATCAGCCCGGCGCGCTTGGCGCCGATCCGGTCGACCAGCACGCCCATCACCAGCCGCAGGATCGCACCGGCGAGAATCGGCGTGGCAACCATCAAGCCGCGTTGCTGGGTGGTGAGCTGCAGGTCACCGGCGATCTGCACCTGCAGCGGGCCCAAGAGATACCAGACCATGAAGCTGAGGTCGAAATACAGGAAGGCGGAAAACAACGTCGGCGTATGCCCGGCGCGCCAGAAGGAACGGTTCATGACAATCTCCCAAGCTGAAAAACAAAAACGGCGCCCGTCCGCACCTGGGGGTGCGAAGGGACGCCGTTGTCCGTGAAGCTGAAAACCGCCGTTGGCCTTCACTTCCAATTCGATGAGTGGCGCGCCGTTGCGCCGCTCACCTCATATTCAGCAAAGGCCGTGCCAGAAGGCCGTTTTCGTTCACGCTTGGGATTTGCTTGTTTTCGGGGTTACACACTCCGCTCTGGCGCACTGCAACGGTGCAATCGGTGCGCCATGCGCACAGCATTTGCGCGCCGCAACATGAAAAGCGGGCGATTCAGCGCGGCGCAATCACACCGGCACGAATGTCGAAGCCATCGGCATAGCCTTGCGGGTCGAGGCCATCCCAGCGCTTGCCGTCGACCAGCGTACTGGTGCGCATCGGCTGGGCCGGCTGCATCACGCCAAGGCTCGATGCGGCTTCGTCGTACAAGCCGGTCTGGTTGACCGCACGTGCCACCGCCGCCATGTCGACGCCATCGGGCAGCAGCCCCCAGCGCCGATACTGGCTGAGGAACCACAGCCCGTCGGACAGATAGGGATAGTTGACGCTGCCGCCGCCGAAGAAACGCATCAACGGCGCGGTATCGCCGAGCCGGCCGTAGTCGCCGAGCAGGCGCGGCATGATCAGCTGGCTGGCGCGGCCGACATAACCGGGGCCCGACAACCAGCCGGCGGCCTCGCGCCGGTGATCGAGGTCATCGAGCCAGCGGCAGGCTTCGAGCAGGGTCATCGTCAACGCCCGCGCCGCATTCGGGCATTGCCGGACAAAGTCACGCCGGCATGCCAGCACTTTTTCCGGATGATCGGGCCAGATCTCGCCACTGCGAACGACGGTACGACCATGACCCTCGGCCTCAGCCACCGCGTGCCACGGTTCGCCGGCGCAATAGCCGTCGAGCACGCCGGCAGCCAGCGCATCGCTCATCTGCGGCGGCGGAATGACCACGGCTTTCACGTCGGCCAGCGGATCAATGCCCTGCGCCGCCAACCAGTAATACAGCCACATTGCATGCGTGCCGGTCGGGAAGGTCTGCGCGAAAACAGGCTGGTGCGGCTCAAGCGCCAGCAGCTCCCGCAGCTTGCCGCCGCCCTGCAGGGCGTCCGCCAGCCGGTTCGAGAGCGTGATCGCCTGGCCGTTCTGGTTCAGCGTCATCAGCACGGCCATCTCGGCCCGCGGCCCGCCGATGCCCAGCTCGACGCCGTACACCAGTCCGTACAGCGCGTGTGCGGCGTCCAGCTCGCCCGAAATCAGCTTGTCGCGCACCGCCGCCCATGAGGGCTGCCGGTGCAGCTCGATCGCGATGCCATGCGCCCGCCCCAGATCGAGCACCTTGGCGGCAACCAGCGGTGCGCAATCGGACAGCGGGACGAAGCCCAGCTTGAGCACGGTTTTTTCGGGGGCGTCCGAGCCGGTAATCCGGTAGCCGGGCAGCGATTCGTAGAAATGAGACATGATGTTTTCCTCGCGCTCAGCCGAGCAAATCGGCCATCGCGATCAGTTGGCGCGCCACTTCGGCGATCTTGATGCCCTGCTTCATCGCCTGATCGCGCAAAGTGGTAAACGCCTCGGCCTCGGTCAGGCCGCGCTTGTCCATCAGGACGCCCTTGGCGCGATCGATCAGCTTGCGGTCGGCCAGTTGCTGCTCGGCGTTGAACAGGCGTTTTTTCAGCCGCGCTTCTTCCTCGAAGCGCGCCAGCGCCACGTCAATGATCGGCGCGAGCTTGTCGGCGCTGACGTGGTCGACAACATAGGCCGTCACGCCGGCGCCAACGGCATCGCGAATAACCTGTGGCTCGCTACGGTCGGCGAACATCACCACCGGCCGCGGCGTGGCGTGGCCCATCACCGCGAGCTGCTCCAGCGTGTCACGAGAGGGCGATTCGGTGTCGATGATCACCACATCGGGGCGCTGCGATTCGACCGCGTGCAGCAAGGCTGCGGCGCCATCGACCTCGGCGATCACCGCGTAACCGGCGTGTTCCAGCGCATCGCGCAGTTCGCCGATGGGTTTGGCGGTGTCGTTGACGAGCAGGACTCGAAGCATGGAAGCGGGACTTTGCATAGAAACCAACATAGCCCAAGCAAGTTGCGTGCCGAGACACAATCGGTCATCGCGCTGCACGGCCGGCACTCCCGCCTGATCATCCGATGCCGGCCCAAACCGCAGGCCATCGCCCGATTCCTGCGGGAAGCCGGTGCAGCGACGATGATGTGCTAGCTTGAAACGACGCAAGCGGACCGACACATGGATGGGCACAACACCCATTGATGCGTTCGGCGCCCAGCGACAGGCAGACACCCCATGGCGCTCGCAATCGTACTGATCGTACTGGTCATCGCCGCGATTCTTTTCCACGCCCTCAGCCCGTGGTGGTACACCCCGCTGGCCTCGAACTGGGCGTTGATCGATACCACGCTGTCCATCACCCTGCTGATTACCGCCGCGGTGTTCATCGCGGTCAATGTCTTCATCGCGTATTGCGTCGTCCTTTTCCGCCACCGCGTCGGTCATCGCGCCGCCTACCAGCCGGGCAACCGCAAGCTCGAGTTGTGGCTGATCGGGCTGACCGCAATCGGCATCGCCGCCATGCTGGCACCGGGACTTGTCGTTTATGCCGACCTTATCCGCGCACCGGCCGGCGCAGCGGTCGTCGAGGCCATCGGCCAACAGTGGCAATGGCGCTTCCGCCTGCCCGGCCGCGATGGCCAGTTCGGCGCGACCGACGTGCGCTTTATCGGCGCCGCCAATCCCTTCGGCCTGAACCCGGCCGACCCGCGCGGGCGCGACGATGTGCTGATTGACGCACCCGAAGTGCATTTGCAACTGAACCAGCCGGTAAAAATCCTGCTGCGCTCGCAAGACGTGCTGCATGACTTTTTCGTCCAGCCGTTCCGCACCCGGATGAATATGGTGCCGGGCATGGTCACCTCGCTCTGGCTCACCCCCACCAAGACCGGGCGCTACGAAATCCTGTGCGCGCAGTTGTGCGGCGTCGGACACTTCAATATGCGCGGCCATGTGGTGGTCGATGACGCCGCCGCGTATCAAGCCTGGCTGGACGGATTACCGGGCCAGACCGCGCTCGCAGCAACCACATCAGCTCGACCCACCGTGACAGCCACGGCAACCGCGCCCAAGGCGCAAGGCGACGCGGCACTCGTCAGCCAGGGCCAGACACTGGCGCAAAGCAAGGGTTGTGTCGCCTGCCATAGCCCGACCGGCAATCCGGGCGTCGGCCCGACTTGGCAAGGCTTGTACGGCAAGCACGAACGGCTGGCGGGCGGCGGCACCGCGCTGGTCGACGACGCCTATCTTAAGGAAGCGATCACCGCACCGAACGCGACGCTGGTCGAGGGCTTCCAGCCCATGATGCCGAAAATCGAGCTAAGCGATCAGGAGCTCAACGCCTTGATTGCCTATATCAAATCGCTGTCCGCCAAGCCTGCGGCAAATACCGCGCAGCGGTGAGGACACGCCATGGCCTACGAACATCACGCACCGCACGGCTTCTGGACTCGCTATGTCTGGAGTCAGGATCACAAGGTGATCGCAGTGCAATACACGATCACGGCGATCGCAGTCGGGCTGGTGGCGCTGGTGCTGTCCAATCTGATGCGTTTGCAGATCGGTTTCCCCGGTCGCTTCCCTTTTATCGACGCCAATCACTATTACCAGTTCGTCACCATGCACGGGATGATCATGGTGATCTACCTGCTGACCGCGCTCTTCCTCGGCGGCTTCGGCAATTACCTGATCCCGCTGATGGTCGGCGCGCGCGACATGGTGTTTCCCTTCCTCAATATGCTCAGCTACTGGATGTATCTTTTGGCCGTCGTGGTGCTGATGGGTAGCTTTTTCGTCCCCGGCGGGCCAACCGGCGCGGGCTGGACGCTGTACCCGCCGCAAGCCATCCTGCCTGGCACGCCGGGCAGCGGCGGTGGCATCGTGCTGATGCTGGTGTCGCTGGCGATTTTCATCGTCGCGGCAACCATGGGCGGGCTGAACTATGTGACCACGGTGCTGCAGGCGCGCACGCGCGGCATGACCTTGATGCGGCTGCCGCTGACGGTGTGGGGTATCTTTGTCGCCACCATCATGGCGCTGCTGGCCTTCCCCGCGCTGTTCGTCAGCGCGGTGATGATGCTGTTCGACAAGCTGCTCGGCACCAGTTTCTTCATGCCCGCCGTGGTGTCGATGGGCCAGGCACTGGCGTACAAGGGTGGCAGCCCGATCCTGTTCCAGCACCTGTTCTGGTTCTTTGGCCACCCCGAGGTGTATATCGTCGCGCTGCCGGCATTCGGCATCGTGTCCGACCTGCTCAGCACGCACGCGCGCAGGAATATTTTCGGCTACCGGATGATGGTGTGGGCCATCGTCATCATCGGCGTGCTCAGCTTCGTGGTGTGGGCCCACCATATGTACGTCAGCGGCATGAACCCCTACTTCGGCTTTTTCTTCGCCACCACCACGCTGATCATCGCCGTGCCGACCGCGATCAAGGTCTACAACTGGCTACTGACCTTGTGGCGCGGCGACATACATCTGACCGTGCCGATGCTGTTCGCCATCGGCTTCATCAGCACCTTCGTGATCGGCGGCCTGACCGGGCTGTTTCTCGGCAATGTCAGCACCGACATGCCGCTCTCCAACACCTATTTCGTCGTCGCCCACTTCCATATGGTCATGGGCGTCTCGCCGATCCTGGCCATTTTCGGCGGCATCTACCACTGGTACCCCAAGGTCACCGGCCGCATGCTGGACGATACGCTGGGCAAGCTGCATTTCTGGGTGACTTTCGTCGGCAGCTACGCGATCTACTTTCCGATGCACTACCTCGGCATCCTCGGCATGCCGCGCCGCTATTACGCCTACGACAACTACGCCTTCATCCCGCCGTCCGCGCAGCAGCTGAATGCCTTCATCACCGTGGCCGCGCTGATCGTCGGCGTGTTCCAGCTGGTTTTTCTCTACAACCTCGTCCGCAGCGTGTTCAACGGCAAACCGTCCGGCCCGAATCCTTGGGGTGCTACCACCTTGGAATGGCAAACCCCGGCAACGCCGCCCGGTCACGGCAACTGGGGGGCGGCGTTGCCGGAGGTACACCGCTGGCCCTATGACTACAGTGTGCCCGGTGCCAGCGAGGATTTTCTGCCGCAAACCTCGACCTCACCGTTGGGTGGCGACGAAGTACGCCCGGACAAGGAAGCGCCATGAACGATGCCACGCCGTTACCGGCAGCGCCGGCAAGTCCCAACGCTGCAGCCAAGCTCGGGCTTTGGGTGCTGATGGCGGTGATCACGGTGCTGTTCCTGCAGTTCATCCAGGCCTATGCCGTGCGGCAGGGCAGCCCGGACTGGCTGCGGCCGCCCGAACCGACGCTGCTGCGCTGGAATACGCTGGCGCTTCTGCTGGCCAGCGCCGCGCTGCAATCGGCCGTGATGCTGCCGCGCGGCAAGACCGCACTCCTGCTCGGCGGTGTGTTTGGCTGCATCTTTCTGGCCGGCCAGCTCGGGGCCTGGCAGCAACTGCACGCCCAGGGCTATCTGGTCGCCGGCAACCCGGCCAACAGTTTTTTCTATCTGCTGACCGGCATGCACGGCGTGCATGTGCTGGGCGGATTGCTGACCTGGGGATGGCTGCTGGCCCGAGCACGGCGCGGCCTCGATGTAGCGCTGGAAGCGCGCTTGTGCGCACGCTATTGGCACTTTCTGCTGCTCATCTGGCTGCTGCTGTACGCCGTGCTGTTCTGGATTGCGCCGGCCACGCTGCAGGCCATTTGCGGCAGCCGGTGACATCACCGAGGTAATCCACCATGCCCGATGCAACACACTCCCAGCCCCCCGACGCCACCCCGCCATCCGGCCTGCGCGGACTGATCGCCGACTGGTCTGGCGATCGCGAAGTCTTCAAAGTCCCGTGGGGCAAGGCCATGATGTGGGTGTTTCTGCTGTCCGACACCTTCATCTTCGGCATCTTCCTTACCGGCTATATGGCGGCGCGCATGAGCAGCACCGCGCCATGGCCCAACCCGAGTGAGGTGTTCGCGCTACAGATCGGCGCCAGCCAATGGCCGCTGATCCTGATCGCCATCATGACCTTCGTACTGATCAGCAGCAGCGGCACGATGGCAATGGCGGTGAATTTCGCCTACCGCGGCGAACGCAACCGCGCCGCCGCACTGATGCTCGCCACCGCCGCCCTGGGCGCCATGTTCGTCGGCATGCAGGCGTTCGAGTGGACCAAGCTGATCGCGGAAGGCGTGCGGCCGTGGGGCAACCCGCTCGGCGCGGCGCAGTTCGGCGCGTGCTTTTTCATGATTACCGGCTTTCACGGCCTGCACGTCAGCGCCGGCGTCATCTACCTCAGCACCGTCGCCACGCGCTTGCTCAGGCAGCGTGATGAGTCGTCGGGCGATGAACGCCAGAGCGGCGAAACCCGGGTCGAAATCGCCGGCCTGTACTGGCACTTTGTCGATCTGGTCTGGGTGTTCATTTTTGCGTTTTTCTACTTGTGGTAAGTGACCTTGCATTACCAGCCTGCCCGGCAGGCGTCTGGAGGCATCGGAGGCCATCATGGAACACGGTCAACAACACCCCGTCAGCCTGTACCTGAAGATCTGGGGGCTGCTCTTCGTCCTCAGCGCCTGCTCCTATCTGGTCGACTACTTCCACGTTCAGGGCGCGCTACGCTGGACCTTGATCATGACCTTCATGCTGTACAAGGCCGCGCTGATCGTCAGCATATTCATGCACCTGGCGTGGGAGCGGCTTGCGCTCGCTTGCGCCATCCTGGTCCCGCCACTCTGCCTGCTGGTACTGATCAGCCTGATGGCGTATGAGGCCGATTACATCCACACCGCACGCGGCACCTACTTCACCGCGCCGGCGGTGGAGACAGGCGGGCAAGCCCAGCGGCCTTAGCCTCGTTCTGCGCAGCGATGCTCCCATTCGATCTGCTTCGGCGGCACAAGCCGACAGTCCGGTCGTTGTCGACAAACCGCGAGCGGCGGCACGCCTCATCCATATAGTGAGCAAAAGGGTGCACTCATTTTGACGCACCAGTCGAGTCAGGTGGGTGCGGCCCCACCTTCAGTTTTCGTAAAGATGGGTTACTCATGAAATGCCACTGACGGCCGAGTTTCCGTTCGAGCCTTTCAATAACCTCGTCAGGAACTGGACAGTGGGTGAAGTCATTGGCCACATGCTCTACACCATCAAACCGGAAACCACCTACCTCACCGAACAAGATGGAAAACGCTTCGGTCTGGTCGTTGTTGACGTGCCAAACCCTTCGGGCGGTGCCCTGCTTTGTCGAGCCGTTTTTTCTCAATTTCGAGGCCGACTGCAAACTCCGCATGCCGATGAGCCCGGAGGCTTTGCAAAAAGCAGGACTGGATGAGCTTGGCAAATAAGTGGGCGTGAGATTCGCCCAATACTGCGAAGGTGAACGACATGACAAAATTGCTGGCCACGAAAATCGAAGCGTTGAAAAGCGGTTTTGGCGGAGAGATCCTGCTTCCGGGCGGAGATGCGTATGAAAACGCCCGAAAAATCTGGAACGCGATGATCGACAAGCGCCCTGCGATCATCGCCCGCTGCACCACGACGTCGGATGTCGTGCTCGCGGTGAACTTCGCCAGGGACAATGGGCTACTGCTCGCCGTCCGTGGCGGCGGGCACAATATTGCCGGCAATGCCATGTGCGACGACGGCCTCGTCGTCGACCTCTCGCAGATGAAGACCGCGCGTGTTGACCCCGGCACGCGCCGCGTCGTGATCGAAGGCGGCGCTACGCTCGCGGATCTCGACGCCGCAACCCAGGCCCACGGCCTCGCCACCCCGCTCGGCATCAACTCCACCACCGGCGTCGCGGGACTGACGCTGGGCGGCGGCTTCGGCTGGCTCAGCCGCAAGTACGGCATGACCATCGACAATCTCGAATCTGCCGAAGTGGTCACCGCAGCCGGCGACGTGGTGCACGCCAGCGCCACCGAACACCCTGATCTGTTCTGGGCACTGCAGGGCGGCGGCGGCAATTTCGGCGTCGTCACCCGCTTCGAGTTCCGACTTCACCCCGTCGGTCCCGACTTGCTGAGCGGTCTGATCGTTTACCCGATTGCCGCTGCAAAATCGGTGCTGCAGCAGTACCGCGAATTCGTGGCCAAGGCGCCGGACGAGCTTTCCGTCTGGACCGTGCTGCGCCAGGCGCCGCCGCTGCCCTTCCTCCCCGAGGAGGTGCATGGCAAGGGCATCGTTGCGCTCGCCCTGCTCTACACGGGCGACCCGAAGCAGGGAGAGGCGCTGATCGACCCGCTGCGCAAGCTCGGCACGCCGCTCGGTGAACACGTCGGTGTCCAGCCCTACACCGCGTGGCAACAGGCCTTCGATCCGCTTTTGACCTTCGGCGCGCGCAATTACTGGAAATCCCACAACTTCTCGACGCTGAAAGACGGTCTGTTCGACGCCGTCATCGAATACATCGACAAATTGCCATCGCCCCAGTGCGAAATCTTCTTCGGCGCCATCGGCGGCGCCACGACCAAGCCGGCGCCAGACGCGGCGGCCTATGCCCACCGCGATGCGCTGTTTGTAATGAATGTCCACGGCCGCTGGGACGCGCCGGCCGACGACGCGCGCTGCATCGGCTGGGCGCGAGACTTCTTCAAGGCATCGGCGCCCTTTGCCAGCGGCGGGGTCTACGTCAATTTCCTTACCGCCGACGAGGGCGATCGCATCCGCGCCGCCTATGGCCCGAACTACGATCGCCTGGCTCAGGTGAAGCGCAAGTACGATCCGGACAACCTATTCCGCGTGAACCAGAACATTCAGCCGGCTTGAGAGACTGCGACATACCCGACGACCGATGTTCGGCGGACGGCGCCGTGCCGCCGCTGAATTCGGGCAGTGGATCGAAAGCGCCTGTCTCGGTGCCCGTTCATTGCGACGGCGATCGGCCGCCTCCGGGCGGCGAGTGCCGGGACGCCCGCCAAACAGGAAAGGTCATTCATTCAACATCGGGCGTTGCCAGCAACATCACCGCCGGCACAGTGTCACTGTCGACGCAGCGCTGGCCGGTGCAGACGCGCACCAGCAGCTGTTTCGGCAGAGCGGTCTGCGCAATCCGGGTCTCGCCACAATAGCTCGTCACGGTCTGCTGAGTGTCGCCCGACACCTGGCAGTTGCGCAGCGTCCGTTCGTGCAGCAGCACCGTCTGCGCGTCGGCATCGAGCAATTGCCAGTCGGTCGGCTTAACGACCTGGGTCGATCGCGGCAAGGACCAGCGCAGCAGCCACTGGTTCTTATCCAGCGGCAGCAGCGCCAGTACCGGCTTGATCGGTGCCTCCGGTGCCAGCAGCACCTCGACCGGCGCCGGATCGCTCGTTGCGCATTGCAGTGCGTTGCACAGGCGCACCTGCAGCGTGTGCTTGCCGGCAGACAGGCCCTTCAGCACCGTCTGCGCAGACTGGCTGCGCTCGGCCGTCTCGGTGAATTCATGTGATTCGAGCAGCAGTTGCTGGCCATCGAGCAATTGCCAGTAATTGCCGGGCTGCCCCCACCACACATTCCAGCCCACCGTGATCGGCTCGCCGGTCGTGATCGGCGGCACCCAGTCGAGCTGCGGTTTGTCGGGAACGCCAGCCTGCTCGCCCTGCGCACCGACCCAGGTTTCGAACGTCTTGCCGTTGCACAAGGGCTTGCCGTCGACATCCGGATTGCACAGCCGCACCTCGATCAGGTGGCGCCCCGGCGTCAGTGGCCCCAGCCGGTAAACGCCGCTCTGTACCGCGACCGACTGCATGCCGCCCTGCACAATCATGCCTTCGCTGGTCGTGATGTTTTCACCGAGCGGCGCAACGCCAAGTGGCCGCTGCACGAAGTTGCGCGACTTCAAGCGCAAGTCGTCGTTGTCGAGTACCTCCCACCAACTGGCCGGTGTGCCGAAACCGATATCCCAGCCAATGGTCACCGTGTCGCCAGGCAGTTGCGCCGGGATCGGATCAAAACTCGGCAAGATCGGCGCTTCGGCCTGTGGCGGCGGAAATGCCTGTGCCGCCGGTGCGAACATCGTTTCCAGCGGGCGTATCGTCGGATCCTGTGCCGGCGGCGGTGGCGGCGCGGCAATCTTCTGGCAGTCGAGCAGTCCGCTTTTCAGCGGTGTGCACGCGGCATCACCCAGCGCATAGGCTTCGTCCGGGGTGAGCACCGTTCCACCCATCGCAGGTACGGCACACAACATGATGGCAAATGCGATCCGGCGCATCGGTTTTTCCTCTGCCTATGGGGATGTTGCGGTGGCCGAACTGGCTGCACTGGCCTCTGGCTTGGCGCTCATCGCCCCGGCGGCCATGCCGCCAACGGCAACCACGCCCTTGCCGGCCGCGACCGTACCATCCACGGCCAGACCGACCGCCGATGTCGTCACCGATACCGCCGTGCCGACCACCGCACCGGTGACCGCCACCACCGTACATGCCGGCAACAATAGCACCAGACCCAGGCTGCCATAGCGGCGCAAACCCGTTCGAACACGCGCATCGGCCATACGTTTCATTCGAATCGAAGCACCCTAAGCTCACGTCAATCAATCACGACTCATCGGCCGACTCGACCCCACCGATCGTGCACCCATCGGACACACCGGCTTCGACCCTGCCGCACATCATATCGAAACCGGCCGCACTTCCGGCACCGTGCATCGCGCACAGGCGGATCAGGCCATCCCTTCAACGTAGTCGAGCATGACCTGCAAGATGCGCTCGCCGCGAAATTCGTTCACCGACAGGCTGTAGGCCGCGGTCACGTCGCGCGGCAGCGGGTCCGGATGCTGAAAGCGGATGCCTTCGAGCACCATGCCGTAATCGTTGGCAAGCTTGACCTTGAGGTGGCGCTCACCCACGACGCGCTGTTCGAGCACGCGAAAATGCCCCTGAAACAGCGGCGCCGGGAAGCCCTGCCCCCAGACCTGACGCTCGATCCGCTCGGCGGTCTCGAAACTGAAATCCCCAGCGGCCAGCTCGCCGTCGGTTTCGATCACGCGCTCGAGCGCGGCTTCGTCCATCAGCTCGCGGCACACGGCCTCGAACGCCTGCTGGAAACGCCCGAAATCCTGCGGGCGCAGGCTCAGCCCAGCCGCCATCGCATGCCCGCCGAACTTGACGATCAGGTCCGGGTGGCGCTTGGACACCAGATCAAGCGCATCGCGCAGGTGCAGCCCCGGTATCGAGCGGCCCGAGCCCTTGATCTCGGTGTCGCTGGCATCGGCGAACACCAGCGTCGGCCGGTGATAGCGCTCCTTGACCCGTGAGGCAACGATGCCGATCACGCCCTGATGCCAGTCGGGCCGATACAGGCAAATGCTGTAGCTCGCATCGATCGCCAAGCCTGCCAGCGCGGTTTCGGCTTCCTCGCGCATGCCCGCCTCGATCGTGCGGCGCTCGCGGTTCAGCTGGTCGAGCGCGCGCGCGCGCGTCAGCGCGTCGGTCTCGTCGTTCGACAACAGGCAGGCGATGCCGAAGCTCATGTCGTCGAGCCGGCCGGCCGCATTCAGCCGCGGGCCGAGCGTGAAACCGAGGTCGAAACAGCTCGCCTTGGCCGGGTTACGCCCGGCGGCGTTGAACAAGGCCATCACACCGGCGCTGGCGCGGCCGGCGCGCATGCGCTTGAGCCCCTGCTCGACCAGAATCCGGTTATTGCCATCCAGCTTGACCACGTCGGCAACGGTGCCCAGTGCGACCAGATCGAGCAGGGTCGCCAGATTGGGTTCGACCTTCTCTGCAAACGCGCCGCGTTCGCGCAATTCGGCGCGTAGCGCCAGCAGCACGTAGAACATCACGCCGACACCGGCGAGGCTCTTGCTCGGAAAGTCGCAGCCGGGCTGGTTCGGATTGACGATCAGGCAATCGGGCAGCGTATCGCCAGGCAGATGGTGATCGGTGACGAGCACATCGATACCGCGCGCCTTGGCCGCCGCAACACCGGCAACGCTGGCGATGCCGTTGTCGACCGTCACGATCAGATCCGGCGATTTTTCCGCTGCCAGCTCAACGATTTCGGGCGTCAGGCCATAGCCGTACTCGAACCGGTTCGGCACGACGAAATCGACGATCGCGCCGAGCATCGCCAGCCCTTTCATGCCGACACTGCACGCGGTTGCACCATCGGCATCGTAATCGGCGACGATCAGCAGCCGTTCGCACGCTGCAATCGCATCGGCAAGCCGGACTGCCGCCGCCGCGGCATTTTTCATCGTCGAAAACGGCAGCAGACGTTTGAGATCGTGTTCAAGCTCAAGCGGCGACGCGATACCGCGCGCGGCATACAACCGCGCCTCCAGCTCGCTCAGGCCTTCGTTCATCAAGCGTTGCTGGCCATCACCAGTCACGGCGCGGGCGCGGATCTGCGGCATCAGCGCACCTCCCACGGCAGCGCCGGCTTGCGCCAGAACGCCCGCAGCGAACCTTGGGTGACTTTGACCGCAAAGCCAGCTTCGGGCATCGAGATCGCCAGTTCGTCGAGCCGGCCGGCCTTGATCGCGACCAGCGCCGGCGCAAACCAGTCGGCTTCGAGCGCCAGCCACGCCGACAGCCACGCATGCGCATCGCCGTAGAGATTGCCGTCACGCAGTTGGTCGAGGACGACTACCGCGTCGCCGGACACCGCATCAAAGCTTGCCGGCGCCGGCTTGGTCTGGCCACCGCCATGCTGGGTCAGCGCCGCGACCAGCGGCAGATCGCTCAACACCGGCTGTGCTGGCGCCACCGGCTTGTCGGCCAACGGGTAGTGGCCAGCCCCCCAAAGCCAGACGCTCTGGATTGCCGGCTTGCCGGCCGCGACACGCGCGTCATTGACCGGATGGTTGTAAAGGCACATCTGGATTTCGTTCAGCAGTCCGTGCCATTTCAGCGCGCCGTCGCCCTTGGGCAGGTGTTCGCGCACGTCACGGCCGAGTACAGCATCCAGCGGCGACCAGTTGAGGCCCGGGTCGCCGGGCAGGCGCACATACCAGCGCGCCGGCGCCGCAGCGACAAAACGGAAACCGTCGTCGCGGTACAGCGCGTTCAGCCCGGCGCACAGGCCGTCGGCCTCCGCCTGGGTCAGCGAAAACTGTCCGGCGTCGACCAGCAGCAAGCGATCGCGATCGACGCGCAGGTGGACCGGATCGGCACGCAACCAGAAACCTGGTTCTTCGCCGGGCAGATCCAGCGCCAGCGTCAACGGTGCAACGGGTAGATCGCTCAGGCCAAAGCGCTGTGCCAGCCAGGTTTCGAGCGATTCGGCGCGGGCGGTCTGGCGCTTTCCGCGCCCCAGCAGCAAGGACGTCGACGGCAGCGACACGGACTGGGCAAAGGCAGCGATCTCGTCGCGTTCAGACCAGTCGGAAAAAGGAAGGACAAGGTGAAGAGGCATCGGCCGATTTTATCATGCCGACCGCTCCAAGCCCCGCCGGGCGCGGCATCAAGCCTTGGCCGCGAGCTTCTTCAACAGATGCGCGACGGCGACGAAACCGAAGGTGCCGGTCACCGCAACGCTGGCGCCAAAACCACCCTCGCAATCGAGCCGGACCGGTGCATCGCCGACTGCCGGCTTTTGCGCGCAAACGCTGCCGTCAAGCTGCGGATACACGAGCGGTTCGGTCGAAAACACGCAGTCGATACCGAACTTCTTGTCGCCCTTGGGGAAACCATACTCGCGCCGCAGGATGCTGCGCACCTTGCTGGCGAGCGGATCCTGCGTCGTCCTGGCCAGATCGGTCACCTGCACCTGCGTCGGATCGATCTGACCGCCGGCGCCGCCGGTGGTGATCAGGTTGACCTTGTTGCGACGGCACCAGTGGATCAGCGCCGCCTTGGTCTTGACCGAGTCGATCGCATCGACGATGTAGTCGAAACCCGCGCCGAGCAGCTCGGCCAGATTGTCGGCATCGACGAAATCCTCGACCGTCGTCACCCGGCACTCGGGATTGATCGCGACGATGCGCTCGGCCAGCGCGGCGACCTTCATCTTGCCGTACTGCCCTGCCAGCGCCGGCAGTTGCCGGTTGGTGTTCGAGACGCAGATGTCATCGAGGTCGATCAGCGTGATCGCACCGATACCCGAGCGCGCCAGCGCCTCGGCCGACCACGAGCCGACGCCGCCAACGCCGATCACGCAGACATGCGCCGCGCGAAACCGCGTCAGCGCCGCGGCACCGTACAAGCGGGCGATGCCGCCGAAGCGGCGTTCGTACGACGTATCCATCAAGAATGAGCCCCTAGCGAGCGGTCCGAGGGCAAGGAGCCGCGCAGCGAATGATGAGATAGCACATGGAGGTGCAGTGAGGAATGAGCGAGCACGCGACGCAGCCAGCGGGCTGCGCAGCAGGGGCTAGATTTGTTCGGCCCACAGGTCGTGTTCGTCGGCATCAACGATGCGAACCTTGACGAAATCGCCGGACTGCACGCCAGCAGCCGGCTCGAAATACACCAGACCATCGATCTCCGGCGCGTCGGCATAGGTGCGCGCTACCGCGCCCTCGTCGTCGATTTCGTCAACGAGCACGGTGAACTCCCGACCGATCTTGGCCTGCAGGCGCGCCGCCGAAATAGCCGCCTGCTTTTCCATGAAGCGACGCTTGCGATCTTCAGCCACATCCGCCGGCACCGGATCGGGCAAGTCGTTCGCCGTCGCGCCTTCGACCGGCGAATAGGTAAAACAGCCGACACGGTCAAGCTGCGCTTCATCGAGGAAGGCCAGCAATTCGTCGAAATCGGCGTCGGTCTCGCCAGGAAAGCCGACGATGAAGGTCGAGCGGATCGTCAGGTCCGGGCAGATCTCGCGCCATTTTTTAATCCGGCCAAGCACATTGGCGCTATTGGCCGGGCGTTTCATCAGCTTGAGTACGCGCTGGCTGGCGTGCTGGAACGGAATATCCAGATACGGCACGATCTTGCCTTCGGCCATCAGCGGAATCACTTCGTCGACATGCGGGTACGGATAGACGTAGTGCAGTCGCGCCCAGATGCCTAGCTTGCCGAGCTCCTCGCACAGCTCGGTCATCCGCGTTTTCACCGGCCGGCCGTTGTGGAAACCGGTCTTGTACTTGACGTCGACGCCGTAGGCCGAGGTGTCCTGCGAGATGATCAGCAGTTCCTTGACGCCCGACTTGGCGAGGTTTTCGGCCTCTTTCAACACATCATGGATCGGCCGGCTGACGAGGTCGCCACGCATGCTCGGGATAATGCAGAAGGTGCAACGATGGTTACAGCCTTCGGAAATCTTCAGGTAGGCATAGTGCTTGGGCGTGAGCTTGACCCCGGCCGGCGGCACCAGATCCATGAACGGATCATGCGGCTTGGGCAGATGCTGGTGAACATGGTTCATCACCTCGTCACGCGCGTGCGCACCGGTCACCGCCAGCACCTTCGGGTGCGTCTCGCGGATCAGGTTGCCGTCTTCCTTGCTGCCAAGACAGCCGGTGACGATGACCTTGCCGTTCTCGGCCAGCGCCTCGCCGATCGCGTCGAGCGACTCCTGCACAGCCGAATCGATGAAGCCACAGGTATTGACGACAACCAGATCGGCATCGTCGTACGACGGCGAGATGTCGTAACCCTCGGCGCGCAACTGGGTGATGATCTGTTCGCTATCTGTCAGCGCTTTCGGACAGCCCAGCGAAACGAAGCCTACTCTTGGTGCGGTCATGCAAAATCTCCGGCGCACTCTGGCGCACACTTCACGGCGACGCTCCTAGGCCAGCGCCGATCAAAAACGATGCGGGCATGCCGATCCGGCATGCCCGCAGGGACAACATGCGATTTTAATTCAAGCGCTTAGTCGTTGGTAGTGTGTTTTCAAATCATCGAAACGCGGGCTGCGCTTGCCGGGGGGAAGATCGACAGGCCGCTGCGTTCAAACACGGCCTGCCGACTGCCGGTAGCCGCGTCGGTGAACGCCTGCTCCAGCAGCTAGCCCTCCTCCGGTGGAGAACGGCGCGCACGAAGAAGCATTGCCACTCGGCGATGGTGGCAACTAATCTTCTTGCTCCCGCCCCCAGCGGCTCAACCAACGAAACCCAGACCATGCCAAACACCATTCATATCGTCGCAAAGCTGACTGCCAAGCCCGGCCAGAAGGAACAAGTCCGCAGGCAAGCGCTCTCAATGGTCGCGCCCAGCCGAGCCGAACCGGGTTGCCTCGCCTATCAGGTCTACGTCGACCCGCACGATGACGCATCGTGGGTGGTGATTGAAGAATGGGCGGATCAAGCTGCCTTCGAGGCACACTTGAGCAGCCCGCACCTCATGGCGGCGCAAGCCGCGGCGGAAACCTTGCTGGCGTGTCCACCGCAGCTGACTATGCTCACGCAGGCCGAAAACATACCGCGCTAATCGGCGCGCGAAACACGATTCAGCTCGGTAGCGGCACCGGTCTTCGCCAAGGCGCGCTGCTGCTGAAAGCACCAAGGGCATGCCAATCTGGCATGCCCTTGGTGCTTCCGCTCGGCTTTAGCGGGCCTCAACCATTCGTCGAGCGCTTTCGCGTACCAGCCTTCGGCTTCTCCGCCTCAGCCTGCGGTGGCTCGGACGGTTGCGGCTCGTCGGACTCCGCCTCGCTCTTGCCATAGCCCGGCATGCCAAACCCGGTGAACAGGTTCTTGGCCCGATCCTGAAGCTGCTGCTGCATGTCGACAAACAGATTGGTGCTGCTTTCCAGGTAGTTGCCCATCATGCTTTGCAGCGCCGGCCCCTGGAACTTCATGAAGTCGCCCCACAGGTTGGCGTTGCCCAACATCGGGTTTTCACCGCTCATTGCCGTCGAAGCCTGGTCCTGCAGCCGATGTTGCATTTCGGCGAACAGCTGCAGGTTCTTCTCCAGATAGTTACCCATCAGCCCCTGCATCGCATTGCCATAGAAACGGATGATTTGCGTCAGCACGTCATAACTGAACAGCGGCATACCGCCGGCCTCTTCGTCCATGATGATCTGCAGCAGGACGCTACGTGTGATGTCTTCGCCACTCTTCGCATCGACCACCTGAATGTCGATACAGTCGAGCACCAGCTGTTTGACGTCGACGAGCGTGATGTAGCTGCTGGTTGCCGTGTCATAGAGCCGACGATTCGGATATTTTTTGATGACGCGCTTTTCTTCGGCACTCATGCCAACTCCCTTTGGGTCTGCAGCTTGATTTCTGCATTGTAGATCGCCGCCACGCATCGCCACTCGTCGGCCGTTGTTGCAGCGCACAAAAATCGATTGACAAACGAATAAACCGGCTCAAAAATGAACGTGATTGTGCAGAGCAGCAAATCCATTACTCACAACAGCCCTGCCATCGAATTGCCAACCCATCTCGAGGAAACCGTCATGAGCCAAGCTCAACAACAGTTTGTGGATTTTGCCACTGAACACGTCGAAACCGCACTGCGTTTTGCCCGTATTTATCTGGATTCGGCCGAGCGCCTCTCCAAACTGAACCTGGAAACCGCCAAAACCTCGCTTGAGGAAGGCGCGAAGCAGGTCAAGTCGCTCGCCGCAGTCAAGGATGCACAAGAAGGACTGGCCCTGCGCCAGAAGCAACTGGAAAGCACCGTCGACCACGCCGGCCAATATTCGCGCCAAGTTTACGAGATCGCCTCGCAAGCTCAAGCCGAACTGACCAAGATCGCCGAAGAACAATCGACTGCTTTCAACAAGCAAGTCGTGTCGGGCCTTGATCGCTTCGTCAAGTCGGCTCCGGCCGGCGCCGATGTCGCCGTTGCTGCAGTGAAGTCGACCGTTCAGGCAACTGCCGCCGCCGTCGACAGCCTGACCAAGGCCGCCAAGCAAGTTGCCGACTTTGCCGATGCTTCGGTCAAGGCCGCGACCACCGCCACTGCTGACGCCGTCAAGACCGCAGCCAAGAAGACTGCTGCTTCGGGCAACGCTGCCGCCTAAGCGCGGATGCAGTAAAACAAAAAGGCGCCACTGGCGCCTTTTTTCATTCGGCAGCTCCAAAAAAACAACGGGAACATCATCGATGTTCCCGTTGTTTTTACCGAAATGGGGCTAACGCCCCAATGGCACTTACTGCGCGCCTTCGATCGGCTCAGCCACCGGTGCTGCAGCTGCGGCTTCGTCGTTCAGCACAGCCTTGATCGACAGGCGAACACGGCCCTTCTCGTCCTGTTCCAGCGCCTTCACGCGCACGACCTGACCTTCCTTGAGGTAGTCCGACACGTTCTTGATGCGCTCGTTGGCGATCTGGCTGATGTGCACGAGGCCGTCACGACCCGGCATGATCGAGACGATTGCACCGACGTTGTTGTCGAGAATCTTCACGACCGGACCTTCGTAGATCTTGCCGATTTCGACTTCAGCAGTGATTTCGCCGATACGACGCTTGGCTTCGTCCGCGCCTTCCGACGACACCGATGCAATCGTGATCGTGCCATCTTCGGCGATATCGATTTGCGTACCGGTTTCTTCGGTCAGCGCACGAATCACCGAACCACCTTTGCCGATCACGTCACGGATTTTTTCCGGATTGATCTTCATGGTGTAAAGACGCGGTGCGTGCTGCGACACTTCGGTGTTCGCGCCAGCGACTTCAGCCTTCATGATGCCGAGAATGTGGGCACGGCCAACTTGTGCCTGATCCAGCGCCACCTTCATGATTTCCTTGGTGATGCCAGTGATCTTGATATCCATCTGCAGCGCGGTCACGCCGTTTTCGGTACCAGCCACCTTGAAGTCCATATCGCCGAGGTGATCTTCGTCGCCGAGGATGTCCGACAGCACGGCGAAACGGTTACCTTCCTTGATCAGACCCATCGCGATACCGGCAACGTGGCTTTTCAGCGGCACGCCGGCATCCATCAGCGCCAGGCAACCGCCGCAGACCGAGGCCATCGAGCTCGAACCGTTCGACTCGGTGATTTCCGACACCACACGCATCGTGTAGGCGAATTCTTCCGGCGACGGCAGCACGGCGATCAGCGCGCGCTTGGCCAGACGGCCGTGGCCGATTTCGCGGCGCTTCGGCGTGCCGACACGGCCGGTTTCACCGGTCGAGTACGGCGGGAAGTTGTAATGCAGCATGAAGCGGTCGGTGTATTCACCGGCCAGCGCATCGATCTTCTGTTCGTCGAGCTTGGTGCCCAGCGTGGCAACGACCAGACCTTGCGTTTCGCCGCGGGTAAACAGCGACGAGCCGTGGGTGCGCGGCAGCACGCCGTTGCGCACGGTGATCGGGCGCACGGTGCGGGTGTCGCGACCGTCGATACGCGGATAACCGTCGAGAATCTGGTTACGCACGATCTTAGCTTCCATATCATGAAAAATGCCACGAATCTGGTTGGCCACGAGGGTATCGGTACCTTCGGTGATCAGCGCAGCCTTGACCTTGTCCCAGGCTTCGCCAATCTTGGCGCTGCGGGCTTGTTTTTGGGCAATGCGGAAGGCTTGCTTGAGGTCTTCACCGGCGATTTCGGCAACCTGGACTTCAAGCGCTTCGTTCTTGACCGGTTCGTTCCAGTCGAACAGCTCCGGATTGACTTCGTCGGCCAGCGCATTGATCGCGTTGATCGCTTTTTGCAGTTCGTCGTGACCGAAGACCACGGCGCCGAGCATGACTTCTTCCGACAATTCCTTGGCTTCGGATTCAACCATCAGCACCGCTTGGTCGGTACCGGCAACGACGAGGTCGAGTTGCGACGTCTTCAGTTCGTCCTTGCTCGGGTTGAGCAGGTACTGGCCATCGGCGTAACCGACGCGCGCGGCACCAATCGGGCCGGCGAACGGCAGGCCGGAAATGGCCAGCGCAGCCGATGCGCCGATCATCGCCGGGATGTCGGAGTCGATTTGCGGATCAAGCGACAGCACGGTCGCAATGATCTGGATTTCGTTGAAGAAGCCTTCCGGAAACAGCGGGCGGATCGGACGATCGATCAGGCGGCTGGTCAGGATTTCCTTTTCGGAAGGACGGCCTTCGCGCTTGAAGAAGCCACCCGGGATCTTGCCGGCGGCATAGGTCCGCTCTTGGTAATCGACCGTGAGCGGGAAGAAGTCCTGGCCGGGCTTCACGCCCTTGGCGGCAACCACGGTCACCAGCACCACGGTGTCGTCCATCGACACCACGACAGCGCCGGAGGCCTGGCGGGCGACTTCGCCCGTTTCCAGCGTCACGGTATGTTTGCCGTACTGGAACGATTTCACGATTTTGTTGAACACGGATTTTCCTTACAGTTGTTTGCCTGCGGCAAGGGCAGTATCCCGCTGCGACAACGCCGCCCACCCTGGCAAGCGCCCAGATGGTTGTCGCCGGCCTCGGCACATTCCAGCGTGACCGATTTTCACGGTCTTCCGTTCCGCCGCCGAAGCCGTCTTTGGGCGGAACGCAATCATTTCGACATTCTAAAAAGCAAAAAAGTCGCAGTGCGATGACTGCGACTTTTAAGTGGAACTGGCTTACTTGCGCAGGCCCAGTTGAGCGATCAGCTCGCGGTAGCTATCCGCATTGGTGCGCTTGAGGTAGTCCAGCAGACGACGACGGCGCGAAACCATCTTCAGCAGGCCGCGACGCGAGTGATGGTCTTTCTTGTTTTCTTTGAAGTGCGGGGTCAGGTCGTTGATGCGAGCGGTCAGCAGTGCAACTTGCACTTCCGGGGAACCGGTATCGCCTTCAGCGCGTTGGAATTGCTTAACGATGTCAGCCTTTTGGCCTACGGTAACTGCCATTTCAGTACTCCAGAGTGGTGATTGGGCCAGGGCACATGCCCCGCTCCCGACAAGCCCGGCCGAGTTTGCACCCAACCGCGCTCCTTTCACTGGCCGGTAGTGGCCAGCAGACGTTTGGGGCGCAGCACACCATCGCACGCCACTTCGCCCAAACCGATGAATCGCGCATTATCGCCGCTTTCAGCCGAAGCGTAAAGCCGGAACACGCCCTCCGTCATTGCTGCCGAACGACGAATGCTCATGCCATTGCGACAACGTGCAACTTCGTCGTTGTCCAATGTCAACAAGGGCATGTCCTTTACCAGCACATCCGCCGGCAACAGGCAGGCTTCGCGCTCTTCGAGCGACATGGCGATATATGCATCGAGTGATACCGACTGTTCGATCGAAAATCCGCCGGTTCTGGTGCGCCGCAGTCCGGTCAGATAGGCGCCGCAACCGAGCGCGCGACCGATATCGTCGGCGAGCGTGCGGATATACGTCCCTTTGGAGCACGCCACATCAATGACCAGCTCGGCGCCGGCAAACGAGACGGTAGCAATCGAGTAGATCGTGATCCGCCGGGCGGCGCGTTCGATTTCGATGCCTTGCCGCGCATACTCGTACAGCGCCTTGCCTTGGTGCTTGAGCGCCGAATGCATCGGCGGCACCTGATCGATCTCGCCAACAAAAGACGCCAGCACACGCTCAATCAGCGCGAAATCGGTTGGCGCCTCGCCGCTATCGGTAATCTCGCCTTCGCCGTCGAGCGTCGTCGATACCTGCCCGAGCCGAATCGTCGCGCGATAGCCCTTGTCGGCATCCAGCATACGCTGGGCAAACTTGGTTGCTTCGCCGAAACACAGCGGCAACAGGCCGGTCGCAAAGGGGTCGAGCACGCCGGTGTGACCGCCCTTTTCGGCGGAAAGCAGCCAGCGGCACTTCATCATCGCTGCATTGCTGGTGATACCAAAAGGCTTGTCGAGCAGCAGCACGCCGTCGATCTTGCGCTTGGCCATCAGGCTTCGCCTTCGCCGTCTTCCGCCTTGGGCAGGGCGGCGGCCTGCGAGATCAGCGTATCGAGCTTGAAGCCGCGATCGATCGAATGATCGTAAAGGAAATGCAGCTCAGGCATCTTGAACAACTTGAAACCGCGCGCCAGCTCGCTACGCAAAAAGCCCTTGGCTTGCTCGAGCTTGGCAGCAATCAACTGCGCATCCTCGGGCGTGCCGAGAAAGGTATAAAAGATCTTGGCATGCGAGTTGTCACGCGTGACTTCGACATCGGTAACCGTGATCAACGATGCCTTCGGGTGATCGAGCTCGGCACGGATCAATTCAGCGACGTCGCGCTGCAGCTGCTGCGCAATCCGGTCGGAACGGGTGAAATTTCTGGCCATGGTTATATCTGCCACTGATGCCGTGCCAGCCCAGGCCGCACGGCGCATAAAAGACAAAAGGCGCAGGAATGACTCCCGCGCCTACCGATGCAAGGGAAGCGACTAGCTGCTCCCCTTCCCTCGCACCTCACGACATTACAGCGTGCGCGCAATCTCGATGATTTCGAACACTTCGAGCTGATCGCCTTCCTGGATGTCGTTGTAGTTCTTGAGCTGCAGACCGCACTCGTAACCCGAACGCACTTCCTTGACGTCATCCTTGAAGCGCTTGAGGGTTTCGAGCTCGCCCTGATGCACGACCACGTTGTTGCGCAGCAGACGGACACCCGAACCGCGCTTGACGATACCGTCGAGCACGTAGCAACCGGCGATCGAACCGACCTTGGAGATGACGAAGACCTGACGGATTTCGACCATACCAATAATCTGTTCTTTCTTCTCTGGCGCCAGCATGCCCGACATGGCTGCTCTCACATCATCGACGATGTCATAGATGATGTTGTAGTAGCGCAGGTCGACACCTTCGGACTCGGCCAGCTTGCGGGCGGCCGCATCGGCGCGGACGTTGAAGCCAACCACCACTGCCTTGGAAGCCAGTGCGAGGTTGATGTCCGACTCCGAGATGCCACCAACACCCGAGTGCAGGATCTGCACGCGCACTTCGTCGGTCGACAGCTTCAGCAGTGAACCGGCCAATGCTTCGGCGGAACCCTGTACATCGGTCTTGATGATGATCGGCAGGTTCTGCACTTCGCCTTCGGCCATCTGCGCGAACATGTTTTCGAGCTTGGACGCTTGTTGACGCGCAAACTTGACGTCACGGAACTTGCCTTGGCGGAACAGGGCGATTTCACGCGCCTTCTTCTCGTCGGCGAGCACCATCGCGTCTTCACCTGCAACCGGCACTTCCGACAGACCCAGAATTTCGACCGGAATCGACGGACCTGCTTCGGTGATCGGCTTGCCGGTTTCATCCAGCATCGCACGGACACGACCGTACACGCCGCCAGCCAGAACCACGTCGCCCTTCTTCAGGGTGCCGGACTGAACCAGCATCGACGCTACCGCACCGCGGCCCTTGTCCAGACGGGCTTCGATGATGATGCCCTTCGCGGGCGCATCGACCGGGGCGGTCAGTTCGAGCACTTCGGCCTGCAGCAGGATCGCGTCGAGCAGGCCATCGATGTTCGTGCCTTGCTTGGCCGAGACTTCGATGAACTGGGTATCGCCACCCCAATCTTCCGGCACGACTTCCTGAGCGACCAATTCCTGACGGATACGCTCCGGGTTGGCACCCTGCTTGTCGATCTTGTTCACCGCCACGACGATCGGCACGCCGGCCGCCTTGGCATGGTGAACCGCTTCGATCGTTTGCGGCATCACGCCGTCGTCGGCCGCAACCACCAGCACCACGATGTCGGTCGCCGAAGCACCGCGAGCACGCATGGCGGTAAACGCCTCGTGACCCGGGGTATCGAGGAAGGTGATCATGCCCTTGCCGGTCTCGACGTGATACGCGCCGATATGCTGGGTAATACCACCCGCTTCGCCCGCAGCGACTTTGGCGCGACGAATGTAGTCGAGCAAGGACGTCTTGCCGTGGTCGACGTGGCCCATCACGGTCACGACCGGTGCGCGCGGCAACAGGGCGTGCTCGGTCTTGTCGTCGTCACCGAGGTAGATATCCGGATCATCGAGCTTGGCGGCACGCGGAATGTGGCCCATTTCTTCGACGATGATCATCGCGGTTTCTTGGTCGAGAATCTGGTTGATGGTGACCATCATGCCCATCTTCATCAACGCCTTGACGACCTCGACACCCTTCACGGCCATCTTGTGCGCCAGATCGGCGACGCTGATGGTTTCCGGGATGTCGACGGTATGCACGACTGGCTCGGTCGGCGCCTGGAAGGCATGCGCGTTATCGCTATCCTGATGCTGATTGCGACTGTTGCGGCCACCCTTCTTGCCGGACTTCCAACCACCGCCGGCATCGCCACCACGGGTCTTGATCCCCTTCTTGGCCTTGCCGTCGTCCCACTTGCGCTTCTCGTCTTTCTTTTCGGTCGGCGCTGCTGGCTTGGCCGCGGCCGGCGCAACCTTGACGGGTTCCGGCTTGACCGGCTCCGGCGCACGCAGCGGCGTATCCTTCGGCTTGCGCAGCTCGACACGCATACCAACACGCGGACGGTCACTGCGCGGCGCCGCTGCAGCAGACGGCGCTGGCGCCGCTACTTTCGCGGCTACCGGTGCAGCTGCGGCCACAGTTGCAACCGGCGCAGCCGGTGCGGGCGTCGACGCGGATGCCGCAACCACGGGCGCTGCAACCTCAACAGCCGGTGCAGGTGCAGCCACAGCGGCCGCAACTTCGCGCGGCTCTTCCTTCGGCGCTTCACCACCCTGCTTGGCACGCATTTCAGCCGCCTGGCGTTCACGCAGTGCCGACTGGCGTTGCGCATCGGCTTCACGCGCAGCGCGCTCGGCATCACCGATCACCGGCGAAGCAGTCGCAGCAACCGTTTCCACGCGCGGCGCCACGATCGGCGCAGCAGGCGCTTCAACCACGCGCTTTTTGCGGACTTCGACCTGAATGGTCTTGGCCTTGCCGGTCGAATCGGTCTTGCGGATTTCCGATGTCTGCTTGCGCGTCACGGTGATCTTCGGCTTGTCACCGCCACCGTGCTTTTGTTTCAGATGCTCAAGAAGACGCGCCTTATCTTCGGCGGTCACCGCATCGGACTCGCCGGATTTGCCGACGCCGGCCGCGTTGAGCTGCTCAAGCAACTCTTGCGACGGCATTTTCAATTCTGCCGCGAACTCACTGACTTTTAATTCACTCATGCATTTCTCCCCGCCTTATGCGAACCAGTGCTCGCGGGCTTTCATGATCAACTGCTTGGCCCCATCCTCGCCGATTCCGGTCATTTCCATGAGCTCGTCGACAGCCAGCTCCGCGAGGTCGTCGCGAGTATGGATATCGTGTTCAGCGAGCGCGGTAGCGAGTTCAGCGGTCATGCCTTCTAGGTTTTTCAGGTCTTCCGACTGATGCTCGAGCTTTTCTTCGCGGGCAATGGCCTGAGTGAGCAGTGCGTCGCGGGCACGCGAGCGCAGCTCGTTAACGGTGTCCTCATCGAACACCTCGATTTCGAGCATTTCGTTCAGCGGCACATAGGCCACTTCTTCCAGCGTGTTGAACCCTTCCTGCACCAGCGCCTCGGCGACGTCTTCGTCGAGATCCAGCGCATGCATGAAGAGCTCACGCACCTTGGTGAACTCGGCTTCGTTTTTCTCTTCAGCCTGATTCACGGTCATGATGTTGATCTTCCAGCCCGTCAGCTCCGATGCGAGCTTGACGTTCTGGCCACCACGGCCGATGGCCATGGCGAGATTGTCTTCGTCAACGACGACATCCATCGCATGGTTGTCTTCATCAACGACGATCGAATTCACATCCGCCGGGCTCAACGCGCCAATCACGAACTGCGCCGGATCGTCCGACCACAGAATGATGTCAACGCGCTCACCGGCGATTTCGTTGGTCACTGCGTTGACACGCGTGCCACGCACCCCGATACACGTGCCTTGCGGATCGACACGCGGATCGTTCGACTTGACCGCAATCTTGGCACGCATGCCCGGATCACGAGCGACGCCCTTGAGTTCGATCAGGCCGTTTTCGATTTCCGGCACTTCCATTTCAAACAGCTTGGCCATGAATTCCGGCGCGGTCCGGCTCAGCACCAGCATCGGGCCGCGACCGAGGCGGTCAACGCGCAACAGGAAGGCGCGAACACGGTCGCCGACCCGCAGGTTTTCCTTCGGAATCATCTGGTCGCGCGGCAGGATCGCTTCGAGCTTGCCGAGTTCCAGAATCGCGTTGCCGCGCTCAAGCCGCTTGATGCTGCCCGAGACGATATGCTCGCGACGCTGCAGGAAGTCGTTCAGATTCTGTTCACGCTCAGCGTCACGAATCTTCTGCAGGATCACCTGCTTGGCAGCCTGCGCCCCGATACGACCGAATTCGATCGGTTCGAGTTCCACTTCCCAGGTTTCGCCCAGCTGCAGCTCGGGGTCGTACTCGGGCGCATCGGTAATGGCGATCTGACGCGACGGCTCTTCGTGGTCGTTATCTTCGACCACGGTCCAGACGCGGAACGAGCGGTAATCGCCAGAATCGCGATCGATGTCGACACGAATATCGACCTCATCCTCGTAGGTTTTCTTTGTTGCGGACGCCAACGCCATTTCCAGCGCAGTGAAGACAACGTCTTTCTCAACATTTTTTTCGCGCGCCAGTGCATCCACCAGCAGCAGAATTTCTCGGCTCATCGTTTCGATTCCCTCGGCAAGAAGCCCGCCTGTGGGCCTAAATTCCGGATCAGAACTGCGGCTCCAGCCGCACCTTGTCAATTTGCGTCATCGGCAGCACCAGGCGCTCACCATCGACGTCGACCACAACCGCACCGTCCTCGAGACCGATGAGCGTGCCGAGCAGTTTCTTGCGTTTATCTGGCAGCGGCATGCGCAGCTTGAGCCGCACCTTTTCACCGGCGAAGCGTGTGAAGTCTTCGGGCTTCGTCAGTGGGCGATCCAATCCCGGCGACGAGACTTCGAGTCGCTCGTAAGGGATTTCCTCGACCATCAGGAGACGGGAAAGGTGGTTGCTGACGGTGACGCAGTCATCCACCGTAATGCCACCCGGCTTGTCGATGAATACCCGCACCAGCCCGTTTTGCGCCAACTCCAAATCGACCAGCTCGTAGCCAAGACCCGGAAGCGTCGCATCCAGCACGCTTTGCACGTTCGCTGCCATAGATTCCTTTGCTGAAAAACAAAAAATGGGCTGCAAAAATGCGCCCATTCCCAAGCACTATCCCCGTATCTTGGGGACAACCCTCATTCTAACAGAAACAATTAGTTGGCGAAACTGTGTACGCACGCGGCTTGTTCTCGACAGCCCTGCAACTCTAGAGTGCGCAAAGAACCCCAAGGAGAGGAACATGGAGCGACCCTGGTTTGCCAGCTATTCGGCAGGCGTCCCCCAAGAAATCGATATTCACGAATTCAGCTCGATCCCTGACGTCATCGCCAAAACGGTCGCACGCCACCCCGATCGCGACGCCTTCATCAACATGGGGAAAGCGATTACCTACGGCGAGCTTGACCGCCTTTCCAGCCAGTTTGCCGCGTTTTTGCAGCAGGACCTGAAGCTGGCCCGCGGCGCCCGCGTCGCGATCATGATGCCCAACCTGCTGCAGTATCCGATCGCGATTTTCGGCACCCTCAAGGCAGGCATGACCGTCGTCAACGTCAATCCGCTCTACACGCCACGCGAACTCGAACACCAGCTCAAGGATTCCGGCGCTGACGCCATCGTCATTCTCGCGAATTTCGCTCACACACTGGAAAGCGTCATCGGCAATACGCCGGTCAAGCACGTCATCGTCACCGAAATCGGCGACTTGCTAGGCTTTCCAAAACGCCTGCTGGTCAACAACGTCGTCAAGTACATCAAAAAAATGGTGCCTGCGTACTCGCTACCCGGTCACCTCGATTTCAGCACCGCACTCGGCCGCGGTCAGCGCCAGCGCTTGCAGCCGGTCGCACTCAACCACGACGACCTCGCCTTCCTGCAGTACACCGGCGGCACCACCGGCGTCGCCAAGGGCGCGATGCTGACGCACGGCAATATTGTCGCCAACATGCAGCAGGCGCACGCATGGATTCGCGAGATTGTCGAAGAAGGCAAGGAGATCATCGTTACGGCACTGCCGCTGTACCACATCTTCTGCCTGACCGCGAACTGCATGGTCTTCACCAAGGTCGGCGCAACCAACCTGCTGATCACCAATCCGCGCGACATCCCCGGCTTCGTCAAGGAGCTCGGCAAACATCCGATCACCTGCATGACCGGCGTGAACACGCTCTACAACGCACTCACCAACAACGCCGAATTTTCCAAGCTCGATTTCAGCACCTGGAAGTTGGCACTCGGCGGCGGCATGGCGGTGCAGCACGCCGTTGCGGACAAGTGGAAGAAAATCACCCATGTACCGCTCGTGGAGGCCTACGGCCTGACCGAGACCTCGCCCGCCGCGATGATCAACCCGATGACGACGCGCGAATACAACGGCATGATCGGCCTTCCACTCCCATCAACCGAGGCGGAGATTCGCAACGACGACGGCAAGGTGCTCGGCACCGGCGAGCCGGGCGAACTGTTCATCAAGGGCCCACAGGTCATGAAGGGCTACTGGCAACGCCCCGACGAAACCGCCAAGGTCATCGGCCCAGATGGCTTTCTGGCTACCGGCGACGTGGCCGTCATGTCGGCAACCGGCTATTTCAAGCTGGTTGACCGCAAGAAAGACATGATTCTGGTCTCGGGCTTCAACGTCTATCCGAACGAGATCGAGGACGTCGTCGCCGACCATCCGGGCGTCATGGAGGTCGCCTGCATCGGCATACCCGATGACAAGTCCGGCGAAGCGGTCAAGGTCTTCGTGGTACGCAAAGATCCAGCACTCACCGAGAAGGATGTCATCGCACACTGTCGCGCCAACCTGACGAATTACAAGGTTCCGCGCCTGGTTGAGTTCCGCGAGCAACTTCCCAAGTCAAATGTCGGTAAGATCCTGCGGCGAGAACTGAAACCCCAATAAACCCTCACGCCGGCCGGGTGCCCGAATGAATTTGCTGCCGTTTTTCAAACTGATGGCCGAACGACAGGCCTCGGACCTGTTTCTGTCGGCGGATTCGCCGATCGTCATCAAGATCAACGGCCAGTGCAACCCGGCCAACAATCAGCTGCTTGGCGCCGAACACGTCAAGCAGCTGGTTTACCAGTTGATGAGCCCCGAGCAGATCACACGCTTCGAGCAGGACTGGGAACTCAATTTTCGGCTGACACTGCCGCAACTCGGCAACTTCCGCATCAACGTGTTCCGCACCCGCGGCTCCGTCGCGATGGTCGCACGCTACATCCGCCAGCAAGCACAAAGCATCGATGCACTCGGGCTACCGCCGGTGCTGCGCGATCTGATCATGGAAAAGCGCGGCATCATTCTGGTCGTCGGTGCAACGGGCTCGGGCAAGTCGTCGACCGTGTCCGCCATGCTCGAACATCGCAACGTCAATCATCCGGGCCACATCCTGACGGTCGAAGACCCGATCGAACAGCTCTACACACACAAGCGCAGCCTGGTGAACCAGCGCGAAATCGGCGTTGACACCCACAGCTACGGTGAGGCGCTGAAAAATGCCATGCGCGAAGCGCCGGACGTGCTGATGATCGGCGAAATCCGCGACCGTGAAACGATGAACTACGCCCTGCAGTATGCGCAGGCAGGGCACCTGTGCATTTCGACGCTGCATGCCAACAACAGCTATCACTCGCTCTCGCGCGTTGTGAATTTCTTTCCGCAAGACGCGCGCGAAGCATTGCTCTATGACCTATCGACCGCACTGACGGCCATCGTTTCGCAACGACTCGTCCGCAATCGCGACGGCCAGCTCACCCCGGCGATCGAGGTGATGCTGAACACCAATCGCGTCGCCGAGCTGATTCGTAACGGCCAGCTCACCGACATCAAGGAAGCGATGGAACAGACCCTGACCGAGGGCTCCCAGACGTTCGAGCAATCCTTGTATGCGCTGTACCGCAGCGGTCAGGTCGAGCTCGACGAAGCACTGCGCCACGCCGACTCGGCAACCAACCTGTCATGGATGGTCAACAACAGCCAGACGGCGCAGGAACAGGAAGCCCAACCCATCACGCCGATCAGCAAACAGGCCGACAGCAGCGCCGACTTCGACATCAAGCTGCATTGATCCGCGTCCAAGCGTCGGCGCCACCACCCCCCGGGTTCACGGCGCCGCGTAGAACAGGTAATCCGCCTCGTACGCCACCTGGCGCTTTTCGCCGGCATTGACCGATGCACAAGGCAGCGCCGGCGCCACGCCACCCTTGGTGTTGATGCGCTGGATGAAGCTGACCACCACCATTTTGCCTGTCGCGGAAGGCGGGTTGGCCTTCACCAGTTGCAATGGAATATTGCCGGGTTGCGGTGCCGGGCTGACCGCGACTTGCGCGCCCGTCACTTTCGATCCGTCGGTCATTTCCCAGGTCGGACCTGCGTAATACTTGCCAACCACATTCCGCCCCTGGTCGTACAGCACTGCCTTGGGGCCCGCAAACGCCCATTCGAACTGCCCCGCCGCATCTTTTTTCGCACGACATTCATAGGTGATCTCACCGACGCCGGTCGTATGCATGAGCAGTTCGTCCGGCGGACTGACGCGTATCGGCTCAGGTAACGACGACTGCTGCATTGTTGGCGACGACGCACATGCGGTCAGTAGCAGCAAAGAAGGGGCAATGAGGTGCAGAGCATTCATGATGAACTCCGATGAAATTCAGCGCCAAGGCCGACATTCTCTGCATACGTCGGAATCAGGACGCCGGATGCACCCTCCTCAGGTGCTCTGACGAACGGTAGGCGCCAAGCCGTCCGCCGTTTAGAATCGCTTTTTTGCATCGCGAGTCCGACATGAAGCTCTACGGCATTCCCAACTGCGACACCGTCAAGAAAGCGCGCACCTGGCTGGCCGAGCACGGCCACGATTACGACTGGCACGACTACAAGAAGCAGGGCATCAGCGTCGAGCTACTGAGCAGCTGGATTGCCCAGACCGGCTGGGAGCCACTGATCAACAAGGCCGGCACGACGTGGCGCAAGCTCGACGATGCCAGCAAGGCCGCGGTAATCGACGCGGATTCGGCCATTGCACTGATGCAGGCCAACCCCTCGGTGATCAAGCGGCCGGTACTTGACCGCGATGGTACGATCACCATTGGATACAAACCCGAAACCTACGACGCGCTTTTCAGCCACTGAGACCATGAACGACGCTACGCTCGATTTGACCCTGCAACTGATCCGCCAAGCTTCGGTGACGCCCAACGACGCCGACTGCCAGCAATTGATGGCAAACCGGCTGGCCAAACTTGGCTTTCACATCGAGCCGATGCGCTTCGGCGAGGTCGACAACCTGTGGGCGCGCTTCGGCAGTGAAGGCCCGGTCCTGGTGTTCGCCGGCCATACCGACGTCGTGCCGACCGGCCCGCTTGATCGTTGGCACTCCGATCCGTTCGCGCCGGAAATCCGTGACGGTCACCTGTTCGGCCGTGGCGCCGCCGATATGAAGGCCTCGCTTGCCGCCTTCATCACCGCAACCGAAGCGTTTCTCGCCAAGCATCCGAATCCGCGCGGCTCGATCGCTTTCCTGATCACGTCGGACGAAGAAGGACCGGCGCACGACGGCACGGTCAAGGTCATCGAAGCGCTGAAGGCGCGCGGCGAAAAGATCGACTACTGCATCGTCGGCGAGCCAACCAGTGCCGAGACCTTCGGCGACACGATCAAGAACGGCCGCCGCGGCTCGCTGTCGGGCCACCTGATCGTCCACGGCGTCCAGGGGCACATCGCCTACCCGCACCTCGCCAACAATCCGATCCATCTGCTGGCGCCAGCGCTGGCTGAACTCGCCAACACCGAATGGGATCAGGGCAATGCCTATTTCCCGCCGACCACTTGGCAGGTCTCGAACCTGCATAGCGGCACCGGCGCGACCAACGTCATCCCGGGCACGGCCGAAGCGCTGTTCAACTTCCGCTTTTCGACCGAAAACACCGCCGACACGCTCAAGCAGAAAGTCCACGCCATTCTCGACGCCTACGATTTCGAGTACGAGCTGAGCTGGAATCTGTCGGGCGAGCCGTTCCTGACCGATCACGGCGCCCTGATCGATGCGATCAAGGCAGCGGTCGCCGACGTCACCGGCACCACCCCGCAACTGAACACGACCGGCGGCACGTCCGATGGTCGCTTCATCGCCAAGTATTGCCCCGAAGTCGTCGAGTTTGGCCCGATCAACAAGACGATCCACAAGCTCAACGAGTGCGTCGCCATCGAGGACGTACCGAAGCTCTCGCGCGTTTACGCCGGCGTGCTTGAGCGCCTGCTCGGCTGATCGTTTACGCTGGCTGCCACACCGGCAGCCAGCCACCGCCAGCAAACGCTGCCGCCACACCGATACCCGGCACCGCGGCCAGATGGTCGCCGCAGAACAATAGCGGCGTCGCATCACGCAACCACGGCGGCACGGCCGCCTCCTGATACAGTGACTTGAGCAGACGGGTCGGCCCATCGATCCGCAAGCGCAAACGTTCGCCGCCAATCCGGGGGCGCAGCCTCCACGGCCCGGCACCTCCCGCCGCCACACCTTCGGCGCTTGGCACCCAGCTCAATCGACCTTGCGGGATGCTCATCCCGACGCCCGGCTCGATCGCGACCTCGTTGGTAAATGGCACGCCGGGTACAAAATGGACGCGCTGACGGTAGCGCCGTACCCGCCGATCACGCCAGCGCAGTTCGGGCTGCGCATCGGTCGGCGCGCCCAGCTGCTGCACGAAGGCGTCGAAAGCGCGCGCATCGGCAACGATGCCGAGGTTGCGCAACCAGCGCCGCAGCGCATTGCGGCGACGGAGCGGACTCAGCAAGGCAGCGACCGCCAGATCAAAGGCGCCGTCAACGACGCAGTCGAGCAAATCCAGTTCGGCCAACTCGGCCAGCAGTGCATCGGCCTCGGCCGCCTGCGTAGCCACACGGGCAAGTGACGCAGCAACACCGGGGTCGCGCTGCGTGAGTGAGGGCAAAATCTGATGACGCAGGAAGTTGCGGGTAAAGCGCGGGTCGTCGTTACTCTCGTCGTCGACCCAGCTCAGCGCATTGGCCTCGGCGTAGTCGCGCAGCACGCTGCGCGGCACATCGAGCAAGGGGCGAAGCAATCGCAACGACGGGGTCAGGTCTCGGCACACCGGCATCGCCGCCATGCCTGCCAAACCATTGCCGCGCAACATCTGCATCAGCACCGTCTCGGCCTGATCGTCCCGATGGTGCGCGAGGCAAAGCACGTCGGCAGAAATGGTTTCGAACGCGGCATAACGCGCAGCCCTGGCAGCAGCCTCGATACCAAGCCCGGCGGCATGCTCCACGCTGACGCCGGCCACCTGGCACGGCACATCCAGTGCATGCGCCAACGCACAGGCCGTATCGGCCCACGCATCGGCATGGGGCGATAAACCGTGGTGAACGTGGATGGCCGAGAGCGAGAAACCGGACTTGACACGCAGCCCGGCGAGAAGATGCAACAACACGACCGAATCGAGCCCGGCAGAGAGTCCCAGACTCAGTCGCGTCGTTGGCAGTACAGCGTGGTGGGCCAGGCATTCACCCACCCGCCCGGCCAGATCACTGGATTGGGATTTCCTTGAACTGGCCATAGCCCATCAGGCGCTCGAAGCGGGTGTCGAGCAAAGCGTCAATCGGCTTGTCGGCAACACCCTTGAGTGCATCGGCAATCGCCTTTTTCATCGCCTGCATCATCTGCGCGTGATTGCGATGTGCACCACCGATCGGCTCGGTGATGATCTTGTCGATCAAGCCCAGCGTTTTCAGGCGTCCGGATGTAATGCCCAGCGCCTCGGCGGCATCCGGTGCCTTCTCGGCGGTCTTCCACAGGATCGACGCGCAACCCTCGGGAGAAATGACCGAGTAGGTCGAATACTGCAGCATCTGCACGAGGTCACCGACGGCAATCGCCAGTGCGCCGCCCGAGCCGCCCTCGCCGATCACCGTGGTGATAATCGGCACGCGCAGCTTGGCCATTTCGAACAGATTGCGGCCGATCGCTTCGGATTGACCGCGCTCCTCGGCGCCAATGCCCGGATAAGCACCCGGGGTATCGACGAAGGTAATCACCGGCAGGCCGAATTTCTCGGCCAGCTTCATCAGGCGCAGGGCCTTGCGATAGCCTTCCGGACGCGGCATGCCGAAGTTGCGGAAAATCTTTTCCTTGGTATCACGGCCCTTCTGATGGCCGATCACCATGACCGACTGGCCATTGAAGCGCGCCAGACCGCCGACAATGGCGTGATCGTCGGCGAAGGCACGATCGCCATGCAGCTCTTCGAAATCCGTAAAGATCGCGCCGAGATAATCCAGCGTGTAGGGACGCTGCGGATGACGCGCAACCTGGGAAATCTGCCATGGCGTGAGCTTGGCATAGATCGTTTTGGTCAGCTCTTGGCTCTTCTTTTCCAGGTGACCGATTTCGACGGAAATGTCGACAGCGGAGTCATCCTGAACGTAGCGCAGCTCTTCGATCTTGTTTTCGAGCTCAGCAATCGGCTGCTCGAAATCGAGGAATGTGGTTTTCATGTTTGCTCGGTTCTCCCCGCGGCGCGCACGCGGCGCCAACCCTGGGCCGGGTCAAAATTGCGCAACTATACAGCAAGCCTTGGCCGCCAAGAAGCGGCAGTCGGCACCATATGCCGGTACCGTCGAACCCCATCATAGCGCCCCGGCACCGACACCCGACTGTTTCCCTGCTTCGGCAAGGCCATTCGGCGGCGATGACCGCGTGCGTATTTCGCTAAAGTTTTTCGTGGGCCGGCCGATACAGCGCATAATCAGCACCGAAACCTGCCGCGGGAACACGCCGGGGCCACGAGGACTTCACATGAAAATCGACCCGTCTACCCGGGCGCCCCTTGCGCAACCAACGCGCAATGCCGAGCGCACCAGTCAGACCGGCACTGCCGCTCCGGCCGATGATCTCAGCGTCAGCATCAACCCGGCCGCAGCCGAACTCGGTCAAGCCGACTCGGCCGGCGCGCCATTCGACGGCGAACGCGTCGCCGCGCTACGCCAGGCCATCGCCGAAGGCCGCTTCAGCGTTCGCGCCGATGCCATTGCCGACAAGTTGATCGACAGCGTCAAGGAACTGCTGGGCCGTTAACACGGTCAATCCAAGCATGAATAGCTCCCCAGACTGGTCCGCGCAACTTGGCGCGGCCACCGACGCCTACAAACTACTCGTCCAGCTGCTGCAGGACGAGCAGCGCTGCCTGACCCATGATCAGCCCGACGTCCTGACCGGTCTGCTTGCCGAAAAGCAAAAGGCAGCACTGGCCGCAGACACCGCAGGCAACGCGCTCAACAGCGCTTTTGCATCGCTGGGACTCGAGAACGGCCCGGCCATTGCCGAATGGCTATCGGCCAACCGGCCCGGCCTGCTGCCGTCCTGGCAGCAATTGCTGGAGCAGGTGCGCCAGGCCGCATTGCTCAATCAATGCAACGGCAAACTGATCGAATCCCGCCGTCAGGCGCTCGACACACTGGTCTACACCCTTGCCGCCGGCCAAAGCGACGCGCTGGGTTACTCGCAGCAGGGCCAGTTGCAAGGCGGCGTCAACCGCCATATCGCCGACAAGGCCTAGCCTTACTTCCCCTGCGCGAACACCGTTCGCGCGCCTTCGAAGCGACTCGAAAAATACGGCAGGCTCATCGACTCGACCCGGATCTTGCCGCGGCTCGATGGTGCATGCACGAATTTACCGTCGCCAAGATAGATCCCGACGTGCGAGTACGGCTTGCCGAGCGTATTGAAAAACACCAGATCGCCGGCCTGCAATCGGGATTCGGCAATCGGGCGCGTCCGCGACGCGATGTCGGCAGCGGTACGTGGCAAGTCGATACCCAATGCTTTCTTGTAGACGAAACGCACCATGCCGCTGCAATCGAGTCCGGCCTCCGGATTGTTGCCACCGAACTGATAGCCCACGTCGAGCAAGCCCAGCGAATACATGACGATCTCGCGGCCATCGCCCTGCGCCTCGATATGCGCCAGACTGCGATCGACCGGCTGCGGCTTGCGGGGGGGCGTGGTCGTGCACGCGGCCAACACCAAGGCGGCGAGCGCAAAAACGAGTCGAACTCGTGAAACCGTCGACGCCGACATGCGTACTCCCTAGCGAACAATCGGATGGGCAAGATCATGCGACCTTGCGCCCGGTCTAACAAGCGGACAATGTTACGTGTAACAATCGCCCGATTTTCTTGGCGCCGCCGACCAATGAGCCACGCCAAACGCCCTACGCTGCAGGATGTTGCCAACCTCACCGGCGTCACCAAGATGACCGTCAGCCGCTATCTGCGCGACCCGAGCCAAGTCTCGGCGGCGCTACGCGACACGATCCAGCAGGCGGTCGAGGCGCTGGGCTACATCCCGAGCCGGGCACCGGAGATTCTCTCCAACGCACGCAGCCACGCCATCGGCGTCCTGCTGCCATCGATTTCCAACCAAGTCTTCTCGGCGTTGATACGCGGCATCGAATCGGTGACCGAGCCGGCCGGCTACCAGACGCTGTACACCCATTTCGGCTACGACATCAACCTCGAGGAAGCGCGCATCGCCACGCTGCTGTCGTTCCACGTCGACGGGCTGATCCTGTCCGAGACGCAGCACACCGAACGCACGCTGCGCATGATCCGCACCGCCGGCATACCGGTCGTCGAGGTCATGGAAACGCCGGCGGACCCGATCGACCTTGCCGTTGGACTCAACCACACCGCAGCGGCAAAAGCGATGACCGAAGCCATGATTGCCAGCGGCAAACGGCATATCGTTTACCTCGCAGCACGACTCGACCACCGCACGCAACAGCGGATTGCCGGCTACCGACAGGCACTGGCCGAAGCTGGATTGCCGGCGCAGCTCGTTGAAACCGAGGCCGCATCGACATTCACACTCGGCGCCACGCTGGCCGAACGGGCCCTTGTGGATTTTCCAACGCTGGATGGGCTGTTCTGCACCAACGACGACATCGCCGCCGGCGCCATGCTGGCTTGCCAGCGCAGCGGCCGCCATGTGCCAGATGACGTCGCCGTCGCCGGTTACAACGCACTCGACATCGGCCAGGCACTGACCCCGCCCCTGGCCAGCGTCATCACCCCGCGCGAGACAATCGGCCGCATCGCCGCCGAACGGCTGATCGGCCGGCTCGCGGGCCAGACCTATTCAGAACGGATCGTCGACCTGGGTTACACGCTCACGCTCGGCGGTAGCGTCGCCCGGCCGGACTAAGCCCGCAGTTTCAGATCGGGCCAAACCATTCAGCCCGCCGACCGCACCGCCGCGAGCGCACGGGCCAGCACCGCATCCTGCCCGCCCTCGATCGATACCGACAGCACATCCGGCTCGTCTGCCCCCGGCACTTCGAGCGCATCAAATTGGCTCTGCAGCATGTCGGCTTTCTGGAAGTGTCCGTGGCGCGCCTGCATGCGCGCAAGAATCAGCGCATAGCTGCCTTCCATAAAGAGAAACGTCAGCTTGTCGTTGTCCAGACGGATGCGGTCACGGTACGCCCGCTTCAGCGCCGAGCAGACGATCACGGCGGTTTCATGCTTGCTGGCCACGCTGAACACCGCATCGTTGATGCGCTCCAACCACGGCGCGCGATCATCGTCGTTCAGCGGCGTACCGCCGGCCATCTTGACGATATTGGCACGCGGGTGCAGGTCGTCACCATCAATGAACTTGGCCCCCAGCACCTTCGCCAGCTCAGCACCCAGGCTCGACTTGCCACTGCTCGACACCCCCATCACCACATAACTTTTCCCGGACATCGATCGCCCTCCTCGCTGCTGTTGGAGCGGCCTGTCCGCCGCTCGCGAAATTTGTACAAGTACACACATGCCGACATCGCACGCCCGTTTACCGTAGCAAGCACGACTTTAGGCCTGCCCATTCGATGTTACCGGTAACAAAAAAGAAGGCAAGCCTGCCATCCAAAATAACGAACAACCTCGATCCAGATCAGATTTAACGTCAATGTTTGCTGCGGCAACGCGCATCACGCTGTCAGCTACCTGGTCGCCATTGCTGCGCCCCTGAAAAGCAGGCCCTGCAAACCGGGATTGCGATGAAAACCTTCGTCGCCACCGGCGGCGCCAATGCACTCAGCGGCCCGCGCCCTCGATGACCTTGATCCAGCCCCGGCTACCGCGGGGTTTTTCGTTGCCTGAGTCCGCGACGGCGGCGACAATGCCAGCCTTCCGAGGAGAACAAAGCATGAAGCCCACCGGCACCTATGACCCGCGCGTCCCCGTCCCGCTGGAGCGGCGCGTCTTTTCCGCCCGCGACGTGATGTCGCTGTGGTTCTCGCTGGCCATCGGCCTGATGGTGCTGCAAACCGGCGCCCTGCTGGTGCCGGGACTGGGTTTCGGCGCGGCGCTGACCGCGATCGTCATCGGTAGCGTGGTCGGCGTCGCCTGCCTTGCGTCGGTCGCCGTCATCGGCGCCGACACTGGCCTGGCGACGATGTCGGCATTGCGGCCAACACTTGGCCTGCGCGGCGCCAGCCTGCCGGCGATCTGCAACCTGATCCAGCTGATCGGCTGGGGCGCATTCGAGATCGTCGTGATGCGCGACGCTGCCGGCGCTTTGATCCAGCGTGCCGGTGCCGAATCGGCGCTGTGGCAAAACCCGGTATTGTGGACACTGCTGTTTGGCGGCCTGTCGACGCTGATCGCCGTATTCGGCCCGCTCGGCTTCGTCCGTCGCGTCCTGCGCCGCTGGGGCATCTGGATGCTGCTGGCCGCTGCGGCGTGGCTGACCTGGCACCTGTTCGCCGCCTATGACGTCGCCGAGCTGTTCAGCCGCCCGGGCACCGGCGCACTGGGCCTTGGCACCGGCATCGACCTCGTCATCGCCATGCCGCTGTCGTGGCTGCCGCTGATCGCCGACTACACCCGCTTTTCACGCAGTGCCAGTGCCTCATTCCGCGGCACGCTGGCCGGCTACCTGGTCGGCAACCTGTGGTTCTGCAGTCTGGGCGCCGCGTATACGCTCGCCTTCGCCCAGCAAGGCGGCGACAATGCCCTGCTGTTCGCACTCGCCGCCTCCGGCGGCGGCCTCGCGTTGCTGCTGATCCTGCTCGACGAGAGCGAGAAAGCCTTTGCCGACATCCACTCGGCCGCCGTGTCAGCATGCACGCTGGTACCGGCCAAGGTCGAGCACGCGGCACTGGCCTTTGGCGTACTGTGCACCGCCATCGCCCTCTTCGTACCGTTTGCCCGCTTCGAGAGCTTCCTGCTGCTGATCGGCTCGCTCTTCGCACCGCTGTTCGGCGTCGTCCTGGTCGATCACTTTGTGATCCGTCGCCGCCAGATCGCCATCGCCGCCATCGCCCAGCGCGACGGCCCTTACTGGTACAACGGCGGCTGGCATGTCCGTGCGCTGCTCGCCTGGTCGCTCGGCATCGCCACCTACCATCTGACCGTACACCTGCTCCCCGGCATGATGGCATCGGTGCCAGCACTGTTGATCGGTGGCGCAGGCTACTGGCTACTGAGCCTGACCGCGACGCGAACCGCCGGCTCGGCAGCGTAAGAAAATACCGCGCGCGCCTTGCCAGCCGCGCGGCGCTTGGGTACTATTCGGCCTCCCATCGCGGAGAGATGGATGAGTGGTTTAAGTCGCACGCCTGGAAAGCGTGTATAGGTTAATAGCCTATCCGGGGTTCGAATCCCCGTCTCTCCGCCAGCACAAAGATGAAGCCGCGCATGTCGCGGCTTTTTCGTTTCCGATCAAAGACTTGCTCGTCCTGAGCTGCTTGAGAGAAACGCCTTTTTCACGGTTTTCTGCACCTGCTACAAACAGTCGCTACAAACGGCTGCTACATGGTGTTGCCGTGCCTGCCCGTGCTCCTTACCTTGTCCGCCGGGGTCATACCCTTTATTTCCGGTTAGCCGTACCTGCCGACCTTCGCCCCCGGCTGGGCGTCCGCGAGCTGGTCCAGTCCCTTCGGACTCAGGACTGGCGAACGGCCTCAGCCGAGGCATTACAGTTGGCCGGAGCGGTAAAGACATTGTTTTTGGAGCTTCGCATGAACCTATTTCAGACCAGCCCGATACGGCAGCAGTTGCTCGACCACGCCGACCAGCTCGAACAAGATCAGCCCGCAGAAGCGGCAGAGCTGCGCAATCTCGTTTCGCTCATTCCGGGCGGTTTGGAGGGCATCGCGATGGCTGCCAGCCTCTTGAAAGCGCTCGCACCGGATGAGGTAGCTCCGGTGGGGAAGCCGCTGTCACTTGCTGCCCGGAAACAAGTAGTCAGGCTACAGAGACTTGTCGAAGAAGCGGAAACCGCCAAGTTGAATACTCTCGCCGACGCAAGACGAACAGAGCTTCGGCTTGAAGCGGTCGAAGTAAAAGCTGCTCAGGACGTATCACGATGTATTGCTGCGCTCAACGTGCTGAAGGGTCGGCTGCAATCCACCTCCCCGATGGCACCGGTCGTCGCACCGTCGCATCACACCCCCGTTGCTTCTTCATTGGCGTTACTCAGCGACACGCCTACTCCGGAGCCCGGTGTTGATATGAGCGTGACGGTCGCTGATGCCGTTGAATGGTTCATATCTCAACTGCCCGAAGACAAGAAAAGCTCGTACCCACTCACTTTGGGAAAATTCTTGGTGCCGATGTTAGGCGGACGTCCGATGGGGTCAATCAGACAGCGAGACATCGCCGATCTGTTACGCAAAGTTCAGACGCTGCCGACCGGTTGGAGTTATCTCGTCGAGAAAGGCCAGCCACTGAGCGAATTGTTCGGCCAACCCGGTGAAGAACGGATATCGCCAGCAACGTACAGCCGCAAATACAAGACCAACATCAAACACTTCTTTGACACAATCAAATGTGACAAATCCGAGTGGTGTCAGCACACGTTTGACTTTGGCATCAAATACACCGGTTCACGCGAAGCTGGCGCGAAAAAGCAGCGCCCGATGAAACTGGCGGAGTTGAAGCAGTTGTTCGAAGGGCAAGAGGCCCAGCGCTTTGCTCAGGACGTCCGCTTTGCACCGAACTACTGGCTTCAGTTGGTTGGGCTGTTCACCGGGGCTCGCATTAACGAGGTCTGCCAACTTAACCCGCTTGTCGATATTCACGAGGAGGATGGCGTTTGGATTTTCCACGTAACCGAAGACAGCGAAGCAGCGGAAGATATCAAAAAGTCGGTGAAAAACACCCCTTCGCAGCGTAAGGTGCCAATCCACCGAGAGCTGATCCGGCTGGTTTTTTTGCAGTATGTTAAATGGCTGCAGCGGCATAACATCAAGCAGCTTTTCCCTCGCTGGGCTGCCAAGAATGGCCGGGCTGGCGAAGCTGCTGGAGACTGGTTTTGCGACCATATTCGCAACCTTGGATTGCGTGATGAAACACCGGGGAAATGCCTTCTCGGCTTTCATGCGTTCCGTCATACGCTCATTCGGTTTGCCCGTGAATCCGACATTCAGAAGGGACGCCTAGTCCAGATTGTCGGGCATGCCGAAGAGGACGACCACGATGGTTATGGGGATGGTGTCAGCTTGCCAGTGCTAGAGGAAGAACTTGCCAAGCTTCGCTATGAGGGTCTGGAGCTGGTAGAGCAGACGCACGACTACAGCAAAGCACCAGATTTCACTGCGACTGATAAACCACGACGCAAGCCGGGCAGGGTGTCGTCAATTAGCGCAGAGCAGATTATGGAAGCACAACGGCTTCGTGACGTTGGTCTACCCGCCAAAGAAATAGGACTGCGACTTGGTCTTTCCCTTTCAGTGATTCGAGATAACACGGTCACGCCGGAGAACAAGCGAAGGCGGCGGGGAAAAATGCGTGCCTGATGATACTGGCGTTGCCTCCGGCCCTTGGCTGTCCAAGGGCGAACTCCTAAAGGCTGGCAGGACGTGGCATGGATGGGGCCAATGAAGGTCGTTTTCTCTAGGACTTCGCCCTGCTCCACGCCCCCTGATGGCAGACGGGCTTGGTGACGAGTGCTACTGGCTCAGTCCAACGGCTTGCGGGGAAGGCGACAATCTCAAGCTTAATCTGTCATCAGGCTTGCTATGGCATGCCTTTCCACTAGACTCAGCTCCCGGCGATTCGGCCGGAATCAACAAATCTGGAGAATCTGCGTATGACCGAGCAAGCCACCCCCAGCAGCACCCAATCGCAATCCGGCTCCCTGTTATGGAGTTCCGGCATCACGATCATGGTTGTCAGCGTCATTGCCCTGTTCATGCTGTATAGCTGGAACGCTCGCGGGCTGATCAGCACCGGCGATGGGCTGGAATACCGGAGCTACTTTGAGCTGCGATACATCGGTATCGCGGTTTCGTTGATCGGGCTGCTGATTGGCGGTATCTGGACCGCAGCAGGGACGCTCGTTCACGAACTGCGGGCGCGTACCGGGCGCTGATATGCGGCATCGACGTGGAGGGGCTCAGGCGAGCGCCTGCCGCGTCCTTTTGATGTCGATGCTGCCCGGGCCCTCAATGGGCAACCCGGATGCGCCAGAGGGCGATTCTGTCGCGAGGTCGCGTTGGATATACCTCAATTATCTATTGAAGCATACTGATAGAGATTTCGTAGCAATCAGGATGGATGAGGCGTCGGCGTGATTTTGCAGAGGATAGGCAAGATTAGCGCAAGGTGTCTTTGAGGCTGAAACCTGCTTGAACACCAATATCTACGCTACTTCCAGCGTTTTTATAGCATTTTCCAATCGCAAGATTTCAGTCTCCGACATGCGCTGCGCGCCTTGCCTTGGCAAGGCTTTCCTTGACAAATATTGTCTTTTATAGTTCCTATTTTCCTTTCTTTTGTTCATCCAGCTCACTCCGAGCTTGTCGCGGCAAGCAGTGACGCGATGAGTTCGCCCTTCAGAATGTGCGCCTCACGCGGCAGCATCGGATGGCCGCGTAGCGGGCATTGGGCAGCGCGAGCTGCGCAGCTCTTGCCCCTGAGAATAAAACCAGCCAAGAAGCAATATATGAAGTTATGAGGCGTTTGCGCTTTCGCCCAAGGTTGGAGCTGGACTAACCCCCAGCAATCCTTGCAGATAAGGGAAAAACGAAGCTGCTAGTCGGTCGCTTTCACTTCGTCGGATTTCCACGTACTGGGCAGCGGCCTGAAGCGCTTCAATTGATCGCGAATCTTTCGAGTTAGCGCGGCGGCAATGATCGTGGAGCCCACCGGTTTCACGCGATATGCAGTATCAATGACCCGGTCTTGCGCGTCGCGACGCTGCACCTTGGTCTGACGTGCCAAGCCACCTCCGAACTTCACGTACCTGTCATTGATACGTCCGCGTTCATTGCCGGCGGCTCCTTTGACAAAACATAGTCCAAGCTGCTTCAGAATCAGGTCTTGCCAGTTGATGTCCTGCACCTCTGCCACGGCTTGGGTCGGCAGCATGTCGCCAGACAAGGTGAACTCCAGCCGGACAACCTGCTGCTCCAGCGGCAGAGCCCGTTGCTGGTCGGTTGTCTTGTGATAGAGCCGAAAGCACACTTCCGAGTCAGGAATCAAATGCCCATCAAGGGAACGCCAGTCGCCCCCATAGCGTGTGATTCGACTGCTCCACTGAGCGTCTGCACCGCGCCGGTTTGCACCCCTGAGACTCCCCGGCTTCTTGTACTTTAACCAGAAGGCCGCATCCAGTGCCTTTCCGAATGGCTCAAGCAGGACATGGTCTGCTGGCGTCCGGGGCTCGAAATCAAGCGCGACCTCCATCGCAACCAGTCTTTCCACTCGAAAGCCTGCCCGTACAAGGCCGCAAATCATGGTATCGGTGGGATTCTGCAGCCGAACTCGATGCCGATGACCAGTATCCGAAAGCCGCGCCCCTTGCTCGTTCACCGGGAAGCTGTAACACCCCGTGCGGTGCAGCTCTTTCAAGGTGACGACATTGATATAGGCGAAGGCGGTATCGCTGCCGATGTAAAGATCAATCCAATCAAGTCGCGGCACGACACGGAAAGACGCCTGCAGGACATCCAAACTCAGTTGAGACGGTAACGCAATGGTCATGCCGCTTCGCTTTCACGCTGATGCTTGGAAACGCGTTTGACCGTCGCAACACTGCAGCCGGCGAGTCGCGCTGTTTCAGCGATGGTTTTTTCGCTTTTGCGCAGCTCAAGGATACGTTCGTGCATCACTTCGTCTGCCTGACGACCAAGCAGCTTGCCAGCCGCCTTCGCCTGCGCAATACCCTGCCGCTGACGCTCGCGGCGAGTCTCGTAGTCATCCCGCGCCATTTGCAGCGCAATCTTCAGCAACATGTCCTGCGTTGCTTCCAAGAGTACGCGGGCGGTGTTGTCTTGAGTCGTCGTGATGACCTCCGACAAATCCACGATGCCGGGCACGGAGAGACGCGCCCCTTTGGTTCGGATGGTCGCCATCAGTTGCTCCGCTTCGGGTAGCGGCAACCGCGTCAGACGGTCAATCTTCTCGGCGATGACAACATCGCCCGGCTGGAGGTCCGCCAGCAGACGTTGCAACTCCGGGCGGTCGGTGGTCGTGCCGGACGCCTTCTCGGCATAGGTGCCCGCAATGTAGTAACCGGCCACCTTGGCGTTTTCGACAATCTGGCGCTGACGCTCCAAGTCTTGGGTGTCGCTGGATACACGAAGGTAGACGCGGGCGATGCGTTGAGTGCTCATGTCGTTAGCTCATTGAGTATACACAATGAGCCCAATTGTAGGAGGGCGGCTCAAATCGGCCAAGGACAATCTATGTGAGCCATAATCAACGAGCCAAGGATATGAGCCAACGGAGGCAAGCCATCCGACTGTTGGACGCTGTGGTGTTGCACGATTGGGCAAGTATTGCGCACCACCGCCAAAGCGGCGATTATTGCGCACTGATTACCACAACAATCACAACAACGTAAGCATTGTCGAGCGAGGGCGCGATGGAACAAGGGACACTTTTGTACGATGAACGCTTCCTGGAAAGCTGGGCAGGCTCCATCATCACTGAGCCCGCAACGGCAATTGTTGAGCTTGTCGCCAACTGCTGGGATGCCTACGCCTCAGAAGTCCAGATCACTTGGCCGGATGTGCAACTAGAAAGGCAGTTCAAAATCTCCGACAACGGTCATGGCATGACTCGTGAAGAGTTCCAGTACATCTGGCGCACCATCGCGTACAACCGAATTTCTGCACAAGGTAACGTCGCCACCCCACCTCTCGGCACGGAAGGCCAACCTCGTGCCGTCTTCGGCAAGAATGGTAAGGGGCGCTTCGCCAGTTTTTGCTTTGCCGATGAATACCTCATTACCTCCCGCAAGAATGGGCAAGAGTTTGTATGCCGGGTCAAACGTACACCGACAAACCCGCTTGTCCTTGAAGAGGTTTCCTTTACTGCTGAGGGCATTAAGGAACATGGCACCGAGATAGTTGGTAACGGGACTATCCCAAGAATCGGCTTCAGCGAAGACCAAGCGCGCGAAATGATCGGAAGCCGTTTTCTTGCGAACCCGGCCTTCAAAGTATCTGTTAACGGAAGCCAAATCACCTTCAACGACATTCCCGACCTTCTCTCTATGGATGATATTGAGGTACCGAGGTATGGCACCGTCAAGATATTTCACATCGACACTAAGAAAGCCGATAAAACCACTAAACAGCATGGCATTGCATGGTGGGTGCAGAACCGTGCAGTCGGCGAGTGTAAATGGAGTCGCAGCGACTATGAACGAGTCCTTGATGGCCGCACTTCTGAAGCCAAGCGGTTCACCTTCATTGTTCAAGCCGATTTTTTGAATCAAGACTACGCAGTTCTAGAAGATTGGAGCGGTTTTCGCGAAGAGAGCACTGCTTGGCAAAAGACTCGTGAGATGGTGCAAGACAAGATTCGCGAGATCATCTTTGATAGTAGCCAAGCCGATCGTGACGCGAAGCGCAGCGCAGTCATTGAGAGAATTGGGAATACAGTCAATAGTCTTGCTCCGCTGAGCAAGGACCGTGTCGAAAGTTTCGTTAATGAGGTAGTGGATACTTGCCCAAATTTCGGGGAGCAAGAGATTGTTCAGCTATCCAGTATTCTCGCAAAACTTGAGAAGACCAAGTCTCGCTACGGCTTGTTGGAAATACTGCACAACCAAGATCCGCATGATCTTGATGCCCTCCACGAGATGCTAAGCCAATGGACCATTGGCATGGCAAAGATTGTGCTAGACGAAATTCAGACACGCCTGAAGCTTATCAACGAGCTGCGAGAGAAAATCAAGGTAGCCGGCATTGATGAGGTGCACGAGCTACAGCCACTGTTTGAGAAAGGCTTGTGGATGTTCGGCGCTCAGTTTGAGTCCATCGAATTCACATCCAACAAGGGTATGACTACAGTCATTCGCGAGTTATTTGGTGACACCAAGGGCAGAGGCACGCGGAATCGGCCTGATTTTGTGGCGATGCCAGATTCGAGCGTCGGCTTCTATGCTCGCTCCTCCTATGACGAGGATTACAACGAGAACGGCAGTGAGCACGTGGTGATCGTTGACCTCAAAACCACCAGATTGCCACTGGGGTCCAAGGAAAAAGAGCAAGTTTGGAAATATGTGAAGGAATTGAAATCCAAAGGCTACATTCGTGCTCATACCAGAGTGGATGGTTTCGTACTCGGGGACGTAATTGAAACGGGCGAGGAAGAACCCCGTACGGAAGGTGGCAGCGTGAAGATCATCCCAATACTCTACGACACAATTTTAATTCGAGCCGAAAAACGCCTACTTAACCTTTACAGCAAAGTGCAAGATGCACCATTTTTGGTTTCACAGCAGGAAGAATTAAGAAAATTCACTGACCCACTGTCTGTCAAGCAAGGTGAATTACTCTCAGAGGTGATATAAACTCAGTATGCACTTTTAGTTTCCGTAATGAGAAGAGCCAGTGAAGGCTAACCGTAGCACACTGCCCCCATCTCGCTTGCTTGCAACCAAATACATCGACCATCTAGTTTCAAGAGTGACCAAGCTACACGAGGAATAGGAAATGGCATTGGATATTGCATACTCAATTGAGATTGATGATTATCTGGACCCAGATCGAGCCTATGATTACTATTGGTCCGGCATAATTAAAGATAAAAAGAAATTTTTATGCCCGGGAACTGACTGTGACGCACAAGTAACTTGTGCAAATCTTGATGAAGACCTTCAGGATATGAAGGTAGTCCCCCACTATCGAATATATGGAAATCATTCAGAAAACTGTGAAATAGCCAACAACAAGCCCCTTCATGTTGAGTATGAAGGCGGGGCAACCGCCACAGAAGAAAAACGAACGATTGATGAGTCCGTAGTAGAGATATTTTCATTAGAGCGACCAGACTCATATTACGATGAGCTACGATCCACCCCCAATTCAGAAGAAATAATCTCAAAGAAAATAAGCCCTGCCAAAAGCAAGACCAATACTCGACTTAGAGAATTAGGAAGTGTAGGAACAATATATTCCGTTCGATCAGTGGTTGGAAGATATATTCGTTACAGGAAAGATGACTCACTCAAACACAGAAGATTAAACATCCAAGGAAAGGACATTTATTATGGAAGCATATTCAAATGCATTGGGGAGCAAGATTTAAGCAAACTCCCAGAACACCCAGTCATATACTATGGATGGGCCTACATAAACAGATTGCCATCGGATAAAGGCTATCAAATAAAATTTAAGAAAAAATTCAGAAAGAGCGATGAAGAATACATAACAACCATCATGGTTGCAGACGATTTAATAGAAAATTACAAAATAAAGAAACTTGTATCAACTCGCCTTGAGAAAATAAGAAAAACACAGAAGCAAACCGCATTTGTTTTTGTGTACGGAGTGCCGCAGGAAAAGCAAGCTAAATCAGGAAATAAATACGCCAATTTCCAAGTATTGAACTTGGACATGATCGACATCAACTATGACTGCCCTCTCCCAAAAGAGTATGACAAATAAAGTTACGAGGATACGCGCATGCCCCGGGGGTAGCTCTGAATGCGGACGGCATACCATGCCATCTCTCGAATTCTCCTTGTCGGCCACATTTACTGCTTGGTATGCTCAAAAGAAGGTAGAGAGAGTTGCTACAGATACTCTTCCTGTCGATCAGCAGCGAACCCAGAAAAGGCTTAATAAATCATAGTGTTGAGCCGCATGAGATTGGTTGACTTGCTAAAGTCCCCGTCTCTCCGCCACCTGATTTTGCAAGGCTTCCAGCCCAGTCAGCGCAATGCATCTGGGTCACAGATAGGCAGTTGGGTCATTCAGGCCTAACTGCCCTGCCTTTCTTGCTCTTCAAATTCCCCTCAAAATCACTTGGCATCTTGCTATTCTGACTCCGCTACAGTCGGGAGAAGAGCATGTGCGGACGCTTGGTCAGGGCATCAAGGCGCTACCAGTACGCCTATGGGCTGGGCTGGATCGACGAGAGCGATTTCGATCCGCAGGGATCAACGCCCTACCACCTCGGCGACATGCCGTCGCACTACAACACCGCTCCGAGTATGCCGCTGTACGTCGCCAACAGCTTCGAAGGCAAGCTGCGCTCGATCGACAACGTCATGTGGGGATATCGCCCAGCGTGGGCCGAAGGCAAAACGGATAGCCGCGGCAAGGCGCTACCGATCGTGATCAACGCCCGGCGCGAGACTGTCGCCAACAACCCGTACTATCGCAGCCTTTGGCAACACCGGCGCCGGGTGATTGTCCCCGTCGACGGCTGGCATGAATGGGTGATGCTCGACGCCAAGCACAAGCAGCCCTACTACATCACGTCGCGCGATCGCGCCCCGCTCTACAATGCACAACCTCGCCCGCCCCGCAAACGAGTTCGAATGGCGGCCAGTTGATCCTGTTGTCGGGAACGTGCGGAACAACTGGCCAGGGCTCAACGAGCCAATTTAGTACGGACCATCAACAAAATACGCGCTCGTCATCACCGCCCATGCAGGAATGGATGAGCAGGTATACGCATCGCCACCGTAACTAATTGAGACTGTCTTATCGGCAGTTTTGGCAGCGAGCAAAGTGGCATACGCAGCCTTACACCCGCTAGGTACAAAGGAGTAGCCAGCACGCGCATCGAGATTACAAATCGAGTGAATTGGCCCCCCATTGATGGCAACAAATACGGCAGCCGCACTATCCACCGCAAGCATGCTCACTTTTCCGCTGCAACCAAAATTCGCAAAACTGGCCTGCGCCATAAAAAGGCACGATACGGCAACACCACATACCTTAACCACAAAGTTACGAGCCTTCATGTTAATTTCCTTATAATCAATCATTTAATATAAAATCAATCGCAGCCGATGGATATATAGTCAATGGCAACGGAGTTGGTGTCGGAGTTGGTGTCGGAGTTGGTGTCGGAGTCGGAGTCGGAGTCGGAGTCGGAGTCGGAGTCGGAGTCGGAGTCGGAGTCGGAGTCGGAGTCGGAGTCGGCGTAAACGTCACAGTCGCAGTGGGATTTACGATGCTGATCGACGCATAGACATAGCCTTTGGGATAGACCCAAGCACTTACCGTCGCCGATATTGGCTTTTCTAGAAGCTGCGTGGAAGAAGTAGCATTCGTGATTCTCGGGTAGGTAACATTTTTACCTTGAATGTTCTCGCGAACCGACGCGCGCACCTGCGGAAACCCCGTCCCTTCAAAGTTCATGCCAGTATTATTCAGACCCATTCCGTCTGCACTACCGTCACCGGCACCCACCTTCCAATCTGCATTCATCGTATAGTCATATGTAACACGTGCAACCTGACACCCCGGCGGCACACTCAACTGACTAGGCGAAAACGTCGCATAAATCGGACTTGGAAGCACAGAAATGGTAAATCCAAGTGGATCCGGATTAGCTTGATTAATTGGAGGGGTTAGTGTACTGCCTTGCCCTTGAATCACAACTGGGGTCGAACAATCTGCCGCAAAAACAGGTCTGTTTGCCGCAAGAAATGCAAGCAAACAACATGCAATTGGCGTTAGCCTATATAAACCCTTCATCTCAAACCTTTGCCATAATTGAAATTAATATAATTGCCGCAAACAGATCAAGGAAGAATTTGAACTTCAGAAACATCCTCACCGTCAACCCATGTTGAGCATGTTCCCGCCCCTGTTACTGCAATTCGTTTTCCAGTTGTCACAGCCGCGAGTACGGTAGCATATTGCATCTTAGCAATATTAGGATCGCTATTTTTAATCATCCAATGGTCATTGGTCGCGCAACTTGCGCTTATTTGATCTGACACCGTCAACAACAACAAAATACTTCAAGCCGTCCTCTCGCGCCATCAAACGATCAACATAGCCCGCGGATTGACCTGCGTTACAGACAACAGATGCAGCCGTGCACACAGCCACAACCAAAGCGTTCAATGCCTTCATTTATTTATCCGATCTTCATTTAAATGGGAGTATTTACGCTACACAAGAACAATTACACATGCAATTAACATTACGGTTTGCTTGCACCAAAACAACACACCAAGAATAACTAGTTCCATCAGCAGTACATTTAAATGCCATTTAATTACAGCCAACAATTTGCCCTCGCAAACCGATGATGTATCTCTGCGCCTTAACCAGATCGGCAGCCAGCAGCCGTGCCGCCTCGGTCGCGCCCGGATAATCGCCGATGCCGTAGTGATACACCGGCAGATCCGGATCAGGGCCGAGGCATGACACGGCGACCGGCACGCGTACTGGTTCCGCCGTCGTCGCGCAACCGGCCAGCAGCAGCACGATCAGCAGCACCCTCATAGCCTTCCCCACGTCTCGCGCAGCACCTCGTCGCAGCTGCTGGCATTGATTCCGGCGACCCACGACGCTTTGCGCTTAGCCTGCGCGCGCAGCGTTGCGGCCTCACGCTCTGCCCGCGCCTGCCGGGCTGCGGCCGCTGACGCGGCGACATCGAGCGCAGCAATGCCAGTGCGTAACGCGGCCAATTCGGTGGCTTGTTGGGCGATCGTTGCGTTCAGGTCGGCCAGCTCACTCCGAGCTTGTCGCGGCGCGCAGTGGCGCGATGAGTTCGCCCATCAGAATGTGCACCTCACGCGGCAGCACCGGATGACCGCGTAGCGGGCATTGTGCGGCGCGAGAACGCTACTCCGGGCCCTGAGAGCAAGCCCAGCCAAGAAGCAATATATGAAGTTATAAGGCGTTTGCGCTTTAGCCCAAGGTGGAAGCTGAACTACCCCCCAGCACTCCTTGCAGATAAGGGAAAAACGAAGCTGCTAGTCGGTCGCTTTCTCTTCGTCGGATTTCCACGTACTGGGCAGCGGCGTGAAGCGCTTTAATTGATCGCGAATCTTTCGAGTCAGCGCGGCGGCAATGATGGTGGAGCCCGCCGGTTTCACGCGATATGCAGTATCAATGACCCGGTCTTGCTCGTCGCGACGCTGCACCTTGGTCTGACGTGCCAAACCACCTCCGAACCTCACGTACATGTCATTGATGCGCCCGTGCTCATTGCCGGCGGCTCCTTTTGACCTGCCCCCCGATTTCAGAGCCACGCCGAACTTAGTAAAGTCCGTTTTCCGAACAGGAGACGGCAGTGAAGAAGCGCTTTACCGACGAACAGATTCTCGATTTCCTCAAGCAGGCCGAAGCTGGCCTCCCTGTAAAGGAGCTGTGCCGGCGGCACGGCTTCAGTGACGCGTCGTTCTACACCTGGCGCAGCAAATTCGGCGGCATGAGCACGCCCGAGATCCGCCGGCTGAAGGATCTGGAACTGGAGAACAGCCGGCTGAAGCCCATCTGGACATCGAAGCCCTCAAGGTCGTTGCCCGGGGAAAAGGCTGAGCCCGGCGGCACGGCGGGCTGCGGTGCAGGAGATGCAAGCCAACACGGGCATCTCCGAGCGCCGGGCTTGCCGGCTGATCGGGCTGTCCCGCTCGGTATTGCACTACCAGCCTCAGCACGACGAACAGGATGCCGAACTGCAGACTCGACTGATCGCGCTGGCGCAGGAACGACGGCGCTTCGGTTACCGCCGTCTGCACATCCTGCTGCGGCGGGAAGGCGTCCAAGCCAATCACAAGCGGGTTTACCGGCTCTATCGCAACGCCGGCTTGATGGTGAGACGCCGTCGTCGCCGACAGGGTGTCGCGGTCGAGCGCGAGCCACTCGTACTGCCTGCTGCGCCGAATCAGGTGTGGTCGATGGATTTCGTCTTCGATGCCCTCGATACGGGCCGGCGGATCAAGTGTCTGACGGTAGTGGACGACTTCACCAAGGAGTCGATCGGCATCCTGGTCGACCATGGTATCAACGGCGGTCGCGTGGTCCGGGCGCTCGACGAGATGGCCCGGTTTCGTGGCTATCCCGCGGCAATCCGGACGGATCAGGGGCCGGAATTCACCGGCAAGGCACTGGATCAATGGGCGTATCAGCGCGGCATCAGATTGAAACTGATCCAACCGGGCAAACCGACGCAGAATGCCTTTATCGAATCCTTCAACGGCAAATTCAGGGACGAATGCCTGAACGAGCACTGGTTCTGTTCGCTCATGGAGGCCAGAATCCGGATTGCGGCCTGGCGAAGGGATTACAACGAGTACCGACCGCACAGCAGTATTGGCAATCAGCCCCCGGCCGAGTTCGCCGCTGGCTGGCGTGCGGGTCAGCCACGGGTGAAGCAAGAAAAGTAGTGATCAACCACCGGACCTACTAACTCGCGCATGGCCCTGAAACTGGGGGCAGGTCAGTCACACTCAATCATCGCGGCCTGCATTACTACGGTGTCTGCCGCGGAGGCACGGTCGACATTATTGAATCGGACGAACTCACTGGCACCCGCTGGTCGGTATCGGCCATTCAGATATCATTTGCCGATCAATTGATTTTCCTGATTCGCGAGCGCCGAAAAACCCACGATGGCCGCAGCGATATCCGCCCGCTGGAACCGTACAAGCAGTCGCAATGGAAACGTTCCGTGCTCAATTACGCCTGGGTGCCGCTCGACAATAACCAGATCGCTTTTTTTCCAGACGGCTCCGCATCACGATGTGTGGATCGGCCAGCGTGAAGGCCCGATCAATTTGCTGGATTCGCTGTTTCCCCGCGCGCCGGTGACAAGCAGACCGGAATAGCGCCCTGTATCTGCGATGCAATCGGCCGCGTCAGGCCGAAGATCGTCACGATCAGGGCAAGCTTGCAGACGTGGCGTTGAAGGTGGTTTTCCGATCGAAAACGGCGCACGGCGCCAACCCTCAGGCGGGTTTCATCCACCCCGCCACGTCATCGGCAGCCTGCACTCAAAAACCGCTTTCGCGGTACAGCACCGCCAGCAAATGCGCACCGCCTTCGATCAGGAAGCTGCGCCGTGCGCCTTCGATCTGCAACTGACCGGCCGTTTCGCGCAGCGCGGGCGGCGGGCCGTCGAGCTGGACCAGCACGTGAAAGACCGCCGGATTGGGAATCAGCTCGTTGCGCTCGCCCGAGACCAGGATCGGCCCCTTGAAGCGCGACGCCAGCACCGGATGCGGCAGCTGACGCACCTTGGTGCTGCTGACCGCGAGCACACGGCCGCGGATCGGCCGGGCTTCGCCATCGGGATAGAACTTCGCGAGGTCGCCCTGCCGGATGCGCTGGATGTCATCCTGCTTCACATAGGCGTCGACCTGCCAGCGGCTCGGGTCGAACAGGATGCCGATCGGCTCTTTCGAGCCTATCCATTGGCCCACGTGCCGGTCGGGATCGACATCCTGCCAGATGCCGGAGAACGGTGCCTTGAGGTTGAGTCGCGCCATTTCCGAGCGCGCGGCCGCGGTCTCGCCCCGCTGGACGTTGATGCGCTGCTGGATGGACGCCTGTTGCTCAAGCCCGGTCGCGTCGGCCATCAAACCGGCCATCCGGGCCAGATAGCCGTTCAACTCGGCTTCGGAGCGCAGCACTTGCGAATCGATGTCCGGGTTTTCCAGCGACACCAGCTGCGTATCCATGGCGACCTTGCCGACCGGATGGATCTGCTGGATCCGGGCCGAGAACGGCGCAAAAACGCGCAACTGGTGTTCGGAGCGGGCAACGCCGTTGCCGTGGATTTCGGTACGCCATGGTACGGCCACCAGCACCAGCACCAGGGCCAGCAGCACCCAGAAACCGCGCTGGCGGCCGGCCAGCATCGCATTGCGGTGTTGCCACCAGTGTTTCAGCTCGCGCCAGATCGGCATCATGATGAACCAGGTGATTTCGACGATGAACAGGAAGATGCCCAGCAACTTGAAGAAGAAAAAATAGACCGTTGCGGCAATCCCCAGAAACAGCACCAGCCGGTACAGCCAGGTGATGAAGGCAAAGGTGATCAGTGCGGCGCGCCGTCTGGGCGTAAACGGCTCCGGCCAGGCTTCGTCCAGCCCCCACAGCGCACGGCGCAGGCACACCTTGGCGTGTGCGGTCGCACGTTCGTGCAGGTTGGGGAAATCGAGCAGGTCGGAAAAAATGAAGTAGCCGTCGAAACGCATGAACGGGCTTGCGTTCAGCGCCAGCGACAACACCCAGCTGGTCGTCGCCAGGTACAGCAAGGCATTGCGCAGCGGCCCGGGATCGCATAAGGCCCAACCGAGCGTCGCCAGCCCGGCCAGCGACAGCTCGCACAGGATGCCGGCCGACGCCACCGCCAGCCGCTGCCGCGCGCTGGGCAGCTTCCAGCTTTCGCCGGTGTCGGTGTAGAGCATTGGCCACATCACCACGAAGGCCACGCCCATATGCGCCACTTTCAGCCCGAGCCGCGTTGCGACCAGCGCGTGCGCCAGTTCGTGCAGCGTTTTGGCGGCGACCAGCGCCAAGGCAAAGCTCAGCAGCCCCTCGGCCGAAAACGATTCGACCACGGCGGTCGTGAAGGTGTCCCATTGATGCAGGACGAGGACAATGCCCGTGAGGCTGGCCGCGATCACCAGCATCGCCGCGTAGGGGCTGAACAGCCAGTCGAGCCGGGCAGCGAGGCGGCCCAGCGTGTGTTGCGGCCGCAGCAAGGGAATGCGGAAGAACAGGTAGTGATGCAGCCACCAGTTCCACGTCAGCCATGGCATCCCCTCTTCCTTCGGACCCCGCGCCTGCGAGCCGTTGCGCAACAGCTGGTTGCGGTCGAGGAACTGCTGGAACGCGAGCACTTGTTCCACATCCGGGTTCAGCGGGGTTTCGCTACTGACCGATGCGCAGATCTGCGCCGGCGTCGTCCCCCAGCGCAACAGGCATTCGAACTCCAGCCAGCCGATCCGGTAGAAGCGGTTGAGCACCACGTCCTGAATCACCCAGCACGGCTCGCCGCTTTTACCGGGCGCGGCCTCGCTCAGCTTGAGGTCTTCGCGCAGCGGCAAAACCGGCAAATCGGCCGCGGGCGGCAGTCCGATCACCAGCCTGTCCAGGCTCGCACGGCCGCCAAAGGCCGGCGCAGCAGGTAATAAGCCAGCGTGACGCGTTTGCCGTACAGCTTGGCGGTGCCATGCAGGCCCAGACGGGCATGCGCCGGCGCGCCGTCGACACTGGCCAGCAAGCGATAAGCCACCACGCCGGCCTCGCTCGGCTTGGCTTGATAGCTGGTTTCAAGCACCTTGCCGTGCAGCGGCGTCAGCGGATACGCGGTCAGGTAAAGCGTGACTTCGGCGCCGGGTTCCAGCGCGATGGCGTCGGCCACCGGCAGCTCGATCAGCATCGCCGGCTTGGCCGGATCGGCGACCGAGAGAATGCGCTCACCGGTCACCACCGGCTTGCCCAGCCAGTCGTTGACGTCGCTGAACACCGCAACGCCGGCCTTGGGTGCACGGACTTCGGTGCGCTTCAACTGCGCCGTTGCCGCGGCCAGCTCGGCCCGGCGCTGCTGCGCCACCCCGCCCAGCTCGGCCAGTTCGCCCTTGCTCTGCGCGTTGTCGAACGCCCGCTGGCTGGCCGCCATCAATCCGGCGTCGGCCACAGCGACCTGCTTTTCGAGCACCTGCACACGGCTGCGCAGCGTGGTTTCGTCGAGCGCGAACAACGGTGTACCTGCGGCCACCGCCTGGTTCGGACGCACCAGCATCCGCTCGACCACGCCATCGACCGGCGAACTGACGACCTCGGCCTCGCGCGACACCACTTCCGCCGGCGCCAGCACCGTCTGTGGCACCGGCACCAGCGACAGCACACCCAACACAACGGCGCCGATCGCATACTGCCGGCGGGTAAAACGCCAGCGAAAGCGTCGGCGACGCCGTGCCAGTGCCGACCAGCAGTAGGCCCAGGTCAGGCGGACGCCGGCCAGCAGTGGCGGCAGTGCCTCGGGCGGCGGCTCGTCCAGCAGCACCAGCAGCAGTCCCAGACGCACACCCTCACGATCGTGAATCGGCACGACCCACGCCCCAGCCGGCCACCATTCGTGCCAGCCTTCGGCCAGATCGTCGGTCAGGTCGAGCTGGTCACGCGCGAACCAGGCCGGCTCCGCCGTCGTGGTCTGCGCCGCCAGATAACGCGCGGCACGCGTCAACCACACCAGATACGGCGAATCCTCGCTCGGCGTCGCCAGGCCCGAAACGCTCAGCAGCTCAAGCGCGCCGCCTTCGTTTTCGGCAAAGACGCAAGCCTGATAGAACTGCAGAAACGGGTATAGATCGTTGGCGATCGTGAACGCCAATGCGTTCAGCGACGTTGCGCCGAGCGCACGGTCGCGCAGCGCGTCCAGGCTCAGCAGCAGTTGGGGGTGCGGCAGCGAATCGTTCATTGCGCCAGTTGTGCCACGCCGCTCATGCCGGCAACCAACTCTGGATAGGCCGCCGTCAGTCTTGCCTCAAGTTCGACCGTTTGCGCCACCGCGTCAACGCGGGCGTTCACCGCCGTTACCTTGGCGCTGTAGGTCTTGCCGGTTTCATGGATCGTCACATCCAGCGGCGTCCCCTGCTTGAGTTTTTTCAGCAAGGTCGACGGCACGTTCAGGCGTACTTTCAGCGCGCCATCGCTGACCAGATCGAACAGCGGCGTGCCGGCTGCAACGGTCTGGTACGGCTTGACGTAGACCTTGGCGATCCGGCCGCTGAACGGCGCCGAAACGCGGCAGTACGCCAGTTGTGCGGTAGCCAGCGACACAGCGCCGTTGGCCTTCTCGACTTCGGTGCGTGCGGTGGCCACTTCGATATCGCCGGCCGCATCGAGCGCGCGCAGGCCCTGCTTGGCGGTGAAGTTCTGCTTGGCCATATTGAGCTCGGCCTTGGCAACGTTGGCGCGCGCCTGCACTTCGTCGCACTTGAGCGACGCCAGCGTCGCGCCCTTCTTGACGCCCTGTCCGAGCGAAGCGCTCAGCGCGCCGAGGGTGCCGGCCATCTGGCTCGACAGCGTGGTTTCCAGTACCGGCGCCAGCAAGACGCGCATGGCATTGGTGTCATCGGCTGCCGGTGCTGCCGGCTTGGCCGCCAGCGCGGCACCGGCGAGTCCGAAGCCCAGCAGCAGCGCCAGCAGTTTATTGTGCAACCGGCACCGCCTCGACACCGCTGGCGTCGGTTTTGATGACGGTGTTCGGGCGGCGCAGTTGTTGCTGAATAACGGTGTTCTGAATTGCATTGGCAAGCGTTTTCACATCCAGTTGGTCAATGGTTTCGGGCAGCACATCAAAGCCGACCGAATTGTACAGCCGTCCCCAGGCCGCCTGCGCCCCGGAGTACGCCGCCTCGCGCTGGTAGCGCGACAACAGATAGCGGCCTTCGGCGCGGATCACTTCGAGCTGCGAGCCGAACGAGGTCGACTGCGCGGCGCGGGCGTAGTCGAGCAGATTGGCATCGACACGCAGGCTGTCGTTGGCAAAGCTCAGTTCCTGCGACGCCAGCCGGTAGCGCAAGGCGCCGATCCGCACTTGCGTCAGCACCGCCATCGACAGTGCGGTCCGGCGCGTATCGTCGGTCATGCCCTGCGCTTCCTGCGCGGCGTTCAGCGCCGGCAGCTGCAGCAGTTGCAGCAGGTTGAGCGACACGCGCACGCCGGCCTGCGACCAGGTGTTGTTGTAGAGGTAGGCGTTCGAATCGTACTGGCCGCTCCAGTCGATACCGATGTTCGGCCAGAGCTGCATCTTGGCGATCTTGATGTCGTTCTGGTTCACGCGCTTGCGGTACCACTCTTCCATGATTTCCGGGCGGTTTTCCAGCGCCAGCTGTTCGAGTTCGGCGACATCGATACTCGACGTCGGCAGCGCCTGTTCGACCGTATCGGCCAGCACCAGCGGTGTGCCCGGCGGCAGCGACATCAGCGCCACGAGTTCGGCCTGGGCAAACTCGAGATCCTGTCGCCTGACGGTCAGCAGATAGACCGAATCGAGCAAGGCACGCTGATAAGCCAGCACTTCCTGCTTGGGCAAGAGACCCTTGGCCTCGGCTTCGCGCGCGGCTGTCAGCGCCTTCTGCGTCCGCTGCAGCAGCGCGTCGACCTCGGGCTTGAGCCGCTGCGCCGCCAGCGCGCGCCAATAGGCGTTGCGCACGTCCTGCAGCACGTTCTGCGCGACTTTGCGGCGGCGCTCTTCGGCCATCAGGATCTGGTCGTTCTTCTGCTGGGTACGGTAATAGGAGATGCCGAAATCGAGCACGCTCCAGCTCAGGCCCAGCCCGCTGAGGTTGTGGTAACGCTCTTCGGAGGTCGACGGCCGCAGGCTGACCTGACCGTCTTCGATGCCGATCGAGGTACCGCCCGAATCATTGCTGCGGCCGGTCCGGCCGGCCGACGCCACCAGCTTGGGCAGCATTTCATAGCTCGACACATCGCGCAGATTGGCCGCCAGCGCGCTCTCCATCAGCTTGAGCCGGTAGTCGAGGTTGTACTTGAGCGCACGTGCCGCCGCGTCGTAAAAGGTGATCGGGCCGGTCACAGCCTCCTGGCTGGCGTACATCTTGGCCTGATCATCGACGACGCGCTGCTGCATTTCCGCCTTAGTGGCCGGCTTCGGCTCGAAGCTGGCGCAGGCGGACAAGAGGGTCGTGGCAATGACGATGCTTAAGGTTTTGGCCGATTGTCTTTTCATTCTTTACCCTGAGCTGCAGTGTCTGTTGTTTTTGCGGTTTTGCTTGCCGGATGCAGTTTGTCGGCAGCGTGGCGGAGCTGGGCCTTGAAGCCGCTGGCCGTCTTGGTCGCTGGCGTCGCCTTCTCGGCCGGCGCCGGCATGTCGGCCAGATGGGCGCGCAATGGCGCATAGATCGACGGATCGCTCAGCAGGCCGTCGGCGGTCAAGGATACCCGGCCGTGTCGGCTGAGAATCCACGTCAGGTCCATATCGCTTTGCAACTGGCTGTGTTTCACCACCTGCGTGACGAACTGGCCGTTGACCTGCCCGAGCCCGGCGCCGATCGACTCGCTGAGAATCTCCGGCGTGACGCGCCAGTCGAGCTGCGACGGCGACAACTGACGCGACTCGAACAACTGCACGATCGCATCGTCGCGCACCGTCGGCGTGACGTAGACCGTCGGATCGACGTCGGGCAGCGACCACGACGCGCTACCGATATCCCGGTCGCGCGGCAGGTAGGCACCACCGTTGACATCCGGTCCGTCCGGCGGCGCCACGTACGGCGCCGGGATGCTGAGGTGGATCACCAGAGTGGCCTGATCCTGCGCACCCAACTGGTCGCTGATCGTATAGGTGAAATCGTCGTGGAGGATCTGACCGAAGCCCGAAGCGGCCAGCACGTCGGGGTTGCTCATGTCGATTTCGTAGGTGTAGCTGCCGTCGGCATTGAGGATCAGCGTGCCATAGCGCCCCTTCAGCGGTTGGCCCAGCGCGCCGTCCTGTCCGCTGTCGGCCTCGGCGCCGGTGCGCACCTTGACCACGGTCAGCGCATCGTTGGCGTCGACATCGCTGTCGTTCGGCAGCACATTGCCGACGGTTTGCGGTGCGGGCTTGTCGCCGTCGGCCACGCTGCTGTCGTCGCGCGCTACCGGCACATCGTTGGCGCCCTGAATGCTCAGCACCAGCCGGGCCTCGACCACCGCGCCCGCGGCATCGCGCATCCGGTAGGTAAACACGTCGGTCAGCGGCTGGTCGCTGGCGCGCAGTGCCTCGACCGCCGGATTGCCGTTGTCGACGGCATAGGTGTACGAACCGTCTGCATTCAGCGTCAGCCGCCCGTAACGGCCGGCCAGGCTGCCGCCGGCGTCACCGGCGACGCCGTCGCTGTTGCTGAAGCCGACAACCTGTTTGATCTCGCCATTGGCGACGCTATCGACATCGCTGTCGTTGTCGAGCACGTTGCCGCTCGGATCGACGCCCGGCTTGCCGTTGGCGATGCCGCCCGCTTCGACCGCGGCAGCGGCATCATCGCGCGCAACCGAGGTGTCGTTGCGGCCGTCGATGGTGATGCGCAGCTCGGCGGTGTCGTCCAGCCCCCAGACGTCCTCGACCGTATAGGTGAATACGTCCTGCAGCGTTTGCCCGCTGATCCGCAGCGCCTGTACCGCGGGCAAGGTGTTGTCGACTTCGTAGTGCCAGCTGCCGTCGGCCGCCATCGTCAGCGTACCGTAGAGGCCGCGCAGCGGACTGCCCAGCGTTCCCGCAGTGCCGCTACCCGTTTCGTTGCCCGTCCTGAGCGCCGACACGCTGAGCGCATCGCCTTCCAGGTCGGTGTCGTTGGCGAGGACATTGCCGCTCGGATTCAAGCCGGGCTGGGCATTGTCGACCCCCGAGGCCTCGATTGCGCCGGCATCGACGTCGTTGCCGACCGGCGCGTCGTTGCGCCCACGGATCGACAGCGTCAGCTGGGCCAGATCATGCAGATTGCCGCCATCGCTGACTTCGTAGGTGAACACATCCTGGACGAACTGCAGCGGCCCCAGCGTCTGCAGCACCGGGTTGTCGACATCGACGACATACTCGTAAGTCCCGTCGGCGCGGATGAACAGCGTACCGTACAGCCCCTGGATCTGCGTTGCCGCGCTGCTGTCTACCGAATCCAGCGCCCCGCCCACGGCTTCGGCGCCGGTACGGATGCCGGTCACGGTCTTGCTGTCGTTCGCATCCACATCGGTGTCGTTGCTCAGCACATTGCCGGTCGGATTGAACGCATCCTTGCCACGCCCGCCGTTGTCGGTGATGCCCATCCCGGTGTCGTCGACGCCAACCGGTGCGTCCCAGGCACCGCGCACCTCAACCGTCAGCGTGCCCGTCGCCAGCGCGCCGAGCGCGTCGGCAATACCGTAATTGAACACGTCATTCAGGCTCTGGCCCGGTTTCAGCGCCTGTACGGCCGCGAGGCTGTTGTCGATGGCGTAGCTGTAACTGCCGTCGGCATTGAGCGTCAGCGTGCCGTACTGGCCCTGAAGGATGGTCGCAGCACCGATCGCCACGACATGGACCGCGTCGCCGGCCACATTGACGCTCTGCACGCCGGTCACGGACCGTGTGTCGCCCGCATCGACGTCGGTGTCGTTGCTCAGCACATTGCCGGTACCTGCACTCCCCAGCGTACCGTTCAAGGTACCACCGGCCTCAACGGCGATCGTCGTGTCGTTGCTCACGACCGGATTGTCGTCGCGGCCGTCGATCGTCACCGTCAGCGTGGCGGTACTGCTGGCGCCGGCCTTGTCGCGCATCGTATAGGTGAACGTTTCGGTCAGCGTCTCGCCACTCTGGCGCAGCGCCTGAACCCGCGGGTCGTCGTTGTTGACCAGATAGCTGTAACTGCCATCGGTGTTGAGCACCAGGCTGCCGTAGTCACCGGCCAGCGCACTACCGACCGTACCGTTGCGGCTGCCGAAGGCAACGCCCGAGACGGTCTTGGTTTCACCGTTGGCAACGCTGTCGACATCGGTGTCGTTGCCCAGCACATTGCCTTGCGGGTTGAGTCCGGCCGTGCCGTTGCTGACTCCGCCGGCTTCGACGGCGGACGCGACATCGTTGTTCGCTACCGGTGCATCGTTGGCACCGACGATGGTGATCGTCAGTGTCGCGAAGCTACCCGGGCCGTGCCCGCCAGCGGTATCGACCACCGTGTAGCCGAACACATCGACCAGCGGTGTCGAATTGGCCAGCATCGCCTGCACCGCCGGCGACGCGTTGTCGACGCGATAGCTGTAGCTGCCATCGGCATTGAGCGTCAGCCAGCCGTACTGCCCCTTCAGCTCGGCGCCCACGGTGCCGACCGTACCAGCGGCGCTGTCGCCACCGGTACGCACATCGAGCACTGCCTTGGTATCGCCGGCATCGACGTCGTTGTCGTTGCTCAGGACATTGCCGCTCGGGTCTGCCCCCGGAATGCCGTTGTTCACGCCACCGGCCTCAACCGCGCCCGCCGTATCGACCGTCGCGACCGGATTATCGTTCTGCCCGCGCACCACCACGGCGACCGTGGCCGAGTCGAAACCACCCTTGCCGTCGGTAATCGTGTAGGTGAAATAGTCGATCACCACCTGTGACGACGTCCGCAACGCCTGGACGGTCGTGTTGGCATTGTCGACCGCATAGGTGTACTTGCCGTCGGCGCCGAGCGTCAGCGTGCCGTACTGGCCCTGCAGCGTCGCACCGACACCGGTACCGTCGGTGATCGACGGCGCATCGGCTTCCTTGCCGGTACGGACACCGCTGACGGTGATCGGATCACCATCAGGGTCGAAGTTGTTGATGACCGCATCGCCGCTCGGGTCCTTGCCCAGCGTGCCATTGGCTTCGCCACCCTTTTCGACGGCGATCGCGCCGATGTTCTGCGCGACCGGCGGGTCATTCACGCCGTGGATGGTAATGGTGATCTGCGCCAGATCGGTCAGGCCGCCCGGGTCTTTGAGCTCGTAGGTAAAGACGACGGTCTTGGTCTGTCCGGCCTGCAAGGACTGCAGTTCGACATTGCTGCTGTCGACGTCAAACAGGTAGGAGCCATCGGCGCCGATCCGCAAGGTACCGTAGACCGTGGTGATTTCGGTACCGTTGGCCGAGGTCGTGCCCGTGGTCACGCCGGACAGCACCCCGCCATCGGTTTCGGCGCCGGCACGAATGCCGCTGACCTTCAGCTGATCGACATCGTGATCGATATCGCTGTCACGGCCGTCACCGGCGCCGGCGTCCGGATGGCTGGCCAGGGTGATGACATTGCCTTGTGCGTTCAGCTCCTGCCCGCCCGACAACGGGTCGGTCGAAGCGACCTGTGCCTCGCCGGTGTCGTCGGTGGCCACCGGTGCATCGTTGGTGCCGTTCACGGTGATGTCGAGCTGGGCGACGCTGCGCAGGCCGTCGGTATCGCGCATCAGGTAAGTGAAGTGATCGACCAACTTGCCGCCCTCGAGCAGCTTCTGCACCTCGGGATTGGCGTTGTCGATCTGATAGGTGTACGAACCGTCCGAATGCAGCGTGATCGTGCCGTACTTGCCGGCGATCGTCGCCGACGAACCGGCGGCAATCGTCGTCACGTCGCTCATGTCGGTGACTTCGCTTTCGAGCATATCGGTGACCGCGATCACGCGCTGGGTGTCGCCGCCATCCACTTCGGTATCGTTGCTCAGCACGTTGCCGCTTGCATCGCTACCGCCGCTCGAATTGTTGGTGCCACCGGCTTCCTTGGCCGAGTCGATATCGTTGAAGGCATGCGGCGTGTCGTTGACGCCGTGGATATCGACGGTCAGCGTTGCGCTCGAGGTCGCGCCCTGCAGGTCGGAAATCGTGTAGTCGAAGTGCTCGGTCAGGATATCGCCACTGGTGCGCAATGCCTGGACGTCCGGATCGTCGTTGTCGACGACATAACGCGCGCTGCCGTTCGAGGCAATGTACAAGGTGCCGTAAACGCCGACGATGGCCGCATCGCCGCCATCCTGCACCGTGGTCGCGCCACTGCCTTGCAAACCGGCCGCACTCACCCGCAGCCGGTCCGGATTGGCGTTGAGGTTCGGGTCGGTATCGACGTCGCTGTCGTTACCGAGCACGTTGACCTGCGGATCGACCCCGACCGTATCGTTGTCGAGACCGCCGGCTTCAACCGCCAGCGCGCTGTCGTTCGCCGCAACCGGCGCATCGTTGACCGACACGACGGTGATCTGCAGCGTATCGGTATCGGTCAGCGCGTCCTGCGTGACTTCGCCCGGCGTGCCGTCACCGTCGGCATCGCCGAAATTGCCGTTGTCGGTCGTCTTGACCGTCAGCGTGTCGCTGCCGTTGAAGTTGGCAATGCCCTGATAACGCAGTTGTGCCAGCGCGGCATTCAGGTCGGCCAACCGGCCTTGCAGCACCAGCGTGGCGCTGCCCTGACCGCCCGGAATCGTCACGCCTGGCGGCGTGGTCGCCAGCGTCAGCGTGCCGTGCAGCACCGTCAGCGTTACCTGGAGCTGGCGATCACCGGTGAGCGGATCACGCTCGGCATCAAGATCGCTGATCGTGATGCCGTTGATCGCGAACTGCGTGTCCTCGGCACCGGAAGCCGGGCCAGCGGGCATCTGGTTGACCGGCGCGTCATTCTGCTCGACATAGCCGGCATCGGCCGCGACCGCGCTGCCTTCGCCCAGCGAAATACCGATTTGTCCCAGCGTGCCGCCGTCGCTGTCGATGCGGACTTTCAGGTCGCCCACCGGCTGGGTGTAGCTGATCGTGCCGGTCGGGGTATCGATGCGATAGGTGCCCGACGCCAGTACGCCAAAGCGGTACTGGCCGTTGACATCGGTTGTGGTCGTGAAAATCTGGTTATCGGCCGTCGTCGCCAGATTGTTGTCGAGCCCGCCCCAGGTCAGCGTGACTGTCTGGCCCTGCAGGCCGGCACCATCCGGCGTGGTCGACGTGTCCGCCGACGGGGTGTCGTTCCACAAGGTGCCGCTGATCACACCCAGACCGGCGCCGTCGACGCGGACATAGTTGTTGACGCCACCGCTGTCGTTCCGTTCGCCGGTCGCGCTACCATCGCTGCCGACGGCCGAGCCGCCCCAACTGGTGAACGTCTCCGGCAGGCTGCTCCAGCTGAGCCGGGCATCGGTACTGGCGATGGTCGTGGCGTTGGGCAGATCGGTCTGATACACGAAGCGGACCGTCGTCCCGGTAGCGAGGCGATCGAAGTGAGCTGTGATCGTGCCGTTGCTCACCGAGGTACTGAAACCGTATTCGGGCGGAATCTGGCTGCTGCCGATCGTGTAGAGCACGCCGTTGATCTCGACGCTGATGGCCTGGGTGTTGCTCCCCTGCGGGTAGCCGTCGCTCAGTGCGATGTCGTAAGCGTCCGCCGTTCCCGTCTGGGTAAAGCTCAGCGTCACCGTCGCCGTACCGGTGCTGCTGCCCGGATTCGGGTTGAACGCCGTCACGGTTTTGTCGAGCGGGCCGAAGTTCGGCTCGACGACGTTTTCATACAGCGAGTGCGCACCGGGCAACATCGTGTTGCCCGAGAAATCCTCGACCCGAACACCCAGCCGGGCGCCGGCAGCACTGGCTGCGACGTTGTCGACCCGGACATTGAACTCGAGTGACAGTCCTTCGAAATCGGCGTCGTTGTCCCGGTTGAGCAGCGTACCCAGGTGGAAGGTAATGACCTGCCGCCCCTGCGCATCGGTCGTGATTTCGATGTACTGGCCGTTGATCACGCCCTGCGGTCTGCCGCCCTGCAGGCCGGGATTGATCGACAGCGCAGAATCGCTGTTCTGATTACCGTTAATGTCCAGCGTGCCGCCGGTCACCAGATTGAGATTGCTCGACGAAATGCCGAGCTGGTTGGCGATGAACGCCAGCAGTGCCGTGTTGTCGCCTGCGACGAAGCTCAGCCCCTGATCTAGGGTAACGCGAATGCTGTAATCGTCGGTCTGCCCCTCGGGCACCAGCGACACCACGCGATAGCGGATGATTTCGCCGACGGCGACAGTTTCATCGGTGGCATCCGTCTGCGATGGCACCGGTGTATCCGGCAAGCCGCCGACGCGCGAGATACGCAGCGCCTGCGCCACCTTCTGGGTAAAGGTATTGGTTTGCCGGTAATCATTCAGCGTGCCGCCATTGATCACGCCATCGGCGCCGGTACGCTCGCCGGCCGGATCGGCGCTGGTATTGCTGCTGCCGTTCAGGCTGGTCCAGGTGATCGTCGCGGTGTTGTCGATGCCGGTCAGGCTTGCCGCCGAACCGTTGACGACACCCGAGAAACGCAAGGTGATGCTGCCGCCCTTGACGATGTCGATATTGGCGCCATTGACGGTGCGCAGCACGCCATTGACGATCTCGAAGTCGACACCACCGTTATTGGTCGCGCCATCGGCGTAGGTCACGCCCAGCAGCGTCAGGCCGTTCAGTTGCGCCGGCAGCGCGTCGGACAAGCTGAGGTCGAACGCATCAAAATCGGTGGTTCCGCTGCCGTTGCGTATCGTCAGCACATATTCGACGGTATCGCCCTCGTCGACGCCAATGACCGGTGTACTGACGATGGTCGACTGCTCGACCGTCAGCGTCGGCTCGCGCACGATCACGCTCGGCTTGCTGCCACCGGCCGAGACCGTGCGGATCACGGCGCTGCTGCCGTTCGCCGTATCGCCATCCGGGTCGCTGTAGTTCAGCGATGCATTGTTCTGCAGCGATTTGCCGGCCTGATTGGCGCTGCTGTTGTCGGCAATCAGCCTGACGCGGATGACGAAGCTGTTGTTGCCGGCATTGTTGTCGGCGCTGGCCGCGGCCACGCCGAAGGTAAACCGGGCATTGACGCCGTTGTCGCCCAGCGTGCCGGAAATCCCGGTCAGGCCGGTGATGCTGACGCTGCCGGCAAAGTCGGCGCCCAGCGCGGCGCTGCCGGCAGACGTCGTGATCAGCTCGTAGCCCAGGCCGTTGTTGAAACTCGGGTCGAGCCGCATCCCGGTCGGCACCAGTTCGTCGACGCGCAGGTTCTGCGTGCTGCCTTCGGGCAGGGTGACGATGATGTCGTAGCCCATGCTTTCACCGATCACCACATTGTTGCCCGTGGTGTGCGCGGCGCTCGAATCGCCGTTGTCGAGGCTGCCGCCGGCGAAGCCGACGCGGATCGACGGCGCCGCGACCTGCTCGCCCGCCTTCTCGACCAGATCGGTCGGCGTGAAGTCGGCGCCGTTGTTGACGCTGGCGTACTTGGTCAGCGTCGAGGTGCTCGACAGCGTGGCCGAAGCGGCAATCGCCGCATCGGCCCGCACGTCATAAGTGATGACGACGATATTGCTGCCCTTCACATCGGCATCGGTGCCGCTGCGACCGGCGAGCAGGCTGGCCTGACCGTCCTTGTCGAGGAAGGTGATGACATTGCCGGAAACGCTGTAGTCGGTGCCCAGCACCATCAGCGAACCATCACCGCGATACACCTGCAGATTGGCCGCGCCGAGCGAGCCGCCGTCGAAACTGAGACCGGCCGGGATGTCGATCCGGATCGTGGCATCGAAAGCGCCACCGCCGCCGCTGTTCTCGATCGCCGTGGCCAGCCGCAGCCGGTCACCGGCGTCGATGCCGGTCACGTCGCCATTGACGGCATCCAGACTCGTCACCGAACCACCGAACGGCACGCCGGTCGATCCCGGCGCACCCCAAGTACCGCTACTGCCAGTGATGGTGCCACCGCTGCTGCTGACGACGCCGTGACGGATGTCGAGCACCGGCTCGGCAATCGATTCGATCGCCACCGCGTCGGTCGACACCAGCTGCGTATGGTCTATCGTCGTCTGCTGCGTCGATTGTGCGGTCACCGCCAGCGTACGCTGGTCGGCAAACGGCACGTCGCCGACACGGACGGTAAAGCGGATCGCAATCCGGCTGCCCTGCAGCGAATTGACGTCCAGACTGCCGAAGTCGAACACCACCGAATTGCCCGGCCCGGAAGTCACGGTAAAGGCGCCGAGATTGGTATTGCCGTCGGCGCCGCCAATCAGTTCCCACTGGCCGACGCCACCGCCGTTGCTCCAGTTGATCGTGGACACATCGAACAGCGGCAGCGGCAGGTAAGCGGCGATCTTCAGGTTTTCATAATCGCCGGTCACAAGGTCGTAGCGCAGGCTGAAGGTGACTTCGTCACCGGGACGAAGCTCGCCGGAAGCCGGCGGCGTGCCGTCGTTGACCTGGTCGATTTCGATGTCGACCGTGTTGGTGGCGACCTTGGTCGTCGTCGACGAGCTGTCCGATTCGGTGCTGCCGAGGTTGATCCGATCCAGCAGCACCGTCGCCGTGACGGTGGCGTTATTGCCGACCGCGTCGCCCTCGTTGATGGCCTTCTGCGTGTAATTGCCGGTGTAGCTTTGGGCAATGAACGCCGAGTACGCGATCACCGCACCGGTTGCACCCTGCAGGAAATCGTCGGCGGCGAGGTCACCGACCAGCGCGCCCAGTTGCTGCGCCTGCTGAATCGACGCCTTGATGTCGAAGGTGATCGTCGTGACGCCGGCCGCATCGGTCGAGCTGGTGTAGATCAGGTTGACCGTCCGCGTTACGCCGGCAACGGTAAAGCTCAGCGTTGGTGTACCGGTCAGCGTCTGGCCGTCGCCCAGTGTATCGACGACCTTGAATTCGCCCTGATCGAGCAGGTTGCCGCCGTAGGCGAAATAGTCGGAAATCGCCAGCTGCAGCTTGTAGCTCAGCGTATCGCCCGGCGTCAGTCCGGCCGTGCCTTGATCGATCTGGATCGTGGCGTTTTTCAGCAGCGTGATCGACTTCGCCACGAAAGCGGCACCCGTGCCGTCGCCGGTGCCGCTGAAGGAGATCATGCCCCCGCCGGACGTTGGCCGATCGCGCGGATCGAGCGGCACCCACTGCCCGCTGGCCGTTGGCGCGCCGAAGGTGATCGTCCGGGCGTCGCCGCTATTGGCGTTGAGCACCGGCGCACCGGCGGCATCGCTGTCCGGCACGTAGAACTGCACCACGGTACTGCTCGGGCCGCTGAGGTTAACGTACGTTACCGAATAAGCGCTGATGAACACCGCATCACTGGCAATCGCGGCGTTGATCGCCGTCGGGTCGGTCAACACCCGGCCATCCTTGAGCGTCACCGATGCCAGCGTACCCCCGGCCCCCGGGGTGATCCGGGTAACCTGGACCTGATCCGGCACAGTCTGGGTGATGGTCACATTGCTGATGGTCTGGCCATTGGCCGGCGATACCGTGACCGTTTCCGAATGAACGTAGTTCGGCCCCGTCGGCGTCTCGCCTTCGGGCATATCGACCGATTGCGTCAGCTTGACCAGCGTCGGGTGAACGACATAGTCGTGCAGCGTTTGCTCGACCAGGCTCGGGTCCTGGGTCGGATTGTCGAGAGCGTCGTTACCGAACTGGAAGCCCGAACGGGCCTGGATCGTCAGATCCGGCCCGCCAACGCCACTGTTGTCGTATGCGGTATCGGCCAGATTGCTCAGCTTGGCCGTCACCTGGATATCGATATTGGGCTGGCCGTTGGAGACACTGCCGAATGGCACCTGCAGCACCACCAATTGGTCGCCGGCACGCAAGCCGTAATCGGCGGCATTGATGACCAGCGCATTCCCGCTCGGATCTTTGGCCAGTGGATGCGTGACTTGACCCGACGCATCGAAGGTCAGGACGAAACTCTTGATCTGGTGCCCCAGATACGATGCCGACACGAAGGACACACCGTCGTCGCCATCCTTGCCCGTTGCCGGCATGAACAGGTCAATAAACGGTGCGTACCCGGGCTGTGTCGAAGGATTGCTGAGGCTGAGCGTGAAGCTCAGTTGATCGCCGATCAGCGTATCGGCGCCAGCGGAGCCCAGGCTCAGCGTCGGGGTGGCGCTGGCCAGCAGGCCATCGAACGAGGACAGCGCGCGTTCGCTCAGCGCAATCTGCTTGTCGATCACGCCGCTGGTGACTTCCAGCGCCCAGTTGCCCCCGGCGGCGGCATTGCCAGAATTGTCGCTCGACGCACCGACGTCGGCGCCGGTTTCACTCGCCAGCAGCTGCACCAGGGTGCGGCCGGCCGTGCCGGCACCGACATTGCAACCATAAAGCTGGATATCGGCGCCGCTATTGAGCGCACCGCGCCAGCTCGACAGCACGTCGGTGGCCTGCCGGATGGTCTCGCTGGTGAACACCCGATTGCCCAGATCGAACTGGCCGCTGGTGCCGTGCGAGAAAATCTGGATCGAATCGACCTTGCCGAGGCTGCTCAGCGCATTGCTGATGGCGGCCAGTGCGTCGTCGCCGGCATTGACGATGATGGCTTTCGAATCGGCGGGCAATTGCGCCAGCAAGGCGTCGCGGTTTTCCAGCCGGGCATCGACCACGACCAGATTGCGCGGCGCAGGCGCTTGCGCACCGGCGCCGACGTCACGCGGGTCGATCGCGGCCACCGGCCGTACCGCAGCTGCCGCATCGGCATTGCCGTGATGCTGCTGATCCACAGCGACCGCAGCGGCACCGTCGAAAAGGATACGCGGCTCGAGCGCCATCGCCAGACTGCGGGGACGCAGGAAAGCCTTCCCATCCGAACCAAGATTATCGGGCTTGAGTTTCACAATCTTCCCCTGTCTATCCATTCCGCATATTCGGCCAATTTGACACGCTTTTCCCCTCAATGGGATACCGCATATCCGCAACTGCAGTCGCTCATAGACGCAATTCATTCAATTTTAAACATCTTGCCAGCATGAAGCACAGCCCCAGAAACAAATTCTCACACAACCCCACGCAAATACTTACTGCACAAGAAATTAAACCATCGCAACATTCGTCATGCGGGCAGCACTCATCCACCCCCAATCCCCGTACCACCTGCGGAAGGCGGGACAGGTCATGCCGTAACCATGTCAGGTTGAGAGCGGAACCTATCCTGCTCCCGCCCGGTCCTTTCATCAGAAAATGAGTCAAAAACGGCTCAAATTCCACCTGTTAGACAGACACAATGAAACGCCGCAAGATGAATCCATTCGGTTCGCATGTATTCGTTTGAACGCTCGCATGCCAGTCGAAAATGAAACGATGGCGCTGCCCGAATACGATAGCGGCATTCCATGGCGCACCAATACGCGAAGCCAAAGGCGATGAAGCGCTACAGCGCACGACTTCTGATTCACGCAGTCCTGGCGATACCGCCGCTACTGGCGGCCACGCCCGGGCATGCCTTGCTGGTGGTGTCGACGCACACCGAAGAAGAAGCAGGCCTGCTGCTGCAAACCTTCCAGCAGTCCCACCCCAAGCTGAGCGTGACGGTGCTCGACCGCCGGATCGACCAGATCAAGCCCGCCATCGAATCGGGCAGCCTGCATCATGCCGACCTGGTACTGACATCGTCGGCCTTGCTGCTTCAGTCGCTCAAGCAGGCCGGGCTGCTGGCGACGCTGCCCCCGATGAAGATAAGCGGCGATTGCGCCCCCAAGGGTTTGTTGCTGAGCGATCCGGATCGCTACTTCGCCAGTTATGGCCTCGCCGGTTTTGGCTTGCTCTGGCACCAGCCGCGCCTGACGCAGCAGCGGGCCAGCACCCCCGACCGCTGGGCCGACCTGCTCGCGGCCAATATGCACGGCGGCTTCGTCATGAGTACGCCGACCCGGTCGGGCAGTACGCACATCCTGATCGAACAGGTCTTGCAGGAGCAGGGCTGGGACAAAGGCTGGGCACGGCTGCTGCGGCTGGCCGGTAACCAGACCACCATCGCCAGCCGCAGCTATTCGGTTTCGCGGCTGGTCGCCGATGGCGAAGCAACCGCCGGGCCCTTGCTCGACAACACCGCCAGCCAGCAATTGCGGACCAACCCCGATTTGCGCTTTCGCTACTTGCCGTCGTTCCCGGTGCTGCCCGCCTATGTCGCCATCCTCAAGAACGGCAGCAAGCCCGGTGAAGCGCGCGATGTCGCCCGCTATCTGTTCTCGCAGCAAGGTCAGGCCGATCTGCTGAACGCCAGCCGCTTCAAGTTCCCCCTCAATCCCGGCACGCTCAGCGCGGACGATCAGAAAACCTGTCAGTTGATGCGACTGCAGCAGCCGCTGGACGACGCACTCGTGCAGCGGCGCGCCCGGCTGGTCAAGCAGCTCTATGAAACGCTGGTGACGCAGAATTTCGAGCAATTGCGCGATACCTGGGGGCTGATTCTGCACGTCGGCCGCCAGACGGGGCTCAACCCGCAGCAACAGCAGCAACTGGCCCGGGCCGAAAAGCTGGCCAGCTCGCCGCCGGTGCCGGCCTTCCGCGCCACCGACCCGGCCTATCTGGCGATCTTCAATGCGCCCGATCCCGCCGCGGCCAACAAGGAGGCCGCGCGCTGGCAACGCGACTGGCACGCCCGCCTCACCGAAGCCGCCAGCCTGGCCCGGCGTGTCCTGGTCAACCTGCCGGATGAATAAGCTGCGGCAGTCCTTCACGGTATTCCAGGGCTGGCTGGGGCGGCGGCTGCTGCTGGCCTTTGCCGCGCTGATCCTGCTGTTCCTGCTGATCGGCGGCGTTGGCGTCCTGGCCACCCAGCTACAGGGCTGGCGCATGGAGGCCATCGTTGACGACAGCGTGCCGACGATCGTCGAAAGCACGCGGCTCGAGCAGGAAGCCATCCGGCTGCAGCGCCTGGCACGGCAACTGGTCGAAGCCAGCAACCTGACCGAGCTGGCCATCGGCGAGCGTCAGCTCGACACCTCGCTGGAACGGATGACCCGCGCCAGCCGCCAGCTGGCCACCTGGCTGCCCGAACAGGCCGCCCCGCTGGTCCAGCAACTGGAAGTCTCGCAACGCAGCGCCGAGCGGCTGGCCGACGCGGCGCAGCAGCGGCAGGCTGCGCTCAGCGCGCTGCGGATGACGCGGATGAAGCTCGACTGGCTGCATTCGGACCTCGACAGCGAACTGCGGCACCAGAGCGATGAAGTGCTGCAGCAATTGCAGGCAGCCGGCCCGCAACACGCCACCGCGGAACTGGCCCGGCACGCAGCGCTGCTCGGCAAGATCGCCACGCACGAACGCGATTTCGCCGCCAGACTTTTCAAGCTGACCGAACCGAACCAGCCCCAACCGCCGCTACCGCGGCTTGCCCAGCTGCAGCAACAACTGCTCGCGCTGTCGGCACAGACCCGGCAACTGCCCAATCCGGACGGGCTGCCGCCGTTGATGCAGGCACTGCTGGACAACACCGCTGCCGATGGCCCGTTCGCACAGGCGCTGACCGGTTTCAACGATGCCGAACAGCTGACCCGCCAGCGCCTGCAGGATCTTGAACAACAGCTCCGGCAGCAGACGGCGCTGGCGCAGGCGCTGAGCGGCGAGGCCAATACCAGCGCCCGACAGCGGCTGGCACAGTCGGTCAAGGACAGCGTGCTGACCCGCTGGCTGGTGCTGATCACCGGCGCCGTCGCGCTGGGCGTGATGCTGTGGCTGCTGTTCGTGCTGCTCGGCGACCGGCTGTTCGGCCGGATGGCGCTGCTGGGCCAGAACATCCACGCGCTGACCGCGGGGCAGTACATCCTGCCACGACGCATTGGTGGCCGCGACGAAATCGGCCGGCTCGGCCACCAGCTCGAAACACTGGCCGAGCAGATGATGGTGCTCGAACGCACCAACGCACTGGCGCTGATCGAACAGACCGATGCCGCACTGCTGATCTGCAGCGACGACGCGCACGTCCTGTCGATCAATCAGGCCGCCAAACGACTGTACCCGGCGCTGGCCACCGGCCGCGCGCTGGCACCGCTGCTGCCGGCCGAAACGCTGCAGCAGTTCACCGCGCTCGACACCGGCCAGACGCTCGACGTGGTCCTGCCGCACGGCGATCCAGCCAGCGAGCGCTATGTGCGATTGCTGGCCCGCTGCTTTGTCCAGGACGGCAAGGAGCGACGCATGGTCACGCTGCTCGACGTCTCGGACCAGATGCGCTCGGCGCGGTGGCTGGAGAAAATGGTCGGCGAGAAAACCGCCGAACTCGACCAGATCAATATCGCGCTGCGGCGCGAGATCGACGAGCGCAAACGCACGCAGGACAGCCTGCTGCAGGCCACCAAATTCGCGGTACTCGGCCAGACGACGACGAGCCTCGCGCACGAGCTGAACCAGCCGCTGGCGGCGCTGGTCAACTACCAGTTTCTGGCGCGCCGGCTACCATCGGCGCAGGGCGACGCCGAGCTGGCCGAGCTGCTGCAACAGAGCAATCAGGTACTCGACCGGATGGCGCGGTTGATCCGCTCGTACCGGACCATCGGCCGTGCCGCGCCGCCGTCGCCAACGCTGAACGCCGTCGACATCAGCCAGGTTGTGCTCGACGTCGCCGAACTGCTGCGCGGCCGGATCCGCAAGCAAGGCGTCGACTTGACGCTGGACTGCCCGCCGGGCGTGCTGGTGAACGGAGAAATCGTCCGGCTCGAGCAGATCGTGCTGAATTTGATGGGCAACGCACTCGACGCCTTGCAGGACCACGCCGACCCGCGACTCGACGTCCAGTTGTTCGTCACGCCGGAACGGGTCGCGCTGCTGATCAGCGACAACGGCGCCGGCCTGCCGCTCGATCAGAGCGACGACATTTTCCAGCCCTTCTTTACGACCAAATCCGACGGACTCGGACTGGGCCTGAGCATTTGCCGGACACTGGCCGACGAATGCAGATCCGAAATCCGGCCCGCCTGCGCACTCGCCGGCGGCGCCATGTTCGTTTTATCGATGGAAACACACCATGCTGATTGATCACGCCGTCGTCCTGTTGATCGATGACGACGCCGACGTCCGCGAGTCGGCGCAGAAGCTGCTGACGCTGAGCGGCTTGCCGTGTTACGCCATTGGCGAGCCAGAGCGGGCGCTGACGGCCATCCCGCCGGACTGGCCCGGCGTGGTCATCACCGACGTACGCATGCCGGAGATGGACGGCGAGCAGCTGCTCGAACGGCTGCGACAGCAGGACGACCAACTGCCGATCATCCTGATCACCGGCCACGGCGATATTCCGATGGCCATCCGCGCAGTGCGCGCCGGCGCATTCGAATTCCTCGAAAAACCGGTCGCACCGGAGACGCTGATCGACAGCGTGCACCGGGCGCTGAACCTGCGGCGCGAAATCATCGAGAACCGGGCGTTCCTGAAGCACGAACTCGGCATCCGCCTGCTCGGCAAGAGCGCGGCCATGACCCAGGCTCGCGACCGGCTGATGCAACTGGCCGGCTCGGACATCGCCGTGTTCATCGTCGGCGAGGCCGGCACCGGCCGCCGCACGATCGCCGAACAGCTGCATCACCTCGGCCGCAACGCCGAAGGCCCGCTGATCCGCCTCGACGCCGAACTGCTCGGCACGCAGGACGAACACCGCTGGCGCGAGCTGTACTGGGATGCCGCACAGGGTGGCTCGCTGCTGATCAGCCATCCCGAAGCACTGCCGCAACAACTGCAGGCGCAGTTGTGCAGCTGGCTGCTGGAATCCGACCCGGGCAGCCGCCTGGGCAAGCCGGTGCGGACACTGGCCATCAGCGCCTGTGATCCGGTCGGCGCGGTCAACGACGGCCGGCTGCGCCCCGACCTCTTCTATGCGCTGTCGACCGCCACGGTCACCATTCCACCGCTGCGCCATCGGCGCGAGGACATTCCGCTGCTGTTCCGCCATTTCGTGCTGCAAAGCTGCCGGCGCCTGCGCAAGCCGCGGCCCGAGATCAAGAAGCCGTTTCTCGACAAGCTGCAACAGGGTGACTGGCCGGGCAATCTGCGCGAGCTGCGCAATGTCGCCGATATGTACGCAATCGGCCTGGCGCGGCTCGAAGGGCTGGGCCGGACGATCAAGGTGCAGAAGGATCAGGATTCGCTCGACGAGCAGATCGACACCTTCGAAAAGGCACTGATCGAGGAGGCGCTCAGCCTGTTCCAGGGCCGGGTCAGCGAGGCAGCCGATTACCTGCACATCCCGCGCAAAAAACTCTATCTGCGAATGAAGAAACACGGGCTCGCGAAAGAGGAGTTCAAGAAATCCGGCTAGCCCCGGACTCGCGGCAAGTCCCGAAACGGACTCAGCCCCCGATCAAAGCCCCGGCAGCTACCGGGGCTTTTTCATTGCCGCAACCGCATGCAAACAGCACTTCCCATCCTTCTTTTCGCACGGCCGACGCGCGCTTACCTGCCGATCGTTTGGCACCCGGTAACGGTGCAAGCCGTACTCGCCGTACCCTGCTTTTCCAAAGTCCCCATTTTAAAAATATCTTTCTCAAATTTTTCATTGAAGTTTTTATTTACTTTCTTAGTATGTATTGCGACATCTCCGTACATTAGAGACTGCTGTTGTAAATAACATGCCCGATGCCCCAGGGGCTGGCGCCGGAATCGGCACCAAAACGGCACACGGGCGACTTTCGCAGACCACCCATCAAAGATCTCTCGCAGATCGGGTTCAGAAAGGAATATCAGATGCGCAGACCAAATTTGAGGACGTTCCCGCAACCGGGGCAAACGCTGGCCTGGTTACGCTCTGCCGTGTTGGTGCTGATGGCGGCCACCGCACAAGTCGCCGGCGCCGGTGAGTCGTTTTATGTGTCGACCAACTTGGGCATCACCGCCTACGACGAGGAAAGCGGTCAAATCACTGGCACAGTGGCTACGCTACCGGGAGGGTTTTCCTACGACATGACGGTCGCTCCGGATGGCGCGACGCTTTATGCAGTCGACAACAGCAACACGCTCAATGCACTGGCAACATCACCGCTGGCGCTGAAACCCGGCTCGCTCAGCCTGCCTGGCAACCATAGCAGCCGCCCGGCGTTCTCTCCGGATGGCAAGACCTTGTATATCGCCAGCGACGCGGGGCAGATCTTGGTGATCAATGCCGCGACGCTGTCGGTCACCCAAACCTTTGCCACGCCGGGCGTGACCCGTCGCGACCTTGCGATCAGCCCGGACGGCTCACGCTTGTATGCACTGACCGAGGAAGTGGTGAAAGTCGTGTCAACCAGCAATGGCGCCATCCTGGCCGATATCGCGCTTACGGCCACACAGCCGCGAGCGCTGGCGCTATCGGACGATGGCGCTCGCTTATATTCCGGCCCGGGTCCGATCGATGTGATCAATACCTCGACCAATACCGTCTCTGCGACGTTCTCGTCGCCGCTGCTCTATTGGGTGTATGGCATAGCCCTCACCAAGGGCGGCCAATACCTCTACACCGGGGCAGTGGACACCGGCAGCGCACTGGTGGTCAACGCGGCAACAGGCGACATCGTCAAACAAATCCCGGTGACGAGTGGAAACAACACACTGGGAACGTTTGCGACCTCGAGCACCGGCAGCAAGGTTTATAGCTTTGGTGGGGCCGGCGACGATGGTAATACCTTGCTGACATTTGATACCGCCAGCCAGACCCTGGTCGACACAAAGCCGCTTGGTGCGTACGGCCTCGCCATTGCCACCCGTCCGGCGCCGCCGGCACCGCACACGCTGCGCTTCTATCTGCACGGCAGCGACATCCCGGGTACTGCCGGGGGCCACACCATGAACCAGACCGCGCCAGCCGCCGGCAATGGCCCGCTTCTGCTCGGCCCGCAGTCGTGGCTCAGCAATCCGGTACTAACCGGTTCCTTCCCGGCCGGCAGCAATTTCCAGCTCTCGATTCCGTGCTCGATCAACCTGCTGGCCAGCTACACCTTGGCGAAAACCGATACCAATGGCGGCAATGCCAGCACGCTCGGCAGTACCTCGCAGCTACTGGGCAGTTGCTCGGGCGGCAAGCAAACCGTGTCGATCCCGGTGACCAACGCAGCGAACTTCGCCGGCCAGCGACTGAAGCTGACCATCTCCAGCTTGCTAAGCCTGCCGCTGAACCTGCCGATCGGCAGCAACACCTATCTGGAAGCGACGGGTTTCACCGGCACGCCTTGAACGTTCACTGCGCTGCCAACAACAACGGCCCTGCAAAGGGCCGTTGTTGTTTCAACGATCGCCGCGCACCGCAATCGCGGTCACGCATCCGCTGTGCGTCAAGGCACCGGCGTGATCGTATAGCTGTGATTGACGCTGGCCGGATCCGCCGTGATCGAGAGTACGTGCCGGGCCGTGTCATAACTCGCGCTCCACGTCCCGGCCGGATCGGTCGTGGTCACGGTGTAGCCGTTCGGGTAGACCGTGGGCGACAAGAAGAAATCGGTCGTGCCCGTCACCCCGGCCTTGTTGGCAAATTGCGCCAGCAACCGGCCGCTGGCCGGATCGAAATCCAGCCGCTGCGGTGTACCGGCCACGGCCTGCACATAAGGACGGGACAGATACGGGGCGAGACCGTTGAAGACGCCATTGCCCTGATACGGCCCGGTTGCGCCGTGATCGTTGGACCACCAGAACCAGCTTGCACCGATGTCATCCGCCATGCCGACGATCTTGTCGACGTAACCGGTGTTGCCCGGCGCCGTGTAATTGATGGCGCCAAACTCGCCGATCGCCAGCGGCGCATTCCACAGCGCGGCGGTCGTGGTATTGAGCGTCGTCCAGGTCGTCAGCAGCAGATTGATCGGAATGACGTTCAGGCCGGTGTAGGAGCCGGTCGCCGAATAGGTTTCCAGCGTCGGCGGATACAGATGCGGCGCGTAGACGATGCGCGGACCGCCGACACGCGGGTCGGACGGTTTGGGCAGCGTGGTCGGCAGGCCCTGGTTGATCGGAAAGGCCGACGGCTCGACGAAGATCCAGCGGTCGGCATCGACGCTGCGGATCTGGTTGATCACGGCCTGATAGGTTGCCAGCAAGACCGTCGGTTCGAACGTCGCGGACTGAAGACTCCCGCCCCACGGTTCGTTCATCAGGTCATAGCCGATGATGGCGTCGTTAGCGGCGAAGTAGGCGGCCACATGCCGCCAAGCCGCGGCATAGTGCGTCCGCAGCTCGGGATGCGTGCCGGTCGTACCCCAGAAGTTGTCCCAAGCGCGCATTTCGCCAGGCTGCAGATAGCCCAGCGCAAAATTGCTTTGCGGCGTGTACGGCAGGCCGTCGGTATACGTCGCCCATGCAGGCGCACCGTTGACCGAGCCGGGCTGCATCGTCACGGCCGGGCCATACAGATCCTGATGCATATCGAGCAGCACATGCATGCCGGCGGCCTGATACCAGTTCACCCGCGTCGCCACATTGGCCAGATACGCGTCGTCGTACACGCCCGGCGCCGGCTCGACCAACCCCCAGAAAATCAGCAGGCGGACTGCATTGGTGCCCAGACCAGCGTTTTCGGCCGCGATGTCCGTCGCCGTAACCTGCGGCATGCCGTCGGCCCGGTTCTTCGAATAGCTGGACGTATTCAGGCCATGCAGAATCAAGGCCCTGCCCTGGCTGTCGGTGATGTACCCGCCCGTCGGCGCAGTCCCGGCCAGCACGGCGAAGGCCGGCGCCGAGACGGAAACGGCCAGCATGGCCGCGACAATCTGGCTGTTCAGGCGGGATAACCACCTGCTCTTACTGAAGCGCTGCTGCATGAGATCGTATCTCCGGTTCCATAAGCCGCGCCGTGCAGTACCGGGCTGGCACCGCATCCCGCAGGCCCCTGCAGGATAGTGCATGACTGACTGTTACCCGCCATCTCAAGTAAGCACCAGAACTACCCAACGCAAAGCCGCCACCGGCATACCTACTCCGCGCAAGCAACGCGGCCTGTAGCGAAAACGCGTCGATCGCGAACGCTGAAAGATATGATCAGCAGCCCGGATGGCTCGCGATCAATTCGCCGATTTCGATGCTGAGCGCAGCGAGACAGCGAGCGCGGCCGGGCCGCTACCGGACGTCAGCCGCGCCGAGCGGCTTCGATCGCTGCGATGTCGATCTTTCCCATATTCATCATTGCTTCGAAAGCGCGCTTGGCCGCGGCCGGGTCAGGGTCGATGATCGCGGCGGTCAGGGCGCGTGGCGTGATCTGCCACGACAACCCCCACTTGTCCCTGCACCAGCCACATGCACTTTCCTGACCGCCGTTGCCGACGATCGCGTTCCACAAACGGTCCGTTTCGGCCTGATCGTCGGTCGCGACCTGGAACGAAAACGCCTCGTTATGCTTGAACGCCGCACCCCCGTTCAGGCCGAGACAAGGAATACCCATCACCGTGAACTCGACCGTCAGGACGTCGCCCAGCTTGCCCGCGGGATAGTCGCCGGGCGCGCGATGAACAGGGCCAACCGCGCTGTCCGGGAACGTCCGGGCGTAGAACTCGGCGGCTTCCAGCGCGGTACCGTCGTACCAGAGACAAATCGTATTCTTGGCGACCATCTTGTTTCTCCTGATTGTTTCGGGACGGAACATCGCCCTCGCTCATCGCTCCCTCAGTATGCCGCCGATTGTGATTTGCGGGAGGGGCGCGCTAGACCCGTGGCGTGGTGACTGACGTCAGAACGGGTGATCTGGGCTGAGCAGACTCCGTGCGGATCAACCGCGTCGGAACCCAAAGCAACGCCGGATGCCACAGAACGGAAAAAACCCACAGGGTGCGCCCTGTGGGTTTTAGTACTGCGACAGTTTTAGCCGGCTGAATTACGACTTTTGCTTCGCCGCGTTGGCCGGGAGGCCTGCTTCTTGCGGTTTGACTTCGTCGATCGACACCACCTTCTTGGCGTTCCACACCGTCAGCGCCAGCAGCAGCGAGACGACCGAAGCACCGAACCAGAACATGTGCACATCGCCGAAATCGTAGTGCTTGACGCCAGCCACTTCGGTGACGCGGATCAGCTTCGACGACACGTATTCCTGCATCGACGACGCGAGGTAAGAACACAGACCGATGAAACCCTTGACCGCACCAACTGCATTCTTCGGCATCAGATCGCAAGCCGTCAGGCCGGCAAGGAAGACCACGAGACCACCGATGGCGAAACCGACCATGCTCAGTGCGACGGCGTCGACGATACGGTTGTTCGGACCCCAGAACATCAGCGCCAGGCCAGCCAGGTTGACGAGGCCGTACAGCAGCGTCGGAATGTGACGGTTACCCTTGAAGATCTTGTCCGACACCAGGCCCGAGAGGATCGCGCCGACCATACCGGCAGTCGGGTAGGCGGTCATCGCGAAGCCGGCATCGAGCAGGCTGTAGCCCTTCACTTCCTGCATGAACAGCACGGCCCACGAGGTAATCGCATAACGCGTCACGTACATTGCGGCGCAGGCGAAGGCGATCAGCCACACGGTCTTTTGCGTCAGGATGAACAGCTGGGCGCGACGGGTTTCCTTCGGGTCGTTCTGCTTCTTGACCTCGGCTTCTTCACCGAAGGCCGACGCCGGGTCCGGCAGGCCGTAGGTCTGCGGGCGATCCTTGAGCAGGAAATACATGCCGAGCGCGGCAGCCAGCGACGCAATACCCGCGCCGATGAAGCCGGCTTTCCAGCCGAGGAAGGCCACCAGCGACGACGTCATGATCCAGGTGATCGCTTCGCCCAGCGAGCGCGAGCTGCCCCAGATCGAGTAACGCGAACCGCGCTGGGTCGGCGAGAACCACTGGAAGATCGACACGCACGACGGCGCCGAACCGACCGACTGGAACCAGCCGTTCACGGCCCAGCAGATCACGAAGAACATGCCGGCGACGTTCATGCCCATGATGATGGCGCAGATCGACGACAGCGCCAGCGACACCGACATGAAGCGGCCGATGTGCGCATAGTCCGACAGGAAGCCGTTGGAGAACTTGCCGAAGGCGTAGGTGAAGAAGAAGGCCGAGCCCATCAGGCCCAGTTCTTCGACGGTGACGACACCGGCGTCGAGCATCGGCTTCTTGACGACGCCGAGCACCAGCCGCACCACATAAAACATTGCATAGCCGAAGACCAGGCCCAGGAACACCTGCCACTGCATCTTCTTGTAGATGGAACGGACTTCCTCGGGGGGACGGTCCAGGGCCGGTTGGTCCGGCCGGGTTTTGAAGAATGACAACATGTTTGACTCCTCGATTTGTCGTGGCCCCCAAGTCGGGCCCTCGTACGGCGCTACGTAGTCACGCGTGGCGCGGTTTCAGCCTTGCCGGTTCACATGCGCCAGAATGGTTCGCGGCAGATGCATGAGCCCATCCTAAGGCCTTGAAAAATCGAGGCAATTCAGCCCTATTTGAGTCAAAAACGACCGTTACGGCACCTTGGTGCGGGCCGGTTTGACCCGTCTCCTGCTTGCCGGCACCAACATCGTTCCGACGCGGGATGAATCGGCACATTTGCGGTGCAGTGTCCGTATGTAACCAATTGTAATTACGTAATTTGTGCCGGAATTCGTGGCAACCCGACCAACTCGGGCCGCGAAAACGGGCAAAAAAAAGCCGACCCACAAGGGGTCGGCAAACTCGGTGGAGGAATTTAGCTTCAGTCGAGAAGCTGCAATGCGTCCTTCGGCTACATTGCCTGGTCGGGTCGCGGTTCTGATCGCCGCGACGCCCTGTCGGATTTCATGCGCAGCGGAGCAGTTGCAGGCTGTCGGCACGCGAGCTGCCCGGGCTGCACTGCAAGACCGCGACCATGTCGCCGCCGGACAAGCGTCCGCGGTGCTGCAGTTGCAGCTTGGCCTCGGTCAAGGCGTCGCACGCCTTGGTGGCGGGTAGCAACACCGGAAAGACATTGCGGTGCAACGCCAGATGGCGGTAGGTCTGCAGGCAGCTCGTCACCGCATATACCGGGACGCGCGCGGTAAAGCGCGACAGGCACAGCAGCGAGGCACGATCGGGGGCCAGCGTGATGATGGCTTTCAGTTCCAGATGGCGGGCCGCGTAGACCGCCGACATCGCCATCGTCTGCTCGGGCAGCGCCAGCCGGCCGGTACCGGCGAATTCGTGCTCGAGCACGTCGTCCTGCATCCGCTCGGCCTCGACGCAGGTGCGCGCCAGCGCCTGCACCGATTCGAGCGGATAGCGACCGGATGCCGATTCGGCCGACAGCATCACCGCATCGGTACCGTCAAGCACCGCATTGGCGCAGTCGGACACCTCGGCGCGCGTCGGCACCGGGCTGCTGATCATCGATTCCATCATCTGCGTCGCCGTGATCACCAGCTTGTGGTGACGACGGGCCGCGCGGATCATCCGCTTTTGCAAAGCCGGTACGGCGGCATCGCCGACTTCGACGGCCAGATCGCCACGGGCGACCATGATGCCGTCGGAGGCAGCCAGAATATTGTCGAGGTTGTCGACCGCCTCGCAGCGCTCGATCTTGGCGATCACCGCGGCATGGCTGCCGGCGGCGCGCAACAGCGTGCGGGCCATGTGGATGTCGGCATCGCTTTTCGGGAAGGACACGGCCACAAAATCGGCGCCGAGGGCGGCACAGGTTTTGATGTCTTCCATGTCCTTGGCGGTCAGCGCCGGCGCCGACAGGCCACCGCCCATGCGGTTGATGCCCTTGTTGTTCGACAGCTCGCCGCCGACCAGCACCGTCGTATGGATTTCACCACCGGCGACATCATCGACGACGAGCTGGATCTTGCCGTCGTCGAGCAGCAGCCGGTCGCCGCGCCGAACGTCGTTCGGCAGATCGGTGTAATCGAGGCCGACACGGGTCGCGTTACCGCTCTTGCAGTTCGCATCGAGGATGAAGCGCTCGCCGCCTTGCAGCGTGACTTTCTGTTCTTCGAACTTGCCGATGCGGATCTTGGGGCCCTGCAAGTCAGCCAGGATGGCGACAGCGACGCCAATCCGCTCCGCCAGCTCGCGCACCCGCGCCGCACGGGCCAGGTGATCGGCCGCGGTGCCGTGGGAGAAATTCAGCCGCACGGTATTCACCCCGGCATTCAGCAACTGTTCCAGCAAGTGTGGATCGTCGCTGGCCGGACCCAAGGTGGCGACGATTTTGGTGCTTTTCTGCATGGCGGCTTCCGTGACTGAGAACAGACTCGGCGCATGCTAAGACCGCGACACATCAAGGCCAACACCGGCCCAAACGGGTCAGGAACGGTACGTTTCGGCTTCTGGCGAACGGAAACCGACTCACTTCACCCGTCGGCCCGCCACCGCAGCGCGGAATTCGTCCTGTTCTGGCACAAACCGGTGGCGCGATAGAATGTAACTGAATGTACGAGGCTACCTATGCGTCTCGCACCCCCGTCAGTCCGGCTCGGCCAGCAAGCCGCTGGCGCGCTGCACCTGCCGCAGGATCGCCGGCTTCAGCACCTGCCAGTCCGGGCCGGCGCTCGCCAGCATGAACCAGTGCCGCGCACGGGTGATGCCGGTGTAAACCAGCTCGCGCGTCAGCACCGGATTGAGCCGGTCGGGCAGCAGCAAGGCCGCATGGGTGAATTCCGAGCCCTGCGACTTGTGCACCGTCATCGCGAACACCGTTTCTACCGCCTGCAGCCGGCTCGGCAACACCCATTTGATCCGGCCATCGCCTGCCGGGAAGGCAACGCGCAGCCTTGCGCCGTCATCCCCGGCGGCGGGCAGCGTAATGCCGATGTCGCCATTCATCAAGCCGAGACCGTAATCATTCCGAGTCACCAGCACCGGCCGCCCGGCGTACCAGCCCTGATGCGCCGGCAACAAGCCCTCGGCATGCAGCAGTTCGGCGATGCGCTGATTCAGACCTTCGACGCCCCAGGGCCCGCGCCGCAGCGCGCACAGCAACTGGAACTGGCCGTGGGCCGTCAGCACCGCCCTCGCCCAGTCGTCGAACGCCGTTTGGTTCGCATGCGCCGCCGGGCGATGTTCGGCCACGATCTGCAGATAGTGGCGATAGCCCACCGGTGCAGCCCGGTGTCCGTCGGCGAGAAAATGTTCCGCCGCGCCGTCGATGACCAGCCCGCGCAATGCCGCATCACCCTGCCCCAGCTCGATCCGGGCCAGATCGCTGTAGCCCTGCGTCCAGACCGCCTGCACCGCATCGACATCGCCATCGTTGACCGCCCCGGCCAGTTGGCCGATGCCGCTGGCGGCCGAAAAGCGATGACTGTGCCGCAACATTGCGACCGCCTGATCGAGCGGTGTGCCGCCTTCGTCGACCAGCGCCGCGGCAATGTGCTCGCCGCTTGCCGCGGCCAGCCAGTCGCGCGTCACCGGCCAGTAATGGCCATCGCCGGCGCGCTGGCACAGCTCACCGAGCACCGCGCCGGCTTCAACCGAGGCCAGCTGGTCCTTGTCACCCAGCAGGATCAGTCTCGCGGAAGCCGGCAGCGCCGCGAGCACGGCGGCCATCATTTCCAGGTCGATCATCGACGCTTCGTCGATCACCAGCAGATCCAGCGCCAGCGGGTGGGCCGCATGATGGCGGAAATGGCGGCTGTCGGGCTTGCTGCCGAGCAAGCGGTGCAATGTCGTCACCTCGACCGGAATCGCCGCGCGGATGGCCTCGCCGCCAGCCAGACCGTCCAGCGGCAGCCGCTGCACCGCACCGGCGATCGACTCGCCGAGCCGCGCCGCGGCCTTGCCGGTCGGCGCGGCCAGACGGATGCGCAGCGGGCGCGCGTCACCGCCACCCAGCGCCAGGCTTTGCAGCAGCGCCAGCAGCCGGACGACCGTCGTCGTCTTGCCGGTACCCGGGCCGCCGGTGACGATGCTGAACGCGTTGCCGGCGGCCAGCGCGCACGCCAGCTTCTGCCAGTCGGCGCCCGCATGATCCGCCGGCGGGAACAGGGCATCCAGCGCCTGTTTCAGCGCCGCCAGCGGCAAGCCGGCACGCAGCTCGGCGGTACGCGCCAGCCGCGCCTCGATCGCCGCGCGCACATCGCATTCGTACTGCCAGTAGCGACGCAAATAGAGTCGCGCGCCGGCCAGCACCAAGGGCGAACAGCCTGCGCCGTTGCCGACCAACGCCGGGTGCTGCAACGCCACCTGCCAGCCGGCCAGATCGAGGTTGGCCAGCACCGCCGCAGGTAGCAACAAGCCGGCATCGTCATCGCCATCCGGCGGCAGCGATAGCACGAAGCTGCTGTCGGCCAGTGTCGCCTGCAGATCAAGGCAGACGTGGCCGCGACCGAGCTGATGACTGGCCAGCGCCGCCGCAAGCAAGAGCAAGGGCGAGGCATCGGCCGCTTCATCGGCCAGAAACACGGCAAAGGCGCGATCCAGCTCGCGCAGCCAGCCGCGCTCGGCCCAGCGCGCCAACAGCGCCAGCATCTCGGATCGGGACATCATGCGCCGGCCTCCTCGGTGGTCCCGCCAAACAACCGCTCCAGCGCATCGATCAGCGCGCGCGGCGGCCGGGTAAAGTGCAGCCCCTGCGTGACGGCACGATGGCCGCGCAGGAACAGATAGAGCACGCCGCCGACGTGTACGTCGTAGTCGTAATCAGGAATGCGTGACTTGAGCAGCCGGTGCAGCGCGAAGACGTACAGCGCGTACTGCACGTCGTAGCGATGCGCCAGCATCGCCTCGCGCATTGCGGCCTCGCTGTACGCCGCCTCGTCGCCGCCGAGCCAGTTCGATTTGTAGTCGGCCACGTAGTAACGCCCTTCGTGCTCGAACACGAGGTCGATAAAACCCTTGAGCATGCCATTCAGCAGCCGGGGCAACAGCAGCGGCCGCGATGCGCCGGCCAGCGTGTGCGTACGCAGCAGCGCGTCGAGCTTGCGGGTGTCGGCATCGTGCAGCGCAAACCAGAACTCCATTTCCAGCCGGTAGCGGCCAAGCGCCGCCAGCCGCAGCGGCGCGGCGTCGGGCAGATTGAATGGTGTATCCAGCAAGGCCGACAGCCAGTCCTGCAGCGGCAAAATCCAGCGTTGCCAGCCGCGCAGATTGCAGCGGCGGGCAATCTGTTCGTTCATCGCCGCCGGCTTTTCCAGCGCCTGTTTGAACCCCTCTTTAGCAACCGACTCAAGCAAGCCGTGCAGGAAACTGCCCGGCCCCGGGCCGCGTGGAAACGCATGCAGCCCGCCATCGAGCGGCACCGGCGCCGCGGCATCCTTATCGTGGCGTTCGGCGAAAATGTCTTCGGCCGCCGTGTCGGCCGGCGCCACGGTGGCGACAACCGCGTCGTCGTCGAGCGCGCCGGCCAGCAGGCCCGAATAGCTGGCGATCCACCATGGCTCGCGCGGTGCCAGTTGCAGACGCCGCTCGGGGCCGAGGCCGGTTTCCGCCGTATCGGATTGGTAGGCGTCCTGCGTTGCCTGCGGCAGCGGCAGCACGGCGATGTCGGCGTTGCTACCGCGCAGCGCGTCGAGTGCAGGCTTCAGATCGGCCGCCGTCACCGCGTCACCGCCGGCCAGCAGATAGCCCGGCGCGCTGTGCGCCAGCCCCTTCAGCGGTGCCATGCCGATCCACGTTGCATAGCGCGCCCGGGTCAGCGCGACGTAGAACTTGCGCAGGTCTTCGCCCAGCCGCTCGCGGTCGGCGCGCGTCACCGCATCGGCATCACCGCGCAACGCCACGTGCAGCGCGCCATCGTCGCCGTGCCATTTGAGTGGCAAGTCATCGGCCTTGGTCGCGCGGAAGGCGCAGGCGAAAGGCAGGAAGACCAGCGGGTATTCGAGCCCCTTGGATTTGTGTACGGTGACGACCTTGACCAGCGCCGCATCGCTTTCCAGCCGCAGCTTGCGCGCGTCGTTGCCGCTGCCGGCATCCTGACGCTGCTCGGCCAGAAAGCGGATCAGCGCGTGCTCGCCGTCGAGCTGTGTGCTCGCCTGCTGCAGCATCTCGGCCAGATGCAGCAGATCGGTCAGCGCGCGCTCGTCGCCGCGACCGAGCAGCCGCAGCGGCACGTCGAAATCGTTCAGCAGCCGACGCAGCATCGGCAGCACGCCCTGCTTGCGCCAGCACGTCCGGTAGGCGCGGAACTGCATCACGCGGTCCTCCCACGCCTGCTCGTCGTGGTTCAGCCGGTCCAGCACGTCCCAGCCCAGACCGAGCGACGCGGTGCCGAGCGCGCCGCGCAGCAGCCGGTCGTCGTCGGGCTCGGCACAGGCGGCCAGCCAGCCCTGCAGCTCGGCGGCCTGCGGGCTCTGGAACACCGACTCCTTGTCCGACAGATAGACGCTGCGCACGCCGCCGCCGGCCAGCGCCTTGCGCACCGCCGTGGCTTCGCGGCCGGTGTTGACCAGTACGGCGATGTCGCCGGGCCGCAAGGGGCGGCGCGGCACACCGGGTGCGTCAAACCCCGCCCGGCCCTGTTGCCCGAACCGCAGCAAGGCCACGATCCGATCGGCGCAGGCGGCCGAGAAACGCTGCACGTAGTCGGTTTTCGACAGCTCGTCGGCATCGTCGACGTACCAGCAGTTCAGGGCCGCAACCGCCTCGTCGTCGACGACGAAGGCATCCGCGCGGCCATGGGCGCCAACGGCCAGAAACGGCACCGGGTTGTCGCCGCCGTCGCGGAACAGGAAAGCGCCGGCGCCGGCCGGCCGGATTTCGGCCTGGCCGAACACATGATTGACCGCGCCAACCATCGCCGCAGTCGAGCGGTAGTTCGTCGCCAGCGTGTAATGCCGGCCGCCGGTATCGCGGCGCGCGCGCAGATAGGTATGAATGTCGGCGCCCCGGAAGGCGTAGATCGCCTGCTTCGGGTCACCGATCAGGATCAGCGCCCGATCGATGCCGGGATCGGCGACGCGGTAGACGGCGTCGAAAATCCGGTACTGCAGCGGATCGGTATCCTGGAATTCGTCGATCAGCGCGACCGGGAACTGCGTGCGGATCAGTTCGGCCAGCCGCGCGCCATTCGGCCCGTGCAAGGCGGCATCGAGCCGGGTCAGCAGGTCGTCGAAGCCCATTTGCGCGCGCCGTGCCTGCTCCAGCGCAAAACGTTCCGACACCCAGCGCGCCGCGTGGCGCAGCAGGTCGGCGCGCGCATCGGGCAGCTGATCCAGCCGCGCGCGCAAATCGATCATCGCGTCGAGCGCCGGATGGTGTGGCGGGCTGCCGTCCTTCCACGCTTCGGCCAGCCCTTCGGGCGTCAGCCTTTCCCACCCTTTTTTCAGGTCAGGGGCAATTGTCGAATCCGCCGCCCAGTCGCGCAGCGTCGCCAGCCACGGTGCGTAATAGCGTCGCTGGATTTTCTTTCCATCGACTGCCTTGGCGGCAACGGCGCCGTCGAGCAGTGTTTCAAGCTCATCGGTCCATGCCGGCCATGGCGCCTTGATCTCGGCCAGCAGCCGCGCGGCTTCGTCGCGGGCGCGGCCGATCGCCTCGACCGGCACCCGGCCGGCGCCGAGCACCCCGGTGTATTCGAGCAGCTTGCGTAGATCGCGCTGCAAGCCGTCCGGATCGGCCCACCACTGCCGCACGATGGCGACATCGCCCGCCGTCAGCGGAAAATAAAAGCTGCGCCAGTAATCGCGCACGACATCGGCCAGCAACTCGCTCTGGTCGGTTTCGAGCCGCTGCGTGAACAGGCTGTCGCTGTCGAACGCGTGCTCGCTCAGCATCCGGTTGCACCAGCCGTGGATCGTCGACACCGCGGCTTCGTCCATCCATTCGGCCGCGAGCTGCAGCTTGCGCGCGCAGCCCGGCCATTGCTCCGACGGATACATCGCCCGCAAGTCGTGCAGGAAGTCCTCGCCAACCGCATCAGCCTCGACCTCGGCCGGATCGATCAGAAACGCCGTCGCCGCCTCGGCAAGACGCGCGCGAATCCGGTCGCGCAGCTCCTTGGTCGCCGCGTCGGTAAAGGTCACGACGAGGATTTCGGGCGGATTCAGCGCGCGCGTGAAACCGGCGTCGCCACCGTGGCCGAGCACCAGCCGCACATAGAGCGCGGCAATCGTGAACGTCTTGCCGGTACCGGCGCTCGCCTCGATCAGCCGGCTGCCGTGCAGCGGGAAATCGAGCGCATTCAGGGTCGGGGGAATCTGGCTCATGCGTCTTCCTTGGCGGCACGGCCCTTGCCGCCGTCGAGCGCGTCGTGCAGGGACAGCAGCAGCGCATCGGCAAGCCGGGCGAATTCGCCATCCGCCCACAGCGCATCGAAATCGGGCCAGGCGCGCGCCAGATACGGATTTTCGGCGATTTCGGCAAAGCGCTTGTTGTCCGGGTCGTGCAGCGCGTAGCAGTCGCGCGCGGCCTTGGCCGCGTCGCCAACCGGCTCGGCACCGGCGCGCCCGCCCTTGGCCAGCCATACCAGCGCCGTCTTCAGCGCCAGCGGCAGCGGCCGGCACTGGCCGTCCTGCCACGCGGCGCGCAGCGCATCCCAATGCGCGCGGGCCGTGTCCGGGTCGAGCGGCGGCAGCGTCACCGTGCCGTTCTTGCCGACGATGACGCTGGTCAAAGCCACGCCGCCAAGGTGGCCGGCCAGATGCGCGACCCAGTACGGCACCAGCTTGTCGCGCCGGTACGCGCGGTCCTTGAGCAGGCCGCTGCTTTCAAGCAGCACCCGCGCCCGCTCGCCCGCGTCGTTGCCGCGCAGCCCGGACAGCCAGTCGGCAACACGGGGGTCGGTCATCGTCTCGTCGATCTCTTCATCCGGCAGCGCGTGCGGCCAATCGGCCAGCGCGGCGGCGTAGCGTGCGAACAGGTCGTCCATCGGCTCGACCAGGTCGTTGCGCAGCACGGCGGCGAACTGGCCCGGTGGAAGCTCGCCACGGCGTTCGATTTTTTCAAGCTGCGCCAGCAAGGCCGGCTCGCGCGCCTCGCCCTTGTCGAATGCCGCGAGCTGCGCGCGGATCAGTTCGTCCTGCAGGCGCCAGTTTTCCAGCGCGTCGATCGCGAACGGCTCGTTGTCCTCGCTGGCCGGATCGGCGAGTTCGAAGTAGACACCGAGGCGCAGGCGGAAAAAGCTGCGGACCGGGTTGGCCAGAAAATCGGCCAGTTGCCGCAAGCTCAGCGTACCGTCCCAGGCCATAGGCGCCAGCGGCGCCTGTCTGAACAGACCGTGCGCCAACGGCGCCAGCCCCGGCGCCGAGACCGGCTCTTCAGGCTCGTCCAGTAGCAGCGACATCTGAACCGGCATCCGGACTGCCGGCACGGCCGGCTGCGCAGGCTCCCCAGTACCGGCGAGGCCATCGCGCCATTCGCGCGCATAGCTGAACAGGCGCGGATCGGTGCCGAAATAATCGCGGTTGAACGGTTGCAGCCGGTGTTCGATCGTCAGCGCATCCAGCAAGGCATCATCCCCGGCGGCGCCAGCCAGTTGCCAGCCAGCGGCAAGGTGATCGCGCAGCTGCGCGACCAGCACCGACGGCGGGCGCTCGCTGTTGTCGTGGATGCTGCGGCCGACCCAGCTGATGTGCAGCCGGTCGCGCGCCGATAGCAGCGCTTCAAGAAACAGATAGCGGTCGTCTTCGCGGCGCGACCGGTCGCCGGGGCGGTAGTCGCGCCCCATCAGGTCGAAATCCATTGGCACGCGGGTGCGCGGGTAATCGCCGTCGTTCATCCCGAGCAGGCAGACCATCCGGAACGGAATCGCCCGCATCGGCATCAGCGTCGCGAAGGTCACCGCGCCGGCAAAGAAAGGCTGACTCAGGCTGCTCTGATCGAGCTGCGCCAGCCAGTAGTCGCGGACCACCGACAGCGGCAGCGCCTCGGTCAGCCGGGCGGCGGCGCAGGCGTCCTGCCACTGCTGCAGCAAGTCGTCGAGACGCATCAGCGTAAAGCCGTCTTCGCCGTCGTCGGCATCGAAAAAGTCGCCGAGCATGGCGCGCAGCCGCGTGCACCAGTCGTCGGCACCGGTCGTCTCGCGCAGCGCGCGCCAGTGCGTATCGAGGCGTTCGAGCAATTGCGTCAGCGGCCCGAGCAAGGCGGCATCGAGCCCGCCGATTTCGTCCATCGGCTCGATGCCGGCCCAGGCGTCGCCACTGCCGACGGCGTAGCCAAGCAACATGCGTCGCAGGCCGAAGAACCAGCTGTTCTGCTCGAACGCCTGCGGCAGATCGAGCCGGCTGCGCTGCTCGGCGTGCAGCCCCCAGCGCACCCGCGCCGCGGCGACCCAGCGATGCAGCAAGGGCAATTGGTCCTCGGCGATGCCGAAGCGGCGACGCAGCGCCGGCACTTCGAGCAGATCGAGCAGATCGCTGACCGCCAGCCGCGATTGCGGCAGGCCGAGCAGCTTTTCGACCGCGCCCAGCAGCGGGTCGTGGTGACGCTGGCCCTGGTCGGCGAGCGTGTACGGGATGAAGCGCGGATCGTGCGGATCGAGCAGCCCGAACACCGCCTGGATGTGCGGCGCATAGGCGTTGATGTCGGGCACCATGACAATGATGTCGCGCGCGCGCAGCGCCGGATCGGCGGCGAGCGCATCGAGCAGCTGGTCGTGCAGCACTTCGACCTCGCGCTGCGGGCTGTGCGTCACATGAAAGCGGATCGATGCATCGCCCGCGCCCACCGCCGGCCAGCGCGCCTGCGTTTCGGCCAGCGGCCGCAGGTCGAGGATGTCGTCCTGCAGCTGGTTCAGCAGCGTCGCACCGCCGTTGCCGTCGAACAGGTCGATGCGCTGCTGGATCTCGATAAAGCGCGACTCGTAGTTTTCGCGCTGATCGTGCGCGTCGAGCAGGCCGATGAAATCGCGCCCCTGCTTGCCCCAGGCCGCGAGCAGCGGGTGGGCGTGCAGATGCAGCAGCGTATCGTCGAGCTGCAGCGGCGCCCCCGCCTTGCGCGACTGCCGCGCCCTTTCGGCGCGCAGCAAATCCTTGTCGGCAAGGATGTCGCCCCAGAAGTGCTCGCACGGGTTGTGCACGCACATCAGCACCTGGGTCCAGCGCGACAGCGCCGACAGCACCTCAAGCGACTGCTGCGGCAGCGACGAGATGCCGAACACCAGCAGGCGCTGCGGCAGGCCGTGCGGCCGTTGCGCCAGCGTCTGGGCCTGCGCAAGAAATCGCCGGTGCACCTCGGCGCGGCTGGTGCCGGCCGGGTCGTGTTCGGGGTCGTGTTCGGGGCGGCCTTCGACGCCCTCATCGGCATCGTGACCAACATCGGCGAGCAAGGCCCGCCACAGTCGCGGCTGCCAGCGCACATCGTCCGGCAGAGCCAGCCGGCCGTGGCGACTGGTGCTCAGGACGTCGTCACCGCTCGCCCAGTCGGCCAGCCAGTCGGCGCGGTAAACCTGATACTGGTCGAACAGGTCGGCAAGCCGCTCGGCCAGTTGGTGGCGCTTGCGCAGGTCGTCGTCACCGTCGAGAAAACGCGCCAGCGGCGCGAAGACCCGCTCGGCCAGCAGCGCCGGCAACAAGCGCATCAGCCGCCAGACCAGCAGCGGCTTGTCGAACGGCGACTGCAGTGGTACGGCCTTGTCGCCGAGCACCGCACGGTAGGCCTGCCACAGGAAGCGCGACGGCAGCTGCGCGTCGATCGCCGCGGCAATGCCGCAGCCGCCATCGGCGACATCGCGCGCCAGCGCCAGCTTGAGCCACTGGGCGATGCCGTTGCTCTGTACCAGGATCACCTCCTGATCGAGCGGCGACAGCGGGTGACGCGTCATCCAGCTCACCAGCACGTCGCGCAGCGCTTCCGGCCGGTTGCCGTGGATCACCATCAATCCCGGTGTCAGCTCATGCTCGCTCATCGGCTCCCCTTGCCTCGTTTCCCAGACGCCAGACCTGCCGCCGCGCCAACCCTGCATTGTCCCTCAAACCCGGCCGCCTTGCCGACCGGAACCGTCCGGACCGGTCACAAGCCGGCCGGCCCGATAACACAACGCCTGCCGCCAGCGCCCAGCGGCACAGCATCCGCGCATTCCTTCCTGCCCGGCCGATGCCCTACCAGCGCATCTCGGCGCTGAGGAAATCGAGGAAACACGCGATGCGTGCCGCCAACTGGGTATTGCGGTAGTAGACGGCATGGATGGGCTGGCACACATCGAGCGCTTCATGGGCGAGCAGCTCGACCAGCTCGCCGCGCTGACGCGACGCGCCGGCCATGAAGTCAGACAGGCAAACGATGCCCTCGCCGGCCAGCGCCAGGTGCAGCAGCGTTTCGCCGCTGGATGCGGCCACGTCCGGACGGATGTGCACGTCGTTGCCGGCGTCGTCACGCAGCGGCCAGCGGTTCAGCGCATCGATCCGGCTGAAGCCGAGCAGGCTGTGCCCGGCCAGATCGGCAACGTTTTGCGGCGTGCCGCGCGCCGCCAGATACGCCGGGCTTGCCAGCACGCGGATGCGGCTGCGGCCGAGCGAGCGCGCGTGCAAGGTCGAATCGCGTAGCGTGCCGATGCGGATCGCCACGTCGGTGCGGTCTTCGATCAGGTCGATGAACTGGTCATTGGTGTTGAGTTCGAGCTGGATCTGCGGGTAGCGGCGGCGGAATTCGCCGGCCAGCGGCACGATCACGTGCAGCATGAACGACGATGCCGCGTTGACGCGCAGCAGCCCGGCCGGCTGCTGCCGGCGCTGCGCGATCTGTTCCTCGGCCGCATCGACAGCGGCGAGGATGCCGCGCGCGTGCGCCAGAAACGCCTCGCCCTCCTCGGTCAGCTCGATCCGCCGCGTTGTCCGGTGCAGCAGTGTGGTCTCGAGCTTCTCTTCCAGCCGTCCCAGCGCGCGGCTGACGCCCGAAACAGTCTGGCCGAGCTGGATGGCGGCGGCGCTGATCGAGCCGGCGTCGACCACGCGGGTAAAGGCTTGCAGCTCGTCGAGTGTCGTCTTCATTGTTGATTTTTAATCAAATATCTTATCCACACACCCATCTTAATCTGCAAATGTAAAACCGGGACACTTCGGGGCATCGCTTCACGGCATCCCCTCACAGTATCCAATTGCGGAGTAGCACCATGCCCCTTGCCCTGTTCGCGCTGACGATCAGCGCCTTTGCCATCGGCACGACGGAGTTCGTCATCGTCGGGCTGATTCCCACCATCGCCGGCGACCTGCACGTCAGCCTGCCGTCGGCCGGCCTGCTGGTCAGCCTGTATGCACTCGGCGTCGCCATCGGCGCCCCCATCCTGACCGCGCTGTCCGGCAAGCTGCCGCGCAAGACGCTGCTGCTGGCGCTGATGGCGCTGTTCACCGTCGGCAACCTGCTGGCGTGGCAAGCCCCCGGCTACGAATCGCTGATCGTCGCCCGCATCCTCACCGGGCTGGCGCACGGCGTGTTCTTCTCGATCGGCTCGACCATCGCCACGAGTCTGGTGCCGAAGGAAAAAGCCGCCAGTGCGATCGCCATCATGTTCACCGGCCTGACCGTTGCGCTGGTCACCGGCGTGCCGCTGGGTACCTTCATCGGCCAGCACTTCGGCTGGCGCGAAACCTTCCTCGCCGTGTCGCTGCTCGGCGTGATTGCCGTTGCCGGCATCGCCCTGCTGCTGCCGAACACGATCCGCCACACGCCGCCGGCACCGGTGCTGAAACAGTTGCAGGTACTCGGCCAGCCGCGCTTGCTGATTGCCTACGCGATGACCGCGGTCGGCTACGGCGGCTCGTTCACCGCCTTCACCTTCCTCGCGCCAATCCTGCAGGACGTCGCCGGCTTCAGCGGCAACGCCGTCAGCCTGGTGATGCTGGTCTACGGCGTTGCGGTCGCCGTCGGCAATCTGTGGGGCGGCAAACTGGCCGACCGCCACGGCCCGATCGCCTCGCTCAAGCTGATCTTCCTGCTGCTCGCCGTCGTGCTGCTGGTGCTGACGTTCACCGCCACGAGCAAGTGGCTGATCGTCGCCACCATCCTCGCCTGGGGCGTGGTCGCCTTCGGCAACGTGCCGGCGCTGCAGGTCTACGTGGTCAAGCAGGCCGAGCACTACACGCCGCACGCCGTCGACGTCGCCTCGGGCCTGAACATCGCCGCGTTCAACGTCGGCATCGCGATCGGCGCCTCGGTCGGCGGACTGATCGTCCAGCACCTCGGCCTGATGCATACACCGTGGATAGGCGCGCTGATCGTGCTCGGCGCCTTCGGCCTGACCGTACTCAGCGGCCGCCTCGATCGTCGCACCGCACTCGCCCCGACCCTGCAGCCGGCCACCGCCGACTGCTGATCAAACCTCAAAACGGAGAACACACCATGAGCACCATGCCCGCCATCGGCCTCGGCACCTTCCGCCTGCAAGGCCAGACCATCATCGACTCGGTCCGCACCGGTCTCGAACTCGGCTACCGCCACATCGACACCGCGCAGATCTACGGCAACGAGGCCGACGTCGGCCAGGCGATGTTCGAGAGCGACATCGCCCGCGACCAGCTCTTCGTCACCACCAAGATCTGGACCGAATCGCTCGGCCGCGACGCGCTGATTCCCAGCCTGAAGGACAGCCTCGCCAAATTGCGCATGGATCACGTCGATCTGACCTTGATCCACTGGCCGTCGCCGGCGGATGCCACTCCGGTGGCCGACTACATGGGTACGCTGCTCGAAGCGCAGCAGCAGGGCCTGACCCGCAAGATCGGCGTGTCGAACTTCACCATCGCCCAGCTGCAACAGGCGATAGCCGCCGTCGGCGCTGAACGGATCGCCACCTTGCAGATCGAGATCCACCCCTTCCTGCAGAACCGCAAGCTGGTCAATTTCGCCCGCGCCAACGGCATCCACCTGACCGCCTACATGCCGCTCGCCTACGGCAAGGTGATGAGCGATCCGGCGATCGCCGGCATTGCCGAGCGCCATGGCGTCAGCGCGGCGCAGGTGGCGTTGGCGTGGTCGCTGCAGCAGGGCTTTGCGGTGATTCCGTCGTCGACGCGGCGCGCCAACCTGGCGGCCAATCTGCAGGCGACAACACTGACGCTGAGCGACGCCGACATGGCGGCCATCGCGGCGCTCGATCGCGGCGAGCGCCTCGCCAATCCGGATTTTGCGCCGCACTGGGATTGAATCGACCCGCCCGGGTCCGGCGCAGCCTCGCGTGATCCCTGCGCCGGCCGTGCTTGCCGGCCGGTTCGCCGCCGCCAGCCACAACGTGGTCCCACTCGCATCGAGTTACGGGTGCCGGGGCCGGACGACGCCGGATCGGCCCCCATCGGCAACGCCCTCACCCCTTGATCAAGGCCATGGCCCGCTCGGCCAGCGACGACACAAAGCCGCCCTCGCGCAGCACCAGGCCGACGCTTTGTTGGCGCGCCAGTTCAGGGATATCGACGCGCTGCATCCGCCCCGACCACATGTCCTCGAAATTGCGGTGCCATGGCGCCAGCGTAAACAGGTCGGTGGTCGCAACCGTTTCCAGAATGGCTTCCCACGAGTTGGATTCGACCATGACGTGATTTCGGTCCAGCCCGTGCTCGGCGAGGATCTGCTCGGCGAGCCGCCGCGCGTGCACATCCTGGCGCGGCGCTGCGCTGCGGTAGTGGCGCAAATCGCTCATGCTGGGCGCGATGATTTTCGTCAGCGGATGGCCGGTACGGACGACGACACACATGTCGATCTGCATCAGCGGCCGGGCGATCAGCCCCGGTGGCAACACGTCCGGCAGACCCGCGACGACAAAATCCAGCTCGCCCAATTCAAGCCGTTCAAACAGCTCGGCATTGAAAGCGACATGCACTTGCACGCGCGCGCCGGGCCGCTCGGTAATCAGCCTTGGCAGCAAGCGCTGGCCGATATGGCGGGCAATGGTCGGACCGATGCCGATCCGCACGTGGCCAAGTTGGCCGGCAGCCATTTGGGCAATTTCATGCTCGGCATCATGTAGTAGTACGCGCGCACTTTCACAATTCTTGCGTAAAACTTCACCGATGGCTGTAGGTTCAACCCCGCGCGGCGTGCGCAAAAAAAGTTTGACGCCCATCTGCGCTTCCAGCCGCTGAATCGCCCGAGTCAGCGCGGGTTGGCTCATGCCGAGGTCATCTGCCGCGCGGGCGATGTTGCGATTTGCACACACCAGCAGGAAGTACTCTATTTCTCGCGTCAGCATCGATATGCACACCACGCATATAGTTGTTCGTAGTGCGCATTGAATCACAACATATTTGCTCGACACAATCGGATCAATGCTCAAACAGCGCTCAAGACATGGCGGGCAGGATCGCCGGGTTTTCGCCCCGGACTGACAGGCAGTAGATTGGGGAGCAACACGATGCGTCACAGACACACTCTGCGGAATTCGATTCCGCTACTGATGAAGGCGGCCGGCTTGCTGACGCTGGCATCGGCGGCCCAGGCGGCCGAGTTCGACTATGCAGGCGGCAAGTTCACCGTCAACGGCGCGATGACGCTGGGCACGTCGATCCGCATCGAGAATCGCGATCCGTCGCTGCTCTATGGCCCGAACGCGGCGACGATCGGCATCAAGAATGCATCGAACGGCGGCCGCAACCAGGACGATGCCAACCTCAACTACGACCGCGGCGATGCCTTCTACAAGGTGCTGAAGGGCTGGATCAGGCTGAACTACACCCGCGACAACTACGGCGCCGAACTCAGCGGCAAGGCATGGTACGACTTTGCGCTGAACAACGACGCGGCGCCCTGGGGCAACTCTACAAACGGCTACCAGGCCAATACGCCGCTGTCGGATCGCGGCGCGGCGACGCGTTCGAAGTTTTCCGGCATGGTCTTCAACGATGCAAATGTGTTTGGCCGCAACCAGATCGGCGATACCGCCGTGGCGTGGAAGCTCGGCTGGCAGCGCATCGACTGGGGCAACCAGTATTACGCCTTCGGCGGGCTGCGCGACCTGATGCCGGTGGACTTCCCCGCCGAGCTGCGGCCCGGCGTGAAGCGCGACGACGAAACGCGGATCTCGATCCCGGCGCTGTTCGCCCGCACCGAATTCACCCCCGACACCGCGGTCGAGGCCTTCTGGCAGATTGCGTTCACGCCGAACACGCCACACCAGTGCGGCACCTTCTATTCGCAACTCGATTTTGTGTCCGAGGGCTGTGACGTCATCACCATCGGCAATTCGTCCGACCCCTTGGCGATCAAGAACGGGCTGGTGGTGAAGCGCGCGCAGACGGTCGATCCGTCCAACGCCGGTCAGTTCGGCCTGGCGCTGAAACAGAAGATCGAATCGCTCAATACCGAGTTCGGCCTCTACGCAACCCAGTTCCACTCGCGCCTGAGCTATTACAGCGCCACCAAATCGCAACGGCCGAACGGGCCGCCGCTGATTCCGGGCGATCCGGGTGATCTGAATCCGAAGTACTTTACCGAGTACCCGGAAGACATCCGCATGTATGCCTTCTCCTTCGACACCGAGCTCAACAAGGACGCCGCCGTGTTCGGCGAGCTGGCATACCGGCCAAACCAGCCCTTCCAGTACAACGCCATCGACATCCTCAACGGCTTCACCAGCAAGACCGCGCCGACCCCACTGCGCCCGGAGATCGATTCGCTGGCGCCCGGCGAAACCTTCCACGGCTACGAGCGGCACAAATCGGTGCAGCTGCAACTGGGTGGCAATCTGAAATTCACCTCCATCCTCGGCGCCGCCAAGGGACAAATCGGCGCGCAGGCGATTTACCGCAACGTGCCCGACCTGCCCGACGTCAGCACCGTGCGCTTTCGCCGCTCGGACGTATTCGGCCAGGGGCCGGTCAACGGCGTCTGCAATGGCTCCAGCGTGCAATGCTCCAACGCCGGCTATGTTTCGGACGAAGCCTACGGCTACCGGCTGCAGGCCAACCTGATTTATCCGAATGTCGTCAGCGGCGTCACCCTAGTGCCGTCGGTGTTCTTCGGCCAGGACTTGCAAGGCTGGAGCGAGGACGGCGCGATCGTCGAGGGACGCAAGCTGGCCATCGTCTCGCTCAAGGCCATCATCAACAAGGCCTTCACCGCCGAGATCGCCTGGCTGCCGACCTGGGGCGGCACGTACAACAACCTGAGCGATCGCAGCGCGGCTCAGGCCACCGTCGGCGTCCAGTTTTAACGCGTACGCCGCGGGCCTGCCAGCCCGCGGCGGCTTTGGGGGTGCTCGGCCACCGGGCCCCTTGCGACCAGAGGGTAAACACATGCAACTGAAACAGATCATTCGCAGCGCGGCGGCCGTGGCCGTTCTCGTCACCAGCAGTGGCCAAGCCATGGCCTGGGATCAGGCCAAGGCCGTCAACGACGGCATCAAGGCCGCGACCGCCGGCAAGGATCCGATTCCCGGCCCGCGCAGCTGTTTCTGGGCACGCGGCCCGGCCAGCGCCGATCCGTATATCAATATCGCCTACCCCGATGCGGCGACCTTCTACTGGGCTGCGGTGTTCACGGTGCCCGAGGGTGCGAAACTGAGCATCGATGGCCAGTACCCGCACTCGCGCTATATGTCGCTCATCAGCTATGACGAGGCCGGCCGGCCGATCGAGTCGGTCGCCGACTATCTGATCAAGCCCAAAGCCGGCTCGACCAACCCCTTCCTGACCGGTGCCGACCGCAACAGCCGCGCGCGCGGCTACAGCCTCAAGGTCGTCGACAGCACACCCGATTTGACGCAAAAGACCGGTATGAACCTCGTCGGCGAAACCCGCGACACGCTGCACGCGCCAAAGTACGGCAAGGGCCCGGGCCAGCAGACCATCCTGTACCGGATCTACGCCGGCGACAGGGGCTTGGACGAAACCGGCGGCGTCGGCCTGCCGGTACCGGTGCTGACGCTGGCCGACGGCAAGGTGCTCAAGGGCGCCGACGCCTGCCCGGCGCTGCGCACGCGCCAGCCGCTGCAGCTCGACCCGGCGGCAATGGCCGTACCGATGGAGAAATATCAGGAACTGCTGAAGGCCGCCGCCAAGCGCGGCCCGGCGGCGCCGGCGACCAATCCGCCGGCCTGGTACCAGCAGCTCGATCGCGAGGCGCTGTACGCGATCTATACCGGCGAGCCGCTGCAAGCCGATGCCCGCCGCAGCGAGGGCGGCTTCTATCCCAACCTCGATAACCAGTACATCCGCACAATCCTGAACCGCAAGCTCGGCAAGGTCTTTGTCGTTCGAGGCAAGGCACCGACGACGCCGCGCACGCTGGCCGGCGAGGCCAAGATGGGCGAAGGCGATCTGCGCTACTGGTCGTTCTGCTCGAACCAGGGCTTTGCCAATACCCGCGTCAACGACTGTGTCCAGGATGAAAATATTCCGGTCGGCCCGGACGGCTTCTACACCATCGTCGTCAGCCGTGCCGCCGATCGACCGCGCAATGCGATTGCCCAATGCGGTATCGCCTGGCTGCCGATGGCCGATGACGGCGACGGAGCCGGTGATGACGACGTGACCGTGCTGCAGCTGCGGCATATGCTCGGAACGGGCAACTTCAAGCACGCGGTGCAGAATGTCGGCAAACCGGGCGACGAGGCCAAGGACATGGGCGAGTACTATCCGCGCGGTCGCTACCTGTCGACGTCGGCCTTCGAGACGGCTGTGCCTTGCCAGATCGAAAAACGCTGATCGCCCGCTGACCATCCAAGGACTCCGTCGATGACCGAGACGCAAGACACCGCCCTCCATGGGCCACTGGCCGCCACGCTTGCGGTACAGCGCAATGCCAGTCGGAATCAGCCGGCGCCCGATTACGCACAGCGCCGGGCCGACCTGCTGACGCTGCAACGCTTCGTCCGCGATCACAAGGACGCGATTGCCGCAGCGATCAGCGCCGATTACGGCCACCGCTCGTACCACGAGACGATGCTGCTGGAAGTCTTCCCGGTCATCGACGGCATCGATCACGCCCTGAAACATCTGCGCCGCTGGATGCGTCCGCAACGGCGCGGCATCGACCGCAAGGTGTTTCTCGGCGCGCACAACCGGGTGATTCCACAGCCGCTGGGCGTCATCGGCGTGATCGTGCCGTGGAATTTCCCGATCAACCTCAGCTTGCTGCCGCTGACCTATATCTTCGCCGCCGGCAACCGGGCCATGGTGAAAATGAGCGAGAATTCGCGTCATCTCGCCCGGCTGCTGATCGACCGGATGCCGGACTACTTCCCGCCGGAGAAGCTGCAGTTCTTCGACGAAACCGGCGGTGTGGGCATCGAATTCTCGCGCCTGCCCTTCGATCACCTGCTGTTCACCGGCTCGGGCCAGACCGGCCGTGCCGTGATGGCCGCCGCGGCGCAGAACCTGTGCCCGGTCACCCTCGAACTCGGCGGCAAGGCACCGGCCATCGTCTGCGACGGCTTTCCGCTGCGGACCGCCGCCGAGCGCATTCTGTACGCCAAGTTCGCGAATGCCGGACAAATCTGCACCACGGTCGACCACGCCTTTGTGCCCCACGATCGCCTCGACGAATTCGTCGCGCTGTCGCGCCTTGTCGTCACAGCACGCTACCCGCGCCTCGAATCGCCGGACTACACGGCCATCATCGACCCACGCGCTTTCGAGCGTTTGCTGCACGTGCTGGACGACGCGCGTGTGCGCGGCGCAAGCGTCATTCCACTGCTCGACGGCCCGGCCTTCGACCGCGCCAGCCGCAAGATCGCCCCGCACCTCGTCCTCAATGCACCGGACGACTGCCTGCTGATGCAACGGGAAATCTTCGGACCGATCCTGCCGCTGATCGGCTATCGCCATCTGGACGACGTGATCCAACGGATCAACGCCGGGCCACGGCCGCTGGCAATCTACCCGTTCAGCCACAATGCAACGACCGTCGACACCATCATTGGCCGGGTGATGTCCGGCGGTGTCTCGGTCAACGACGCGCTGTTCCACGTCGGCCAGCACGACCTGCCCTTCGGCGGCGTCGGCGAATCGGGCATGGGCCACTATCACGGCAAGGAAGGCTTCGAGACGTTCTCGAAGCTGCGGCCGGTGTTCTACCAGGCGCGGCTTTCGGGGCTGGCACTGCTCGCGCCGCCATACGGCAAGCTGATCGACCGCGTGCTCGGCTTCCTGCTGCGCTGAGAACGGCCCACACACCGGCAAGGAAGGCAGGCTGCGCTCGGCCTAGCGATCGAGCGGGCTCAACACACCGCGCCCGCCCCGGTTGAGCACGTGGGTATAGATCATCGTGGTCTTGACATCGGCATGGCCGAGCAGCTCCTGCACGGTGCGGATGTCCTGCCCGGCTTCGAGCAGATGCGTGGCAAAGCTGTGCCTGAGCGTATGCGGCGTTGCCGGCTTGGCGAGCCCGAGCCGCAATACCGCATCGCGCATCGCCCGCTGCATGCCCTTTTCGTCGGCATGGTGGCGCCGCGTCACGCCGCTGCGAGGGTCCACACTCAGCCTCGCAGACGGAAACACATACTGCCAGCCCCACTGGCGGCCGGCGTTCGGATACTTGCGCGCCAGTGCATACGGCAAATACACCTCGCCAAAGCCGGCGGCCAGGTCCAGCGCGTGCAAGTCGTGCACCTTTGCCATTTGCAGCTTCAGCGGCTCAATGACCGATTGCGGCAACATCGTCACCCGGTCCTTGAAGCCCTTGCCCTCGCGCACGATGATTTCGCCCCGGGCAAAATCGACATCCTTGATGCGCAAGCGCAATGCCTCCAGCAAGCGCAAGCCACTGCCATACAACAAGCGTGCGACCAGCGCCCACGTTCCTTCCAGCCTATCCAGCACCGCCCGCGTTTCCGCCACCGTCAGCACCACCGGCAAGCGCGACGGCGCCTTGGCCTGCGTGATATCGGCCAGCCAAGGCAATTCCAGCGCCAGCACCTCGCGATACAAAAACAGCAAGGCCGCCTTGGCCTGATTCTGCGTCGATGCAGTGACGTTGCGATCGACCGCAAGATGGCTCAGAAACGCCTCGATCTCGGCCTTGCCCATGTCGCGCGGATGACGCTTACCATGAAACAGGATATATCGCCGAATCCAGCCGAGGTAAACTTGCTCTGTGCGCAAGCTGAAATGCTTGACCCGGATGCGATCCCGAACCTGATCGAGCAGCCGCGGTGCCGCAGCAACGTCCGCCATGGTGTGTTTGTCCATACTGTTAGGGGGCACTAACAGCGTTATAGGCGGGCACCGTGCGGCTTGCAGGCGCGCGCAGGGATTTAGTGCACCACATGGTGCAAAACAAGACACCTTTTAGGGTGTCTAATTACAGTTAGGGCTAAGGCAATTCACCAAAAGCCCGCATTTGCAGTTTGGGTTTTGTGTAGTTTGAAGCACCATTGGTTTTATTGTTCTGCCGTTTCCGTTTGCACCACACTGCGCGTGTGTCGTTTATGGTTTTATTTAGTGTTGGTTTACGCTTGTGTGATGCAAGCCGGTTTAGCATTGCGGTTTGTTGCATTCTGTATTTGAACATCTTTAAAAGCGGGCAGCCTGCGGTATGCCACCGTGGTTAGCCCTAACACTTCACTCAAGCGGACTGGCCAAAGCTACGCTTTGTCCACCCGCTTAGTTTCAACGTTAGGCGTCACAAACACCCCTTTCCCGAGAGCACCATCAAATGTTCGACGATCTTGCCGCCTACTATCACGAGAACGTAGTCGCAGCGTTCGTCGCGTATCGAGAAACCAGCAAAGACGGAGTCGCCGGGCGCAGCCGCGATCTGAGAGAAGCGATCATCGCCGCCACTACACTGTTTCATCTCCGCGAGCACCTTCCAAAGCCAGGCGTGCCTTCACGAACGGAAGTAGAGAGACAGTGCCCTGACTACGCCCTGCTTGGTGATGTAGTGAATGCGGCGAAGCACAAGTCGATCTCTCAGAACACGCCACACGGCGCCCCACTCGTGAGCGATGCTGAGAAGCTCATGGAGAGGCTTCTCATTATCGAGTACGAGGATACCGAGGGGGTTTACCGATGCACCCAAAAGGCAGTTGTCGCCATGCTCTCGGACGGGACCGAGAGAAACCTACTGGAAGTTCTGACAAGCGTCATAAATTTCTGGGAAGGCCATCTGCACGGTCTCGGCGTTCTATCAAAGCAACGTACCTTTGTATCCGAGCCCCAAGTTCGCTATCGAACTCGCGCTGAGTGCGAGCAAATCCACCTCGATTTCCAGATTGTTCAAGGGCATCGATTCAAACAATCAATGCAACTCCTCAGGTTCGATGTGGGCACTGGGCAAGCGCGACCGATCGACATCACAGGCTCACAGCTCAACATTCGAATTTACAAGCCGCGCTTTGACTTCGACGTGTCGCTAAAACACGAGGCTTCGGGCAAGAAATACACCAGAACCGTCGTGCTGTCAGACGAGGAGAATGAAAAACTCGCCGGAATGTCCAGCGATGAAGAACGCCAAGCGTTCGCCGCAAACTTGCCATCCGCACATGCTGCGCTCCGAGAGCTCGCTGCTGAAGCAAGCCTGGGCGGCACCAAGAACGAATCGTAAGGTTGCCACTTGCCCACAGTGACGCCTAACCAGGCATTCAAGCGGACGGGCTACGCCCGCCGCTTAACTTAGGCGTTAGAGTTGAGCAAGGAGTTAGAATGTCTCGAGATAAATTTTGTGAGGAAATTAAAGCTAAATTTCCTACAATATCTGCCAAGGCTGAAAAGGAATATATACGTCTCTGGGGTGACTTCAAGTCTGAACTCTACTCGTACACTTGGTTTGAAGCTTTGGCAGGTGCGTTAAATATTGAAATGAATAAGGGTGTTCCTCCCAAAGAATATCAAGCTCTATTTTCAACTGTTAGCAGTAGATTTCTTAGCGGTGACGTAGATGTAAAGCAAGCAATTGACGTAGCATTTGTTGAAAATCTATTTTGGAATGTGTCATCAAGTGCTAGTGAATTGTATTGGAATACTTTGCCGGAAGTTCTTAAAGACCTATATCTTAATTTTCATAGAAGAAAGCCCTATTAGGGCTTAAAAATTTTGTAATATTAATTTGGTGGCTTTAGGTTCTATTAAAAAACTCTAACAAGTCGTTGCAGCACCAGTCGCTGCGCTCCTTGGACAGTTTTTAAGTCGCAGTTTTATGGTTTTGCTGCGCAAAAGTATTCCATAAAACCACAACTTAAAAACTGCCGCTGAACTCGGCGTTAGGTATTTTCAATGTCGTTTAGCTCTCACCGAAAAAAGCTACTAGATGCCACGGAGCCGCTTGAGCATAGAGCTTCACACGCCCGCTCATGCGCGCTACACGTGGCCAATAAACTGGGAGTTAAGCGAGATATGGTTATTGAAATGGTAGCCACCCAAACGGGCGTCAACTTGCACAGGCCAGAAAATGCAGCTCAGCTGTTGCTGGCATTTGAGGCACTTGAAAACCTGCGGACTACGGAAACACCAGCCAATGCCTAACCTTTCGGTCAACCGGACAGCCCAAAGCTACACTTTGGGTTCCCTCCGCTGCTACGCAGCTCCGGCTGCCCGTTACTTCCAACGTTAGGCGCTCAAGTTCATGTTCGCACGTCTCCGTCAACTATTTGGCCATTCTGCTCAGCCAAAGGAACAGAAGAGTTCGATGATCTCGACCGAAATTCGTCGGATTGCGGAGGCAATCGGAGATCCACCGGAGTTCTCGCGCCGAGCACACGAAACGGCGAAAGCGATCGGAGCGAGCGCGATCGAACTTCTCGCTGCAGAATTTCACACTGAACATAGCCCTCCCGCGGACGTCGCGAACAAGTTTCCGGGGCTAGGGCAATGGATTGCCGCACGGCAGTTCTCGATATTCGAAGTCTTGTTCTACCTCGGGCCGGCGTCGCTACCCGTACTTCGAAGGGTTGCTTTTGGCGAATATGATTGGACGCAGGGTAACGCAATCGAAGTACTGTGCCGCTTTGCCGCACACGGCATCGAGCGCGAACAAATCCTGATGGAATTGAAGAATGCCATGCCCGGCTTCCGCTATGAGGCGTTGATCTACGCGGCCGGCCCCCTCCGTAGTCACGCTAATACCGACCCGAATGTTCAAGCTGTCATCGAAGAACTGCTCTCTGTGCCAGAGTTCAAGGAGGCCTACGATGAGCTATCCAATGCGCGCGCCTAACCCTTCCTTCAAGCGGACCCGCCTACGGCGGTCCGCTTAAGTCAAACGTTAGGCCTAAATAAATGAACCGAATGCGTGCACTATTTATTTTGATGTTTATCTCAATAAATGCTTTTGCGGGAGCCTGGAGCGAAAACAGCTTTGGCAATGATGATGCTCTCGATTGGGTGGCTGAATGCGTTGATTCAAAATCAGCAGAAATAGTTTCCGCCACGTTAATATCAGCTCTCAACGCCAAATATATTGAAGCACCACAAGGTGCTGCTGCAGTAGCGGCAGCCGAAGTTGTTGCAGCCGCACGAGGCAAAGCAAATGCGGCCATGCCACAAGAATTAAATAAATGGCTTGCACTACAATCAGCCCCTAAACTTGTTGAACTCTCACCTATAGCCAAAAAAGTCTTACTAAAAATAAGGCATAAAGAAAGTTCTGAACTCTATCAACTGTGGTCAGAAAATGGCGCTGAAAAGTGGTTGGCTACAGTTAAAGACCTAGAAGTCCGGTTAGGGAAATAGGCCTAACACTTCATTCAACCCGGACGGGCTAACGCCCGCCGGTTAATTTCAAACGTTATGCAATCGGAGCTATCAGGTGCTGACTTTCCAAGAAGCTTTAGGCAACATTGATCAAGAAGAGACACCTTCGCTTTTGTTAGCCAATGGCTTCTCTCAAGCATGGAATGCAAGAATATTTAACTATGCCAACCTTCTTGAAGCTGCAAATTTTGGTCAACGAGATGCAGTAATTCGGTCGCTATTCACAAACCTAAACACTTATGATTTTGAAGCGATCATGAGACAACTGGTAGCAGCCGAAACTGTTTGTGAGGCATATGGAGTTGAACGAGAAACTATTAATCAGATAAAAGAAGATCAAGAGCACTTAAAGCAGGCATTAATCACTGCAATCTCTAACACGCACCCGCATCTTCCGCATGAGGTTACGGACGAGCAATATTCCTCTGTTCGAAAATTCATATCAGGTTTCAATCAAATTTTCACAGTCAACTACGACCTACTACTTTACTGGTCTAGAAATAAAAATGATTTACCGCCAGAAAACTACAGAACCGACGATGGCTTTCGAGCCCAGCGGCGCTGGGAAGGACACAGTACAAACCAAGAAGTACACTTCTTGCACGGCGGGCTTCACATATACGACTCCGGCTCAAGCATAAAGAAACATGCCTTTACTGAGGCAGGTGAAACCATAATCGAGCAGGTCAGAGAAAATCTTGAACAAGGGAAATTTCCACTCTTTGTTTCCGAACCCAGCCATGAAGGCAAGCAAAAAAAAATCGAACATAACCCCTATCTTAACTATTGCTTTCAGGAACTAAGAAATCTCAAAGGGGCACTATTCATCTACGGTCACTCGATGGATGAAAATGACAGACATATTTTTGCTCAGATAAAACTCAGCCAGATAAGCAAGGTTTTTGTGAGCATTTACGGCGATGAAAACAGCGAAGCAAATACACGAGCAAGGGCAAATGCGCGTGCATACCTTCAACGACCTGGGCTCGATGTAAATTTCTTTGATGCTGCAACGGCACCAGTGTGGGCATAACAAGTGGTTCAAATCGCTCGCTCCGCTCACTGGGACTGGCTAAAGCCAGCCCCTTAACCAAACGTTAGGCCGCACGAGGACTCTTCGGTGGAACAATGAAACTGAGAGCGAAAGTCATCCCATCGGGCAATGCAACCGCGATCGAACTCCCGGAGGCAGCAGTCGCATCTCTTGGCGGTGGTGCTAGGCCGGCCGTCGCCGTCACGATCAACGGCCACACTTGGCGAACTCGCGTCGCGCGAATGCGAGGCTTGTGCCTGATCGGCATCAGCACTAGAAACAGAGCGGCAGCTCGAATCGCTGAAGGCGATGACATTGAGGTCGCCATCTATCTGGACGAATTGCCAAGGGATGTGCCGGAGCCACCAGACTTAAAGAGTGCGCTTGATGCCAGCTCATCCGCACGTTGCGCATTCGAGAAACTACCCTTCGGGCTACGGCTGAAGTATGTGCGTCATCTTGAAGAAGCCAAGTCGCTGGAAACGCGAGGCCGTCGATTGACCAAGCTCATTGCTGAGCTTCATGTGAGTGCGGCCTAACCCTTCCATCGGACGGATGGCCTTCGGCCCCGGTTTATTTTGAACGTTGGACGTCATTCAAGATTTATCCCCCTCACTACGGAGCAGATACATGAAGAAAACTTACCACGGCAGCTGCCACTGCGGCGCAGTACGCTATGAGGCAGACATCGATCTGAGCACTGGCACAGGAAAGTGCAACTGCTCGATCTGCACGAAGACGCGAAACTGGAGCGCGATCATCAAACCCAATGATTTCCGCCTGCTTTCTGGCGAGTCCGATCTGAGCGATTACCAGTTTGGAACAAAGAGTGGGCATCACTTGTTCTGCAAGCATTGCGGTGTTCGCCCGTTTGGCCGCGGCTACGTCGAGCAAATCGGCGGAGACTATGTCGCCATCAAGCTGTGCACACTCGACGATGCGCCGCCCGAGGAACTCCTGCGAGCGCCTGTTCAGTACGCCAACGGGCGGGACAACAGCTGGTGGACGGAGCCCGCAGAGACGCGACACTTATAAGCTGTGCCGGCAGAGCCCAATCCATACACACGCGCTGCCGCACATGACACCCACCTCTTCCTTTAAGCGGACCTGCCTACGCAGGCTCGCTTAAATCAAATATCAGGCTGGCACCATGTCACGATTTAAGCGATTTATCACAGTCAACATCTTGGCTGCGCTAGCAACAACACTTTATTGTTTTACAAGCCATAAATCTTCAAGCAAAGAATTTGCTAGCGCAGGAGTAATAGTTGGATTAATTTTAATAACCATTGGCATAATCATGCAGAACGATGCGGGCTATGGGAACGAACGCATACGACATGGTTCAGAAAACGCTCGCGAAGCCATGCAAGGCTTTTGGAGCGGTTCCTTGGTTATTTTTTCCGGAGTCTGTTGGGTACTGCTAGTCATAGGGCTAGCGCTACTCATCAACAATCAAGCCTAGTATCTCATTCAACCCGGACTGGCCAAAGCCATCCGGTCAATTTCAAACGTCAGGCGTATTAGCTGGAGAAATTGCGATGACAGCAATCAATGTGAAATCCCGATTCGAAGCAAAGCTTCTTCGTCCGGCAAAGCCTGGTAATGATACGTCGTGGGCGTTTGTAGTATTGCCAAGAGACGCAAGTGAACAGCTTCCGCGGCGAGGAAGGACGACAGTTGAAGGGACGCTCAATGGGCACCATTTCCAGGCAACCCTAGAGCCGGATGGTCAGCTGAGCCATTGGCTGCAGATAAGTAGAGAATTGCACGAAGCCGCAGGCGCGGCCGTTGGGGATATCGTTACGCTAGAGCTAACCCCTGTGAAGAAGGAACCCGAGCCTGACATCCCACCAGATTTCCAGGAAGCACTGGCAGCCACTCCTGAGGCTCGTGAAGTCTGGAACAATACAACCACCATCGCACGAGTAGACTGGATACACTGGATTACTTCAGCCAAGCAACTTAAGACGCGCGCAAAACGAATTGGTGATGCCTGCGACATGCTTGCATCCGGCAAGAAGCAGGTTTGCTGTTTCGACCAGTCTGGCTACTACAGCAAGGCCTTCCATGCGCCCGAGGCAGCGAATTTTTAAATGGAAAACTCCGTTGAATGCGCCAAACAAGGCACTCAACACCGCTTGCCTCGCTCACTGGACTCGCAAAAGCTACGCTTTTTCTCGTCTGTTAGCTTAATCGCTAGAAGTCACCATGCCTGATGCAACCATAAAGCGTAATGAGCACTCACCGCTAAAACTCGGAATCCTCGTTCTCATAACCTGTTTTTCGGCATACAAGCTGACGGAGTATTTGTATTCGCAGGTGCTTTCAGTGCATTACAGATCGTATATCCCCGCATCTTTTGAAATCGAAAGAACCGTTTATACCGGGGATCGCGTCGGGGGTTTCATCGAAGGATGCGGAGTGGCCGTGCTTGAACTATCTGAGAAAACCGCGACAAAAATATCTATTGGCCAAATTACTTTCCTAAACGACAACTCAATCACTCGCGACAGTAAACACAAACGGCATATGGGTTGGCGAGAAACTCCGTTTATTTCAAATCAAGGAGAGCATTCAGTATTTGGTAGCGTGGCAAACGAAGACGCAGGCGGCAACACCTGCGTAGATCTTCCCGTACGGTTGAAAGAAAACATTCTTTCAGCAATCAACCGCCCTGGCGCCTTCTATTCTGGATTCAACGAGAATACTGAACTACTAGTTATTCCAACCCTCAGGCTGGTTGTCTTTTCGCATGATAGATAACGGCATCGCCATCCCGTCAATCCATCGGGCGGTCAAAAAGCAGCACTTCAAACCATCCGGCGATTTCCAATCGTTAGACCCTCTGAAATGAGCACATCACAAGAGACCTTCAAAGCGCTGCCGCGCATGGGTGCAGGCGCGTTTTCGCATCTGAATGGATCACTTGAATATCCTCTTCGAGGAACAGAAGCACTTCTTCATTCATGCGGCGCATCTGAACAAGTATGTCGCGCTGGCTTGTTCCATGCCGCATATGTGGCTTCGTTCAACGGGGACGTCCAGGCTGCACATGGCCTTTCCTTGGCTGCAGGCAGGATTGGCATTGTCCGTCGTTGTGACCTGCCCCGCGTTTAATACGGTAGCTATGTAGCGTCCGCTTCAGCCCGCGAGCGCACGAAAATTCGCGGTGTGGTCCTTGAGTTCGCAGCGGTTGCCATCCGGATCGCTAAAGCAGCCGACGACACCCCAATCGAGCCGCAATACCTCGACATCAATCCCCTTGTGTCGCAGCTCGCCAGCGGCGGCATCGTGGACGTTGAAACGCAGGATGGTCGGATTTTCTGCGATCTGCTTCTGTCTGCCGCGACCAACGCCGCCCGATTCGACCATCAGATAGGCGCCGCCCAACCGCAGCATGACCAACCCCGGTTTGGTAAACACCTCGGGCAACGCCAGCAGGTCGCGGTAGAACGCCACGCATTCGTCGAAGCGTTCGGTAAACAGGATGATGCCCGGCAGTTCGAATTGCATGCTTCCTCCGCCGGGTTCAGATGCGGTCAAACACGCGCATGTCGGCGCTGACGCCGAGCTGCAACATGAATGCGGCCGGGTCAAAGCCTTCGGCCCGATATTGCTGCTCGACGACGGCTTTGGCCGCTGCCAGCGCCGTGGCATCCGTCCACTCGATCAGCGTCACGACCTGATGCGGATCGCCTGCTTGCGTCAGCACCAGCTGCTGTTTGCAGCCGGCCAAGCCCGCCAACAGGCGATTGGTACGTTCGACGCGATCGATGAAGGCTGCAAGCGCTGCGTCGGGCACGCTGAAACGATCGACGCGAAAAACCGAGGACTGGGGGGCGATCTGGCTGGACATGGGGGTTGCTCCGCAAATTGCAGCCGGGCAGGCTGCGATCATCGCCGCGTAAAACCTCAAACTTGGATCGGCGACCTGGGTGGACATGCTGACTGCTCCGTTGAACCGTTGTACGCAGCCGGGCTGGCTGCAATAATGGCAGCCTAAAATCTCAAGTTAGGTTGAGGTCAAGGAAAAGATGACGCACCCCACCGAGCTGGCCGGCATTCCGCCGACTTTGTCCGTCGGCGAAGTCGCCCGCCGCAGCGGCGTATCGGTCTCGGCACTGCATTTCTACGAAAGCAAGGGCTTGATCAGCAGCAACCGCACCCAGGGCAACCAGCGCCGCTATGCACGGGATGTGCTGCGCCGGGTTGCCATCATCCGCGTCGCGCAGCGTGTCGGCATCGCGCTTGCCGATATCGAAGTGGCATTGGCGACCCTGCCCGCCACGGCGGCCCCCGGCCGCGCCGACTGGGAGCGCATGTCGGCAGGCTGGCGTGCCGATCTCGATGCACGGATCGCCCAGTTGCAGAAGCTGCGCGACAGCCTCGACGACTGCATCGGCTGCGGCTGCCTATCGATCGATCGCTGCCGGTTGCGCAATCCGCTCGATGAGTTGGCCAGCAAGGGGGCAGGCCCGCAACGGCTATGGATCGACGCCGCCGTACGACAGGAGGCCACGGATTGAGCCGCAGCCCAAGCCGAACGTCCGCCAGATAGCGCCGCTTTTCCCGTTCGGCGGCTGGTCACCGCCCTGCCGAGCAGCGCTGACTGACGGCCTGCGATCGCCCTCACGCGCCCAGATAGCGCGCGTGAAAGCGCAGATGATCCTCGATGAAGCTGGCGATGAAATAGTAGCTGTGGTCGTAGCCGGGCTGGCGCCGCAGCGTCAGCGGCCAGCCTTGCCGTCGCGCCACCATGGCCAGCGCGTCGGGCTGCAGCTGCTCCGGCATGAACCCGTCCTGCTCACCCTGATCGATCAGCATCGGCAAGCGCTCCAGTGCCAGCCCCAGCTGATGGCAGCTGTCGTAAGTCCGCCATGCATTGCGATCTTCACCAAGGTAATGCGCGAATGCTTTTTGCCCCCAGGGCACTTCGCTCGGATTGACGATCGGCGCGAACGCCGACACCGAGACGTAGCGACCCGGGTTGCGCAGTGCAATCATCAGCGCGCCGTGGCCACCCATCGAATGGCCGCTGATCGCGCGCTGCTGCGTTACCGGAAAATGCGCCTCGATCAGCGCCGGTAACTCGTCGACGACGTAGTCGTACATCCGGTAGTGCGCCGCCCACGGTGCCTGCGTGGCGTTGACGTAGAAACCGGCGCCCTGGCCCAGGTCGTAGGCATCGTCGTCGGCGACGCCGTCACCGCGCGGGCTGGTATCCGGCAGCACCAGTGCGACCCCCAGCTCGGCCGCGATACGCTGCGCGCCGGCCTTGGTCGCGAAATTCTCATCGGTACACGTCAGCCCGGACAGCCAGTACAGCACCGGCACCTTCGCGCCATCGGCCGTCTGCGGCGGCAGATAGATCGCGAACGTCATCGCCGTGCCGGTCGCGGTCGAGCGGTGCTGGTAGCGTTTGTGCCAGCCACCGAACACGCGGTTGCTCGAAATGAGTTCCAGGGAATCGGCCATGATTGCGCTTACTTGGCGTAGTGGATGACGGAGCGGATCGACTTGCCTTCGTGCATCAGATCGAAGGCGGTATTGATGTCTTCCAGCGGCATCGTGTGGGTGATGAAATCGTCGAGGCGGAACTCGCCCTGCAGGTAACGCTCGACGTAATCGGGCAACTCGGAGCGCCCGCGCACGCCACCGAAGGCCGAGCCGCGCCAGACACGGCCGGTGACGAGCTGGAACGGCCGGGTGCTGATTTCCTCGCCGGCGCCGGCGACGCCGATGATCACCGACTCGCCCCAGCCCTTGTGGCAGCATTCGAGCGCCGAGCGCATCACTTTCACATTGCCGATGCATTCGAACGAGAAATCGACGCCGCCATCGGTCATCGCGATGATCACGTCCTGGATCGGCTGGTCGAACTCGTTCGGGTTGATCAGGTCGGTTGCGCCGAGCTGCTTGGCAAGGTCGAACTTGCTGGTATTGATGTCGATGCCGATGATGCGCGACGCCTTGGCCATCTTGGCGCCGATCACCGCCGACAGGCCGATGCCGCCGAGGCCGAAAATCGCCACCGTGTCGCCTTCCTTGACCTTGGCGGTGTTCATCACCGCGCCCATGCCGGTCGTGACGCCGCAACCGAGCAGGCAGACCTCTTCCAGCGGCGCCGCCTTGTTGATTTTGGCCAGCGCGATTTCCGGCAGCACGGTGTATTCGGAGAACGTCGACGTGCCCATGTAGTGGTAGATCGGCTTGCCGTCCTTCGAGAACCGCGTCGTGCCGTCGGGCATCAGACCCTTGCCCTGCGTCGCGCGGATCGCCTGACAGAGGTTGGTTTTGCCTGACTTGCAGAACTTGCACTCGCGGCATTCGGGCGTATAGAGCGGAATCACGTGATCGCCGACGGCGACACTGGTGACGCCCTCGCCCAGCGCTTCGACGATGCCGGCACCTTCATGGCCCAGGATCGCCGGAAACACGCCTTCCGAATCCATCCCCGACAGCGTGTACGCGTCGGTATGACAGACGCCGCTGGCGATAATACGTACCAGCACCTCGCCTTTTTGCGGCAGCTGCAGATCGACCTCTTCAATCGTCAGCGGCTGGTTCGGCCCCCAGGCGACGGCGGCACGGGTTTTCATCGTTTGGATCGTTGGCATGGGGCATCCTCGGCGGAAGATTCAGGGAATGACGTCATTCTATTTGTTACGGATCGATCGATAATCTGGCCAAATGGAAAGATATTCTTGTCACAGTGAAACAATCATGAGCTGGGAAGGCGTAACCGAATTCGTTGCCGTAGTCGAAACACACAGCTTCACCGCCGCAGCGAACCGGCTGGGGGTCTCTGTGGCACACATCAGCCGGCAGGTTTCCACGCTGGAGCAAAGGCTGGCGACGCGGCTGCTGTACCGCACCACGCGCAAGGTCAGCGTCACCGAGGCCGGCCAGTTGTATTACCGTCATTGCCGCCCGCTGCTCGATGGCCTGCGTGAAGCCGAACAAGCACTCTCGCAAGCGCAGGATAGACCAACCGGCCATTTGCGCATCACCGCACCGGTGTATTACGGCGAACAAGTGATCGCGCCGCTGTTGCACCGCTATCTGCAAGCTCAACCCAGCGTCAGCGCCGAGCTGAATCTCGACAACCGCAAGGTAGACCTGGTTGCCGACGGCTACGATCTGGGCATCCGTCTTGGGCCGATGGATGAATCGTCATTGATGGTCAGGCAACTCGGCAGCCGCACCCATCACGTCTGCGCCTCGCCCGGCTATCTGGCGCAGTTCGGCGAGCCGCATACGCTGGCCGAACTCAAGCACCATCAGTGTCTGGTCGGCACGCTGAATGCCTGGCGTTTCAAGGATGCGGAAGGCCGCACGCACGAAATTGGCGTGACCGGCCGCATGCGCTGCAACAGCGGCGCGGCGCTGGTCGACGCCGCCTTGCGCGGTCTCGGCCTGGTGCAGTTGCCCGACTATTACGTGCGTGCGCACCTTAGCAGCGGCCGGCTGCGCAGCCTGCTCGGCGCTTATACGCTGACCGACGGCATCTGGGCCAACACCCCGCGCAATCACTTTGTACCGCTGAAAGTGCAGGGTTTCATCGCGCTGCTGGCAGAATCGCTGTAAGCCAGCCATCGGTCCAGCCCTGCTATACCGCTGAAGTACGTGCCAATCGACGCGCCGAATTCAGCGCAGGGTGTCGCGCGACGCGGCTTGAAAAAGAAGCGAGAGAGGATGCAAGACCAGCGCCTCGTATCCTCTCTCGCTTTCCTAGCCAATCATGCAATCACGCCCGGCCATCAGACCGGCCAAGCGCAACTACTCGACAGCATACTTATAGGTAATGGAAGTGGCTGCGTGAGAAGCAAACCTCAACGTCACCTCCTGATCACCCACCTTATCTGTCGGCAGATGGATATATTGGCGATCCTTGCTGATCGCGGCATCCGGATTACTGATCTTGATGCCATCGCGCTCGTACAAATAATCACCTTCCGTCTGAGCCTGCACGAATATTACCGGCAGCTCTTTACGCAAAGCACCATCTGCAGCCACCGCCCCCAAATCGACCTCGCCCAAGGACTGATTAATCGCATTGACAATCGCAGTCGGCGGAATCTTATTCAGCACCGTCAAATCTTCAAATGCATTCGTCTGAATCGGAATCCCTTCAAGCGAGGTCAGTTTTGCCAGAGAATCCGGCAACTTTCCGCTCAGCTTGAAATTATTGTGCAAAGAGAGGTGCGCCAGCTTTGTCAGTTTCCCCAAGGACTCGGGAACCTCACCACTCAGCCCCGGCACCTGGCTGTCAAGGCTAAGGCGAGTCAGCTCAGTCAAATTGCCAATCCAGTGCGGAATCGTCCTTATATGATTGGCAGTCAAAATCAACAAATTCAAATTGGTCAGCTCTGCCAGTTCATCGGGAAGCACTTCAATATTCTGGCTTTCCAGCAGGAATTTTTCCAGATTCTTCAAATACCCTATCCCTGCAATGTTTGCAATCCGCCGCTCCCCCGATTGGGGTACTACGAAATCCTTGACCTGATCCAGCTCGTCCTGCGTCACCTCATCCTCGACGGTGACAGGCCTCCCGATGGCGGCGGATATTTTTTCAGCAGCCAGCTTGGCAAATTCGATATCCGGAAATAAATTCTTCACAGGAGCAGGGTTTTTTATTGCAAGCGTCATGACATTTTTCTCCGTTAATTACTTCACAAGAATCATCCGACAAGAAAATACGCAACGAACTTTATTCAATAACCGTGCAAATGAATCAAGCGCATTGTGCTGCATTACTCAGCACCGCCATTCTTCATCCTTCGCCTTTCCTTCCGAACAACAACATCGCCAATTGGCAAATACACAGTGGCAGAAACACTGTTAACTTTCAATAAATTTAATGAAATAACATTATAATTGTAAGCACTATTACAGCAACACCGATCAGCGAAGGATCGCGATCCAGTGTTGCTGCGGCCTTGATGGCGTCGGTCGACTGGCAACCCGACGCTCAGATCAAGTTCGGCTCGGCGCGCTCACCGCCCCTGCCCCCCCCCGCGACCGCGGTTGAACGTGCCGATTCACGCTCGCCACCCGGCCCGGCCACGCCGTACATGCAGCGTGAATCTGGCAAAATGGCAGGTTGCGCCGGCCAGACCGGCTGGCGCTGAACGTCAAGGCAAAAGGCATGATCAGATCGAACGGCGCGGGCGCGGATGGCGTGACACATGGCAAGGTGCTGTCACTTATTCCGCCGATGACGCAACTCAACACGCCCTACCCGTCAACGGCCTATCTGACCGGGTTTCTGCGCAAGCAGGGCGTGGATGCGGTTCAGGAAGACCTGGCGCTGGCACTGGTGCTCGAACTGCTGTCGCGCCAGGGTCTCGCCAAGCTGCGCGATCACATCGACACCATCCCGCCGCGCAGGCGCTCGCCCGCTGTTGCCTCGTTCCACGATCAGTTCGACCGTTACGACGCAACGATTTCGGCCACCATCGCTTTTCTGCAAGGCCGCGATTCGACCGTCGGCCACCGCATCTGCAGCCGCAACTTCCTGCCTGAAGGCCCTCGCTTTTCCTCGCTCGACGTCTACGTCGACGACGAAGGCGGCGATCCGCTGGCATGGGCGTTCGGCGCGCTCGGCATGCAGGACCGCGCCCGCCACCTGGCGACGCTGTATCTGAACGACCTTGCCGACGTCCTGCGCGAGGCGGTCGATCCGCGTTTCGAGTTCGTCCGCTACGCCGAATCACTGGCGATGAGCCAGCCGACGTTCGACCCGCTCGCCGACGCGCTCGCCGCGCCGCCGACATTGGTCGACGACGTACTGGAAGCGCTGACGCTGGCTGCGATTGCCCGTCACCAGCCAACGCTGGTACTGCTGTCGGTACCCTTCCCCGGTGCCGTCTACGCGGCATTCCGGATTGCCCAGACGATCAAGGCACATCACCCGCAGATTCGCATCGGCCTCGGTGGTGGCTTTGCCAACACCGAGCTGCGCGAGCTGTCCGACCCGCGCGTGTTCGATTTCGTCGACTATGTCACGCTCGATTCGGGCGAACGGCCCTTGCTGGCCTTGCTCGATCACCTGAAGGGGCAGCGCTCGCGCGAACGGCTGGTGCGCACCTTTGTGCGCGACGGTGATGGAAGCGGCAAAGTGCGCTACATCAACTTCCCCGAGCCCGACGTGCCATTCGAAGACTGGGGCACGCCGACGTGGGACGGCCTGCCGCTCGATCGCTACCTGTCGCTGCTCGACATGCTCAACCCGATGCACCGGCTCTGGTCCGACGGGCGCTGGAACAAGCTCACCGTCGCGCACGGCTGTTACTGGAAGAAGTGCAGCTTCTGCGACGTGACGCTGGATTACATCTCGCGCTATGAAACCGCATCGGCCAAGGAACTGGTCAACCGGATCGAGCAGATCATCGCCGAAACCGGCCAGACCGGCTTTCACTTCGTCGACGAAGCCGCCCCGCCGAAAATGCTCAAGGCCCTGGCCGAGGAACTGCTACGGCGCAAAGTCGCGATTTCGTGGTGGGGCAATGTGCGCTTCGAGAAATCGTTCTCGCCGGAGCTGTGCCAGCTGCTCGCCGATTCGGGCTGCATCGCAATCTCGGGCGGGCTCGAGGTGGCGTCGGACCGACTCCTGAAGCTGATGAAGAAAGGCGTCTCGGTCGATCAGGTCGCGCGCGTCACCGCCGCGTTCACCGAGGCCGGCATTCTCGTGCACGCCTATTTGATGTACGGCTTTCCGACCCAGACCGTGCAGGACACCGTCGATGCACTGGAATACGTGCGCCAGCTGTTCGAGGCCGGCTGCATTCAGTCCGGCTTCTTCCACCGCTTCGCCTGTACGGTGCATTCACCGGTCGGACAGAACCCGGAGGAATACGGCGTCACGCTCGAACCGCTGCCACCGGGCGGCTTCGCCAAGAACGACGTCGGCTTTGTAGATCCGAGCGGCGTCGATCATGATGCCCTCGGCCGGGCACTGAACAAGGCGCTGTACAACTACATGCACGGCATCGGACTGGATCAGGACGTGCGTAGCTGGTTCGACCTGCGGGTTGCCAAAACGACGGTGCCGCGTCGCTTTATCGAGCGCGCCCTCAGCCAGCGCTAATCGTCTTTCAGCGGCAACGCCCCTCAGGCCGGCACAGGACGCCGCACCGGGTGATCCGGCCTCTCCACTTTGCTCAAATTGTCCAAAACTATCAAAAATGTTGTTTTGATAGCCAATAACTAACAACATCCATTTCTAGCAATGACATTGTCATTTACCGTGGCATTGCACCAGTTCGGCAGACCCGGACTGACGCAGACGGTTCCCGAAAAATGTCTATGTTTTGCATACAAGGATGATTGTCATGTTCACGCGTATCTTGCTTGCTGCAGCGGTATCCGCAGCCTTCAGCGCACAAGCTTTTGCCGAGGTCACCATCGGCGGCTCGATCGAGTCCGACGTCTATTACGTCGATTCCCAAGCCAGCGGCTATAAGGGCGAAATCGAACTCGACGTCGAGCCGCGGATTTTCTTCAGCGGTAGCGACAAGCTCGACAATGGCTCGAAGGTCATCTGGAAGATCTGGACCGGCGTGGAAAACTATCGCGACAACAGCGCCAACGGCGGCGAACTCAACACCGGCAGCTCAAGCCGTACCTGGGGCAACCGCGAAGCCTGGGGCGGCTGGCAGGGCGACTGGGGCACGCTGCGCTTCGGCAAGATCTATTCGCCGACCTATCTGAAGCTCGACTGGCCGTACGGCAACCTTGGCGGCGCCATGCACGTTGCCGAGGTCGGCGTAGTCGGCTTCAACCCGGAAAACGCGATCAACTACGATTCGCCGAACTGGGGCGGGTTCACCTTCTCGGGCCAGTACTCGTTCCGCGGCCAGAACAATCAGGTTGATGGGCGTTCAAGCGAGTATTTCTATGACATCACCGCCGGCTACAACAATGCCGGCTTCATGGTCGACGCCGGCTATCAGGAAACCCGTAACGACGGCGGCGACAGCAAGGACAAGATGTACTTTGTCGCCGGCGGCTACAACTTTGGCTCATTCACGCTGAAGGGCGGCTACAAGTCCTGGGATTGTCAGGCCGGTGCCGGCTGCAATTCTTTTGCCGGCCCGCAGCAGGAACAGTATTGGCTGCAAGGCATCTACTCGACCGGCAAGCATACCGTCGGCCTGACCTACAACTACTTCACCGAGGCGGAGAACGCCGCCGGCAACAAGATCGATGACAGCGATACCAATGTGCTCTTCGGCCAATGGAACTACGCGCTGTCCAGCAATACTTCCGGCTACGTCCAGCTTCGCTACGCGATGAATGGCGAAAACGGCAGTATCGGTGCCAACTACGGAACCTCTTACGGTAACGCGGCCGACGCCGACAGTTATCGCCTGCTGTTCGGTACCTGGACCGGGTTTTAAGCGCTTTACCTAGATACGAGAACCTTGAAAGGCGGCTTCGGCCGCCTTTTTTTCGCTCCGACGTCCGCCCCCGGGCAATCGGTACCGGCCTGCGTTAATCGATGGCAAGGAGAGCAAAGCGTCGGCGCCATCAACTTGACGTCGAGCGCCATTCGAAAATCACTACCACCCCAACCAGCAGACTGGTCGCCCCATATCGATCAGCGTTCCGTCTGCATCAGAACAAAAACACTCAGTACCAACTTCACGCTGATGCTTCACAGCAAAGCCATGCGCTTTCTGTATTTGATCTAGCGGCCGCCAATAAAAAAACCGGCACTAGGCCGGTTTTTTTATTGGCGGCGCGAATTAAACCGTCGCGAGCGGAATCTTGCCTATCTTCGCCTGCCATTCCTTCGGCGCAATTGCATGCACCGACGTACCACCGCTGTCGACGGCCACCGTCACCGGCATATCGACGACATCGAACTCGTAGATCGCTTCCATGCCCAGATCCGCGAAACCGACGACGCGCGAGCCCTTGATCGCCTTCGAGACCAGATAAGCCGCACCGCCGACCGCCATCAGATACACCGACTGATGCTGCTTGATCGCGTCGATCGCCACCGGGCCACGCTCGGCCTTGCCGATCATGCCCAGCAAGCCGGTCTGCGCCAGCACCTGGCCGGTGAACTTGTCCATCCGCGTCGCCGTGGTCGGACCCGCCGGGCCAACGACTTCGTCGCGCACCGGATCAACCGGGCCGACGTAATAGATAAAGCGGTTGGTGAAATCGACCGGCAGTTTTTCACCGTTGTTGAGCATTTCGACCATGCGCTTGTGCGCGGCATCGCGGCCGGTGAGCATCTTGCCGTTCAGCAGCAAGGTTTGGCCCGGTTTCCACGAGGCGACGTCTTCACGCGTCACGGTATTCAAATCGACGCGCGTGGATTCGCTCGATGGCGTCCACGTCACGTCCGGCCAGTCTTCCAGCTTCGGGGCTTCAAGTTGCGCCGGGCCGGAGCCGTCGAGGATGAAGTGCACGTGGCGCGTCGCGGCGCAGTTCGGGATCATCGCCACCGGCAGCGATGCCGCGTGGGTCGGGTAATCCTTGATCTTCACATCGAGCACGGTCGCGAGGCCGCCGAGGCCCTGCGCGCCGATGCCAAGCGCATTGACCTTCTCGTACAGCTCGATGCGCAGCTCTTCGGCGCGGGTTTGCGCGCCGCGCTCGATCAGCTCATGGATGTCGATTTCCTCCATCAGCGCTTCCTTGGCCATCACCATGGCCTTTTCGGCGGTGCCGCCGATGCCGATGCCGAGCATGCCCGGCGGACACCAACCGGCGCCCATCAGCGGCACGGTCTTGAGCACCCAGTCGACGATCGAATCGGACGGGTTGAGCATGACAAACTTGGTCTTGTTCTCCGAGCCACCGCCCTTGGCGGCAATGTCGATCTCGACGGTATCGCCCGGGACGATTTCGTAGTGGATCACCGCCGGGGTGTTGTCCTTGGTGTTCTTGCGGCCGCCGGCCGGATCCATCAGGATCGACGCGCGCAGCTTGTTGTCCGGGTGCAGATAGGCACGGCGTACGCCTTCGTTGACCATGTCGGTCACGCCCATCGTCGCGCCGGCCCACTGCACATTCATGCCGACGCGCACAAAACAGGTGACGATGCCGGTGTCCTGGCAGATCGGCCGACGGCCTTCGGCGCACATCCGGCTGTTGGTCAGGATCTGCGCAATGGCATCCTTGGCCGCCGGGCTTTCTTCGCGCTCGTACGCTTTGCCGAGGGCCTGGATGTAGTCTTTCGGGTGGTAGTAGCTGATGTATTGCAGCGCATCGGCAATGCTGTCGATCAGATCGTCCTGACGGATGACGGCCATGAAGTGCTCCGGAGCTTAGGCGGGAAAAGTGTGCATTTTACCAGCGCTCACGGCCTTGGCGCGCCCCGGGATTACAGCAAGACGTAGAATCATCTAGATGAAACAGCCGCGCGCTAGCATCGCGGTCCATCTACTCCAACGGAAAAGCATCATGCGCATCGAACGCGGCTCGGGTATTGCGCTGTGGCGGCAGATCGAACAGACGCTGGCTGCCGACATCGCCAGCAAGGCCATCACCGAGCGCCTGCCGAACGAAATCGAGCTGGCCAGCCGTTTCAACGTCAACCGCCACACGGTTCGTCGCGCCGTCCAAGCACTGGAAAGCCGCGGTCTCGTGCGAATCGAGCAAGGACGCGGCACCTTTGTGCAGGAAGAACTGATCGACTACCGGCTTGGCCGCAAGCGCCGCTTTTCGCACAGCCTGGACGACCAGCAACGGCGTGGCGCCAGCCAGATCCAGCGCAGCGCGACCACGGTGCCACGCGACGAAGTATGCGAGCTGCTGGCCATCCCGCCCGGCACGACCGTGCTGCAGGTCGACGCGCTCGACGTCGTCGACGACCGCGTCATCGGGGTCTGCACCCAGTATTTTCCGCTGCCGCGCTTTGCAGGACTGGATGCACACTACGCCACCACCGGCCGCATTACCGATGCGCTGCCGGCCTTCGGCGTCACCGATTTCAGCCGCACGCTCAGCCGGGTCACTGCGCGACTGCCACGGCCGGAAACCGCGCAACTGCTGGCGCAACCGAAAACGCAGCCCATCCTGTATGTCGAGAATGTCTACGCCGATGGCGATGGTGTGCCGATCGAATACGGCATCACCCGCTTTGCCGCCGATGCCGTGCAGCTACTGATCGAACCCGAGACCGCATAATGGCTGCGCGGATCGCCGACTACCTTGCCAGGCAGCCGCGCTTCGACGCCGCCGGCCTGATCCGGTTTCACGTATCGGGCCAAGCCGTTGGCTGGCTGGAAGCGGACACCTGCACCTTCCTGCAGGCGCTGTCATCCAGCTTCGTTCAGCGGGGGCCGCAAATGCACCTGGATACTGACGCCGGCCAGATCGACGCACAACTGGAACGCGCCGCACTGGCGATGCGAAACGCGGGACTGATCCACGGCTGGCGCAACGAGCGCTACACCTGCTTCGCGCCGGATCACCGTGGGCTACCCGATCTGGCAAGGCCGATGTTCACACTCGAACGCGCGGCCTTCCGGCGTTTCGGGCTTACCAGCCGCGCGGTGCATATCAATGGTTATACCGCAGGCCGGCAACTGTGGATCGGCCGCCGCAGCCCGAACAAGGCCATCGACCCCGGTCGGCTCGACAACCTTGCAGCCGGCGGGATCGCGGCCGGCGAAACACCGGAGCACTGCGTCATCCGCGAGCTCTGGGAAGAAGCCGGCATCCCAGCCGAAATCGCCGCGCACGCCCGCTACGCAGCCAGCGCGCGCAGCATTCGCAACGAGGTCGACGGCACCCACGATGAAGTCCTGTACAGCTACGACCTGCGCCTGCCCGACGACTTTACGCCGCGCAACACCGATGGCGAAGTCGCCGGCTTTGCCCGACTGAGTATCGACGAAACGCTGGCCCGGCTCGATGAGTTCACCACCGACGCCGGTCTGGTCACGGTGGACCTCCTTCAGCGACAAGGCTGGGCATGAGGCTGTTCATCGGCCTGGAGCCCCCCGCCGCCGCGCGCAAGGCCATCGCCCATGCGCGCGACCAGCTGCACGCCCGCCACGGCGGCAAACCGACAAGCACCGCGAACCTGCACCTGACGCTGGCCTTTATCGGCCATGGCGACGTGCAAACCATCCAGCAACTGCGCCACCTGCTGGCCGATCTCGACCACCCCGGTTTTGAATTTACGCTTGATCGCATCGGGGACTTCAAGCAAGGCGCAATCGTCTGGCTCGGCTGCGGCACTCCGTCCGCCAGTCTCGACCTACTTGCTCACAACCTCCGGCTGCGGCTTGGCGACGCCAGGGTCGGCTTCGACCCCCAACCGTTCACCCCGCATGTCACGCTGCTGCGCAAAGCACAGCCGATTATCGAAGCGCTGCCGACACCGATCCACTGGCAAGCCGACGCCATCGTGCTTTACGAGTCGGTATCGACAGCGGCTGGCGTTTGCTACCGTCCGTTATTCCGCCACCCGCTCAAATGAACGCCGCCCGGCGAACCGGGCGGGCATTGCAGCATCAGCAGGCCACCGGATTGGCCGGATCGGCGCACCACTCGCTCCACGAGCCGGGATACAGCTTCGCGCCCGACAAGCCCGCGAGCTCCAGCGCCAGCAGGTTGTGACACGCCGTCACCCCGGAACCGCACTGGCACACGATGTCGGCCGCTGAACGCGCACCGATGACGTCGCGCCATTCGTCTCGGAGTTGATCGGGGGACTTGAAGCGGCCATTCGCATCCAGGTTGTGCTGGAAAAACCGGTTGCTCGCCCCCGGGATATGCCCGCCGACCGGATCGATCGTCTCGCCCAGCCCACGGTAGCGATCGGGGCTGCGCGCGTCGACAACGAGGAACGCCGCCGCAGTCAGATTCGCCCTGACTTGATCGACATCCACCGTCGCCGCGCTCGGCACCTGCCTCGGGTAGACCTCCGCCACGGGCTGCGCCGGCTCGACCGACACCGGCAGACCGGCATCCAACCATGCCTGCCACCCGCCATCGAGCACCGAAACGCGTTCGTGGCCCAGCCAACGCAATAGCCACCACAAACGCGCCGCAAACATGCCGCCAGATGCGTCATAGGCAACGACATGCGTCTGCGCACCGATGCCCACACTCCCGGCCCAGCGCGCCAACGCCTCGGGCGTCGGCAACGGGTGACGACCATTGCGGCCGGTTTTAGGACCGGACAGATCAAGATCGAGATGCGCAAACACCGCACCGGGAATATGACTCGATGCATAGGCGCGGCGCCCGGCCTCCGGGTCGGCAAGATCGTGGCGGCAATCGACCACGACATACTCGCTCAAACGAGGCGCTAGCGCCTGTGGCGTCATCAACAAGGTCATCGGCGTATTCTCTCGCTGAAAAACGCCCATGATAGGTGGCTATTCACGTCAAACACAGCGGAATCGCGCAGCCGATTGCGCCAACCTGGATGCCAGCTCAGCAAGACGAGAGGTCGCCGACGAGACTTCCGATACGGCACTGCTGTTTTCCTCGATCATCTGCGCCACCTTTTCAACCTGGGATGCAATCTGGCCGCTGACCACCCGCTGTTCGCGCAATGCGCCGGCAATCAATTCGACCACATGGCCGAGCTGCTCGCCCGAGCTGCGAATGCGCTGCATCGAGTCCTGCAACAGGTGGATGTTCTGTATTTCGCTGATCGTGTCGGCGCGGGCCAATTGCATACCGGCGCTGGCTTCGCTGGTCCCGTCGCGGATCACGCTCAATGTTGCGCCGATTTCGTGCGTCGCCAGACCGACCCGCTCTGCCAGTTTGCGAACCTCGTCGGCAACCACCGCAAAACCACGGCCGCTTTCGCCCGCTCTCGCGGCCTCGATCGCTGCATTCAGCGCCAGCAGATTCGTCTGCTCGGCAATTTCACGGATGGTTGCGACAATGCTGGCAATGTCCCCAGAGCGTGCATCGAGCAAGGCCAGGCGCTCACCGGCCCGATCCAGCTGCTCACCGATCCGCCCCACACCGGCAATCACTTGGGACATCCGCCCCTCGCCCTCGATCGCGGCCTGGCCCGCCCCTTTGCCTGCCGCATCGGCATGCTCGGCATTGCTTGAGACTTCGCCGATGCTAGCGCTGATTTCTTCGACCGCTGCAGCCATCTGCGACGCGGCATCGGCTTGCATGCCGGACGCTTGCGATACCAGGACCATGCTGCTCTGCAGCGCGCCGGCCGTGGTCCCCACCGCACCGACGGAGGACTGGATTTCGACGACAAGCCGCTTCAGCTCATCCCGCATCTGGGCAATGCCGGCCATGACGCTCCGCTGATCGCCGGGCAGCAACAGGATTTCGTGCGTCAGATTGCCACTGGCGATCGCTTGCGCGGCCAGTCTCGCCTCGTCCGGCTCTGCGCCGAGCTGCCGGATCAAGCCACGAACGATGATGTAGGAGCAGCCAATGCCGACCCCGAGCGCAACCAGCAACAGCACCGCGGTCATCACCTCGGCATGCCGGACCTGATCACGGGCGGCTTGATACTCCACTGCAGCCACACGCAGTTGCAGCGCAGAAAGTTCGGAAACGATGTCGCTGACAGGATCAATCGCCGGGTAAAGCGCGACGGCGGCAAAATCGGCAACCCCCTGAATGTCATTGGCTTGCAGCAAGTGCTCAAGGCGCTGAATCGCGGCATCCGCCGCCTGCATGCGCGTCCCAGCCTCTTTGGCCAGCCCGGCTTCTTCTGCCGTCAGTGCGTTCGCGATGTAAACCCGCCACTCCTGGCGAACATCGTGCTGCGCCGTTCTGACCCGTTTGAGTCCTTCGGCGGCGGGCATCCCGCCATTGCGGACCTTGTGCGTCGTATCGACGATGTTTACCGCGTAGCGATCCGCGACGATCTTGAGCTGGGTCAGCGGATGAAGCCGATCTTCGAAGGTCGTCCGGAACCGTTGATCGTTTTGCATCAAGTTGTAAAGTGCCGAGCCACCCTGCCCAAGCATGAAAACCATCAATACGCCAACCAGCAGATACAGTTTGGCTGCCACCGTGAGTTTGCCGGGCATTGTCATCTCCACGCTTAATAAAATCAGAACAATTTCTTTTGTATAGAGTAAGAAACTGAGCGCCATTTACGCGGCGACGGACGGAGTCAGCACAAAACAAAACGCCCTCCTTTCGGAGGGCGCTTGAACGTCGACTGAAGAAGCCGAATCAGCGTTCGACCGCCAACGCAACACCCATGCCACCACCGATGCACAGCGTCGCCAGGCCCTTCTTCGCGTCGCGACGAACCATTTCATGCAGCAGCGTGACCAGCACACGCGCACCCGAAGCACCGATCGGGTGACCCAGCGCGATGGCGCCGCCGTTGACGTTGACGCGATCCCAATCCCATTTGAGTTCACGCGCGACGCCAAGCGCCTGCGCGGCAAACGCCTCGTTGGCTTCGATCAGGTCGAGCTGATCGAGCGACCAACCGGCACGCGCCAGCGCGCGTTGGGTTGCCGGTACCGGACCCATGCCCATGATGGTCGGATCGACACCTGCCGACGCGGCGGCACGGATCGTCGCCAGCGGCTTCAGGCCGAGCGCATCAGCCTTTTCGCGCGTCATCAGCAGGACGGCAGCGGCGCCGTCGTTGATGCCGGAAGCGTTACCAGCAGTAACGGTGCCTTCCTTGTCGAAGGCAGGGCGCAGCTTGGCCAAGCCCTCCATTGTTGCATCGGTCTTGATGAATTCGTCGGCCGAGAACACAACCGGGTCGCCCTTACGCTGAGGAATGCTCACCGGAACGATCTCGTCGACAAAACGGCCAGCAGCCTGCGCGGCAGCGGCTTTCTGTTGCGACGACAGAGCCAGCTCATCCTGCTCGGTACGGCTGATACCGTATTTTTTGGCGATGTTCTCTGCAGTCACACCCATGAGGTACTTGTTGTACACATCGGTCAAACCGTCGAAGACCATGGTATCGACCAGTTGCGCATTACCCATCCGGAAGCCGTCACGCGAGCCCGGCAGGATATGCGGCGCGGCGCTCATGTTTTCCTGACCACCGGCGATGACGATGTCGGACTCGCCCGACAGGATCGCCTGCAAGCCCAGCGCGACGGACTTCAGGCCCGAGCCGCACACCTGATTGACCGTCAGCCCCGGAACCTCATCCGGCAGGCCGGCATAACGCAAGGCCTGGCGTGCCGGGTTCTGGCCAAGACCGGCCGTCAGTACGTTACCGAGGATGACTTCGCTGACCTGGTCAGCCGGAAGACCGGTTTTTGCCAGCAACGCACGAATAACGGTCGCACCCAGTTCCGGTGCGGACACTTTGGCCAGCGAACCGCCGAAATTGCCCAGTGCAGTACGTTGGGCGGCAACGATAACGATGTCGGTCATGATGTTTCTCCCATCTGCCCATTGGGGCTTTGTTTTAGATTAACGGACCGGCCGCAGGTTCGGTCGGTCCGGTACTGCAAATCAGGACAGACGTTCCTTGACGTAACGTCCCGGCGCCGGCTCGATCGGCTTGAACTGGCGACTGCCAAGCGTTTTCGGCGCGGCGACCCGCTTGCCTGCACGCGGTGCCAGCCACTGGCCCCAATCCTGCCACCAGCTTCCCGGTCGCGATTCCGCGGCGTCGAACCATGCCTGCGGATCGGCATCCAGCGTTTCGTTGACCCAGTAGTTACGCTTATTAGTCGAAACCGGATTGATGGTGCCGGCAATATGGCCCGAAGCACCAAGTACGAAACGCAACGGCCCATTGAAAATACCGGTAGTCCGGTAAGCCGAACTCCACGGCACGATATGGTCCTCACGCGCCGCAAACACATAGGTCGGTATCGTGATCTGCCTCAGATCGATCGGCACGCCGCACAGCGAAAACGAACCAGGCTTGGCCAGCTTGTTGTCGAAGTACATATTGCGCAGGAACCAGGTGTGCATCGGCAACGCTAGATTGGCCGAATCGTTGTTCCAGTACAGCAGGTCGAACGGCGGCGGCGTTTTGCCCTTGAGGTAGTTGTTGACGACGTAGTTCCAGACCAGATCATTGGCGCGCAGTGCGGCAAACGTCCGTGCCAGCTCCTTGCCCGAGATCACGCCCCCTTGATCGATCACCAGCTCGCGGCTGGCAACGACGGCCGGATCGAGGAAGTGCTTGATATCGCCCGGTTCGGTATGGTCGATCATCACCGTCATCAGCGTCAGCGACTCGAACCAGTCCAGCCCGCGCGCCTGCATGACCGGCACGGCCGTCGATACCAGTTCGCCGCCAATGCAGAACGACAGCACGTTCATTTTTTCGCTCTTGCCGATCTGGCGAACCACCTCGGCGGCGGCGATCACGCCTTGCTCGATGTAGTCATCCCACTTCAGATGGCCGAGCTCCGGCGTAATCGATTTCCACGACACCAGAAAAGTCGTATGACCTTCGCCGACCACCCAGCGCACCATCGAATTCTCGGGCTTGAGATCCATGATGTAGAACTTGTTGACGCAAGGCGGCACGATCAGCAGCGGGATTTCGTGCACATCGGTCGTCGTCGGCGAGTACTGGATCAGCTGGATCAACTCGTTTTCGAACACCACCTGCCCGGGCGAGACCGCCAGGTTTTCGCCGACGACGAATTGCGATTCGTCGGTCATGGTGATCGTGCCCTTCTGGATATCCTCCAGCAGCTTCTTCATCCCCTCGTTCAGGCTCTCGCCACGGGTATCGACCGCCAGCGCCAGCACCTCGGGATTGGTCACGGCAAAATTGGTCGGGCTGACCGCATCAAGGTATTGGCGCGCAAAAAAAGCCATGCGCGCCTTGGTCTCATCGTCGGCATGCACATGGTCGACCATTTGAGTCAGCCACTTGGAGGTCAGCAGATAGCTTTGCTTCAGGAAATTGAATAGCGGCAACTCCCATTCCGGCGCGGCAAACCGTCGGTCGCCTTTTTCCGGCTCGAGCTGCTGCCCGCTACCAGCGCCAATCAGCTGCAACCAGAGTGCGAGCTGCTGCTGGTAATAAAGGCTATGGGTTTCAAATGCTTCCGGTGAGACGCCCTGAACGGGGGCTACACCCGGCGGAATAGCCGCGGTGGCGGGGGTCACGGCATTGACCCAGCTTTGCCACCACTTCTGATTGGCTTCGTTGAACTGCTGGAAGAACGACTCAAGCGACGTGGACTGCAACACGGGATGCTCCATTCGATAGAAACGGCAACGCATGAACATCAAAGCACAGCGGACTATTGTGCGGCGCAGCACAACAAAATATCACACCGGATGCAAGTATCGGGAAATCTTTAATGAAGAATCTACAAAATATCCTATTAGCATTTGATTTTCCGTCACATTTTCTGCTTTACCTGCTTTAGAATAAGAAGCAACTGATGTAATAAGCTCGCACTCGATTCCGAGGTAGTTGATGAAACCCAGCATTCCCGGGCTTTGCGCTCTCCTGACAGCGCTCTCGCTCGCCGCCGTGCCGATGGCCGAAGCGGCCACTCAGCATGCCGAATCGACCAGCAAGACGGCCAAATCCAAGCCAGTCGGCAAGCAAACTGTTGCAAAGAATCAACAGAAGAAAACCGCTCAACCGAAAAAACCGACCATCAAGGTAACGGTTCGTAAAAAGGGCACTGTCAGCAGCCAAGCGATCGCCAATGCCCGACAAGAGGTCCGTGTTTCGCGTGCGGTCGCCCTGCCGTCGACACTCGAACGTCCCGGCGTTCAATCCTCTGCCGTGCTCGTCGTCAACGAGCAAAGCGGCGAGGTGATCTATGAAAAGAATGCCGACGCCCAAGTGCCAATTGCCTCGATCACCAAGCTGATGACGGCCATGGTCACGCTGGACGCCCGCTTGCCGATGAACGAGCTAATCACGATCAGTGACGACGACGTCGACATGCTCAAGCACACGAGCTCGCGTCTCACCGTCGGCACTTCGCTGACCCGCGCCGAAGTGCTGCTGCTGGCCCTGATGTCGTCGGAAAACCGTGCCGCCGCCGCCCTGTCACGCACCTATCCCGGTGGTCGTGACGCCTTCGTGCGGAAGATGAACGAAAAGGCGCAGCAACTGGGCATGCGCGGCAGCCGTTTCTATGACTCCACCGGTCTGACGCCAAGCAATGTGTCGACGCCACGCGATCTGGTGCAAATGGTCAAGGCTGCACACCATTACCCGGAAATTCACCAGTTCTCGACGTCGAGCGAGTATCGCTTCATCTCCAACCGCAACGGCCGGGAGATGATCTACCGCAACACCAACCCGCTGGTGAAGTCGGACGAATGGAATATCGGTCTATCCAAGACCGGTTTCATCAACGAAGCCGGTCACTGTATCGTGCTGCAAGCGACGATCGAGGGCACGCCGGTCGTGATGATCCTGATGGACTCTCAAGGCAGTTATACCCGGATCGGTGATGCCAATCGGGTCAAGAAATGGCTGGAAACCAGCCCTTATGCCAAGTTGCGCGCAGGCTGATCGGCGCTCACCACCAAACAACAACGCCCCGGAAACGGGGCGTTGTTGTTTGGGGCTCGACGACATCAAACCAATTGGCTTACCCACGCCTTGAACTGGCCCGACGACATCGCGCCGTTGAGGCGCTCGATCTGGCGGCCGCGATCAAAGGCGATCAACGTCGGAATGCTGCGAATCTGATACTGCGCCGCCAGCGTCTGCTCGGCGTCGGTGTCCACCTTGAGGAACAGCACCTTCCCGGCAAAGTATTCGGCCGCCGATGCAAATGCGGGTGCAAACGCCTGACAGGGGCCGCACCAGGTCGCCCAGAAATCGACGACCACGGGTATCGGGCTGGCAGCGATCAGCGCGGCGGCGCTCTCCGCCGTCGCGGCAATTGGCGCACCGGCCAACAGCGCTTCGTGGCACTGGCCACAATTCGGTGCATCTGCGAGCCGGGACGGCTCCAGTCGGTTGGCGGTCTGACAATGCGGGCAGGCAACAATCATGGGGTTCTCCAGAACAGACAGTGATGGTCGCGCAGCCCGCCCCGTCGATCAAGCATCCGTCTCATTCGCGCACGAATGCGATGGCATGCTCCAACTCAAGCCGAATGCCGATCGCTTCGCCCACCGAATGATTATGGTGACTTGGGACGAGCGAGAGGATTTTTTGTCCTGACGGCAGTGCCAGTGTGTAGAGGAACTCCGCGCCGCGAAACGCCCGCGCCAGCACGGTGGCCTTGAACGGGCTCGCATCATCGTGCTGCACGTCGTCAGGGCGAACCAGCACATCAACACGGCAACCATCCGCTTCACAATGCGTTGGCACCGCCCCCTCAAACACGCCAAGCTCGAATTCGATCTGCATTTGGCCGTTCACGACACCCGGCAGCAGCACGCCTTCGCCAATGAAGTTGGCCACGTAACGATCGACCGGCTGGTGGTACAGCGCATAGGGGCTCGCCCATTGGCGAATCCGGCCGTCGACCATCACGCCGACGACATCGGCGACGGCAAACGCCTCGTGCTGATCGTGCGTCACCAGAATCGCCGTCGTGCCGGCCGCCTTGAGGATGTCGCGGACCTCATGCCCGAGTCGTTCGCGCAGCTCGGCATCCAGGTTGGAGAACGGTTCGTCCAGCAGCATCAGCCTCGGCTTGGGCGCCAGCGCCCGGGCCAGCGCAACACGCTGCTGCTGCCCACCGGACAGCTCGTGCGGATAGCGTTCACGCTCGCGCCGCAGGCCAACCAGGGCCAGCAGCTCGTCAATGCGTTCGGCACACGCTGATGCCGGCAAATGACGCAGGCCAAAACCGACATTGCCGGCAACGCTCAGGTGCGGAAACAGCGCGTAATCCTGAAACACCATGCCGATCCGTCGCGCCTCGGGCGGCAGTCCCTGCCCTGCAGCGGCGACGACGTCGCCGTCGATGCGGATCTCGCCGCCGTCGAGCACCTCAAAGCCGGCAATCGCGCGCAACATCGTCGTCTTGCCGCAACCCGAATGGCCAAGCAGGCAGCCGATCTGCCCCGGCGCCAGCGAAAAGGACAATGATTCGATTACCGCGCGCTCCGGATAACGGACCGAAACGGCATTCACGTTGAGCATGGGCTTCATGATTCTGACTTCCGGATCAACAGCACGACCGGCACGATGCCGGCGAGCACGATAAACAGACTCGGCAAGGCAGCGCGATCCCACATGCCCTCCGAGGTCATTTCAAACACGCGCACCGCCAGCGTGTCCCAGCCGAATGCGCGCGTCATCAGCGTGATCGGCATTTCCTTGAGCACATCGACGAAAGTGAGCAAGGCGGCCGACATCAGCCCGCCGCGCAGCAAGGGCAGGTGCAAACGCCACAGCGTCTGACGTCCGTTCAGGCCGAGCGAGCGGGCCGCCTCTTCCTGACTGCGGGTAATCCGCTGCATGGCCGTATCAACCGGCTGAAAGCCGACCGCGAGAAAACGTGCCGCCAGTGCCAGCAACATCACCGCCAGCGTCCCCTTGAAGAACGCCAATCCCTCATAACCCAAAGGACGCAACGCCGCGAGCAAGACATTGTCGAGCCAGGCAATCGGAATAAAGACGCCGACGGCCAGCACCGTTCCCGGTACCGCATAACCGAGCGTCGCCAGCCGTACCGACCAGCGCGTACCGGCGTCGGCATAGCGTCGACGCGCATAGGCAAGCACCAGCGCCAGCAGCGTAATCAGCGCGGCTGCCATCGCCGCGATCAGCAATGATCGGCCGATAAAGGCCGGGTAGCGCGAATCGAAATCGTCGGCCCACACGTCTTTGACCCAGAACAGCAATTGCAGCAGCGGCACGATGAAGGCCAGCAACAGCACCAGCGCACACCAGCCGGCCGCCAGCCAGCGCGCTGCACCATGCAGCACGATCCGGTCGGCCTGGCCGCTGCGAACCTGGTAATTGCGCGCACCGCGGCCGTATTGCTCCAGTGCGACAAGCAGCAGCACGAACATCACCAGCAGCGAAGCCAGCTGCGAGGCGGCGGGCAGATTGAAGAGCGCAAACCACGCCTTGTAGATCGCGGTGGTGAACGTATCGAAATTGAAGATCGACACCGTACCGAAATCAGCCAGTACCTCCATCAGCGCCAGCGTCACGCCGCCGATCAACCACGGCCGCGCCATCGGAATCGCCACCGAGACAAACGCCCGTCTTCGCGACATCCCCAGCGTCTGCGCCGCCTCGACCGCGCGCCGCCCCTGCGTCAGAAAGGCGTTCCGTGCCAGCAGGTAAACATAGGGATAGAACGCCATCGACAGCACGAGGATCACGCCGCCGGTGCTGCGTATCTGCGGAAACCAGGCGCTGCTACCGAAGCAGTCGCGCAGCAAGGTCTGCACCGGGCCGGTGAAGTCGAGCAAGCCCACCTGAACAAAGGCCAGCACGTACGCCGGCATTGCCAGCGGCAGCATCAGGGCCCAGCTGAAGAAACGCCTTCCCGGAAAAGCGTACACGGCGGTCAGCCATGCCAGCGGCACCCCGAGCAGCAGCACGCCGACGCCAACGCCAACGATCAGCAGCAGCGTATTCCACAGCACGCCCGGCAGTACGTATTCGAGCAGGTGCGCCCATACCTCGGGCTGCGGGTCGAGCAAGGACGACAGCACCACTCCCAGCGGCACGATGGTGAGCAGCGCAATGGGCAGCGTATACAACAGGCCGCGACTCGGTCGCGGCGGGCGGGCAACAAAAGGCATGGTCAACACGGCGGGTCAAAGGAAAACGGGCAGCTCGCGCTGCCCGTCATTGCGGAAGGCTTTACACCTTACTTGTAGCCGGCACGGTCCATCAACTGCGTGGCCTTGCCTTGCAGCTCGCCGGCCTTGGTCACATTGATCAGGCTCGGTTTGAATGGCCCCCACGAGGACACCAGATCGTCCGGCTTGACCTTCGGGTTGACCGGGAACTCCATGTCCTTGTCGGCGTAAAGATTCTGCGCCTTGTCGCCGGACAGCCATTCGATCAGTTTGACCGCGCCCTTCTCGTTCTTGGCATGACGGGTCACACCGGCGCCCGAGATGTTGACGTGCACGCCACCGGCGTTCTGATTGGCCCAGAACAGCTTGACCGGGAAAGCCGGGTTCTTGGCAACGATGCGGCCGTAATAATAGCTGTTGGCCACGCCGACCTGGCACTGGCCAGCGGCAATCGCCTCAAGCAGCTTGGTGTCGTCCGGGAACACCGGCGCAGCCAGATTGGCCACCCAGCCACGGACGATCTGCTCGGTCTTCGGCTCGCCGTGCTGGGCGATCATCATCGCGACCAGTGACTGGTTGTAGACCTTCTTCGACGTACGCAGGCACAGCTTGCCCTTCCACTTCGGGTCGGCAAGGTCCTCATAGGTCGACAGGTCCGCCGGCTTCACGCTGGCCGGGTTGTAGAACATCGTCCGGGCGCGGATCGACAGGCCGTACCACTCGCCCTTCGGATCCCGCAGGTGCGCCGGCACATTGTCGTTCAGCGTCTTCGATTCGATCGGCTTGAGCAGCCCCTGTTTGCCGGCCTGCCACAGATTGCCGGCATCGACGGTGATCAGCACATCGGCCGGCGTGTTCGCCCCCTCGGCCTTGAGGCGTTCCATCAGCGGACCTTCCTTGTCGGTCAGCACCTTGACCTCGACACCGGTGTCCTTGGTGAAGGCATCGAACAAGGGCTTGATCAGTTGCTCATTGCGCGCCGAGTAAACGGTCACGGATTCGGCATGCGCCAGACCGGCCAACAGGGCCGCGGCGAGCGGGACGAGGACGAATTGCTTCAAGGTGGAACTCCGGTGAACAAGACGGGATCGGATCGAAATCGCGGTGATCCTAGCGAAAATGAAAATAATTCTCAATAAGGTAATGCCGTGACCATTTGGATCAAGGTGACTATGCAAGGTTCCCGTCTTTTGCCCCACTCGTTACAATCGGCGACCGCTTCATAAGGATCGATCCATGCTCTGGTTCCGCAATCTGCAACTCTACCGACTTGCCCCCGACCACGCGCTCAGCCTCGACAGCATCGGCGACAGTCTGGCCAAGCGCCCGTGGGTGCCGTGCGGCAGCCACGACCCGATGAGCCAGGGCTGGATCGCACCGGCACGACACGCGCCGGACCTGAAAGCCTACGGTTACGACGATGCCGTGCTCGTCGCGCTGAAAACCGAAGAAAAACTGCTGCCCGCCAGCGTGGTCAAGGACGAGACCGACGAGCGCATCGCCCGGATCGAAGCCGAAGAAAACCGCAAGGTCGGCCGCAAGGAAGCCAAGGAGCTACGCGAACGCGTCGCCGAGGAACTGCTGCCCAAGGCCTTTACCCGCGCACGCAGCCAGCGCGCGATCATCGATCTGCAACTCGGCCTGGTCCTGGTCGAAAGCGCATCGGCCGCCAAGGCCGAGCAATTGCTGTCGTACCTGCGCGAAACGCTCGGCAGCCTGCCGACCCGCCTCGTCAACACCCAGGTCACGCCGGAAACGGCGATGACGCTGTGGCTGGAATCGGCGGATGCCGGTGAATTCGACCTGGGTCAGGACACCGAGCTGCGCGCACCGGGCGACGACGGCGCGATCACCCGGCTGGCCCGTCAGCCGCTCGACACCGCCGAGGTCAAGCAGCACCTCGAAAACGGCCTGCTCGCCAGCAAGCTGGCGCTGGAATGGGACGACAAGCTGGCGTTCCAGCTCACCGACAAGCTCGAGATCAAGCGTCTGACGATGCTCGATGTCCTGCAGGACGAGCTCAAGGACATGGATGCTGCCGACCAGAGCGCAATCTTCGATTCAAGCCTGGCACTCACCGTCGGCACGCTGCGCGAATTCGTGCCGGCACTGATTCGCGCGCTCGGTGACGAACTGCCCGCGTGATTGCGACATCAGCCAACAAAAAGCCGCCCCGAAGGGCGGCTTTTTGTTGGCTGCGCGGCTCAGCAGCCTTCAATCGCCAACGCCATCATCACGACGGCGCTGGCACTGAGCACCCGCTTGTAGGTCAGCGCCTTGCCCGTCAATCGCTGCAGGATGGCCAACGGTGAACGCGCCTGATCGGACATGCCGTCGATCGGCAGAAAGAACGTCTGCTCGAGCATGTATTGCCCGCCCATCGCCGCGTGCGAAGCCTGATCGGAAAAGCAGATCCAGCCACCGCCCGACGCAAATTCGACGCGCTCCTGTGCACACGATTGCTGGTAACGCCGATCGCCCTTCATTGCGTCATGCAGGTTGAGCATGATGTGGTCGTACGGACTGCGGCGGCGCTTGGTGATTTTCAGCGCGTGCAACACGCTGGCCGAACCCGGCCACTGGCGGGGAATCTTCGGCAGAAACTGCTTCGCCACGGTCTCGAACGACTCTCCAACCCGCCAGACGCGCGGCTCGCCGGCCGGGTTGATATTCATGAACACGCGCAGGATGCGTTCGCCGTAATTCGGCCGCGACGGAAAGGCATCGACATGCAGGCGGCTATCGTCCTTGCGCCAGGACGTCTGCCGGTCTTCAACCTTGTGCAGGCGCAAGCTTGTTGGCGCCTTGCGCAAACGGCCGCGGTACTCGGGAAACAGCGCATCGACCAGCTCGCCGGCGGCATCGTGATAGCGCTGGATCAATGCCTTGACTGCCGTTTGCGTACCGCTGTCGCCGATCACGCCGTGCAGCACGCCGGAAACCGGATCAAGGCTGATGTTCTTGCGTTTTGGATCGGCCAGCGACAGATCGAGCAGCTGCTGCTCGCCGCGCTCAAGCGCAAACGGAAAGCGCCGGAAGTACAGCACCTTGCCTTCCTCCACGGCCGCTAGCAGCGTTTCGCGCGGCGGCACGAAGCCGGCAGCGCGTCCGCCGGTCACATCGACAATCTGGCGTACAGTGTTCATCACACTCATGCCACGCCGAAGCCACGCGACATGAACGCGGCAAGAATAGGTAGCAGCACAATCAAATGGGTTTCCCACATCAGGCAGCGACGCACCCGCGTCAGCTCGTGGTCGGGCGGGATGAATGCCGCGTCTGCACGCGCGGCCTTGCGCCACGCGACAAAGCGCCGGGTTGGATAGATCGAGATCAAGCCGATCAACACGAAGACGGTGATCTTGGCGTGAAATACCGGATTATGCAGATAGAACTCGGCGCCCTTGATGCCATAAAACAAACGCCCTAGCCCGGTTGCCAGCGCCAGCATCGCCATCAGGAAGTAGACCAGATCGTAGCGCGCCAACCGCGCCGCGGCCGTCGGCATCCATTCGCGGCGGACCAGCACCGTTTCAATCGTCAAGAAGGTAATGACCATGAAAATGGCCAGGTAGTGAGCAGCGGCGAGCAGTGCATCGAGCAGCATGATTTTCCCTTTTTAGAAACCTGCGGTATTGCCGAGCATGATCGGACGAACCGGCAATACCGGTTCCGGACGGAATTTGAGGTGGCCGATGTAGACCAGCGTCTGGTTGGCCCGCTGCGACGGCACATCGCCTTCGCGCATATGCAGAATATCGGCGGGGCTGATCCAGCGCGGATCGGCATCGGTCATCGGCAGGCCGATGGATTTGTAGGCTTCGAGCACGAACTGCGAACAGAAGAAACGCTCATCGCTACTGCTGCCGAGCTGGATCGTCGCGATGCCGCGCAGGCAATCCGCCCTTGCCGACGCCGGCAACAGCGGCAACTCGCAGATCCGTCGTTGCAGCGAGAACGGGGCGTGCAGCATCACGCCGACGTAATCGTAGCGCCGGCCGATGCTGCGATCGGCAAAGTCGCGCATCGGCCCGCCCTGCCCGGACTGAAAATCCGGATGCCGGAAGGCGACGATGACCGCTTCATCGTCGATCATCGTCCCGATCTTGCGCAGGCGCACGCCGCTGCCGACGGCCTCCGCTACATCGCCGTCGCCGAGGTAAAGCGCGGCATGGCTGACCGGCGCGGTCGTTATCAGGCGGATGCCCGCCGATGTCAGGCCGCTACCGGTCGAGAGCAGAATGTCACCGGGCAGCAGCGCATCCGCGCCAATTACTGTCTCGCCGTTCGCCGGCCGCAGCGCATTGCTTTGAAACGTGATCGCCGGCCCCGGCGCGGCAATGCGCTGCGGGTCGACCTGCGTCGCGCAGCCGGAAACGAAACAGGCGGCCAGCACCGCCATTATCCATGCCTTCACATTGAGTACCGTCGGATTGGACCCGGCGATTTTTTCACAAAACACCAGCAAACGGTCAGCATCAAGACATAAAAAACCCGGCATACCGCCGGGTTTTTTATGAAAGCGCATTTACAAGGGCTTGAGATCGAGCTTTTCGAACAAGGCCTTGTCGCGCGTGACGTCCGGATTGCCGGTGGTCAGCAGCTTGTCGCCGTAGAAAATCGAATTGGCACCGGCCATGAAGCACAGCGCTTGCGTGGCTTCGTCCATCTGCTGCCGGCCTGCCGACAGGCGAACGAAGGACTTCGGCATCGTGATCCGCGCCACGGCGATGGTGCGCACGAACTCCGTCCAGCCAACGGCTTGGTCGCCGTCCAGCGGCGTCCCTTCGATCTTGACCAGATTATTGATCGGCACCGAATCCGGCTGCGGATCGAGGTTGGCGAGCTGGGCAATCAGGCCGACGCGATCGTCGCGCGTTTCACCGAGGCCGACGATGCCGCCGGTACAGACATGCAGGCCGGCCTTGCGGACCTTGCCGAGCGTATCGAGCCGGTCGGCATAGCTATGGGTGCTGACGATGTCGGCATACTTCTCGGGGCTGGTATCGAGATTGTGGTTGTAATAGTCGAGGCCGACGTCGCGCAGCTCCTCGGCCTGCCCGTCCTTGAGCATGCCGAGCGTCGCACAGGTCTCAAGCCCCAGCGCCTTGACGCCGGCAATCATCTGCTTCACCGATTCCAGATCCTTGGTCTTCGGGCCACGCCACGCCGCGCCCATGCAGAAGCGGCTGGCGCCGTTCTCCTTGGCGATACGCGCGACTTCGATCACCTCGTCGGCGTCCATCAGCGTCTCGCGCTCGAGCCCGGTGTCGTGCCGCGCCGATTGCGAGCAGTAGCCGCAATCTTCCGAACAGCCGCCGGTCTTCACCGACAGCAGCGTCGACAGTTGCACGCGGTTGGCGTTGAAGTGCTCGCGGTGCACCTGTTGGGCGCGGAACAGCAAATCGTTGAACGGCAGCGCGAACAAAGCCGCCACGTCGTCGAGGCTCCAGTTCTGCTGCTGCGGATGCGGCGTAAGGCGCTTGAATTCGATCGTTTGCGTCATGGCGGGCGGGATGGGCTAGAAAGGAAGTCGCGCCATTTTCGGCAGCCCCACCCCCATTGTCAAATTTGCAAATGCATTTTCTGAACAAGATCACCCAGCTGCCGGCGTGCTGCACGCTCTGCCATCGCGGCTGCCGCGGCACCTTTTGCAACAGCTGTGATGCCGCGCTGCCCAGACTGCCAGCCAACTGTTGCCCACGCTGCGCCCTGCCGACGCTCGACGGCGGTCTGTGCGGTGGCTGTCTGGCGCATCCCCCGAGGTTTGACGCCAGCCATGCGGCGCTGCGCTACACCGGCGATGCTGCGCACCTGATCACCGCCGGCAAGTACGCGGGTCGCTGGTCCCTGTGGCGCGCGCTGGCCGGCTTGCTGGCTGTCCGACTACCCGCCGAGCCCGACATCGACCTGATCGTGCCAATGCCGCTGCACGCGCACCGGTTGCGCGAACGCGGTTTCAACCAGTCCGCCGAACTGGCGAGCGTGCTCGCCCGTCATGCGGGGCGACCTTTGCGGCACGATCTGCTGGAACGGGTGCGCGATACCGGGCAGCAAAGCCGGCTCAGTCTGGTAGAGCGCCGGCGCAATCTGAAGGGCGCTTTCGCCGCCAGCGCCGACGTCCGCGGCTTGCGCATCGCCGTGGTCGACGACGTCATGACCAGCGGCCTGACGCTCGACACGGTGGCGGCGACGCTCAAGCGCGCCGGCGCTGTCCAGGTCGAGGCCTGGGTGCTGGCGCGGACGCTGTAACAATCAGGGTTTCAGCGACGGCGCCGGCTTGTCGTCGCCCCAGAGCGAATCGAAGTTGATCGAATATTTGGCATCGAACGTGCTCTCGTCGGTGCCAACCCGGGTCACGAAGGACCAGCGCCGCGACAGTTGCAAGGTAAAGCGCACGGCGTCCTTGAGGCCGTTGACGCTCTTGTCGAGCCCCAGCGTCAGCCACTTGTTGAGCCGTTTGCTCACCGTCACGACCTGTGTCGTCGTGCCGTCCTCCATCTTGTCCGACGCAACACCGACTTCGTCGATGCCGAGCTTGCCGAGCAATTCGTCCGAGAAGCTCTCGCCCGAATCGCCGCTGGCAAACGCCGCGTTCAGGAACTGCAACAGCACCGCCGAATCGCCCTTTTCCATATTGTCGGTGCCATGACCGAACAGCAGCCACGAGAGCTTCTCGTTGTCGGGCACCGACGGGTTTGAATACAGCTTGACCCGCGGATTCAGCGCCGAGCCCTTGACCTCGACGCCGGCCTCGACCGACAACCCCTCCCGGACAGCGAGGATGTCGAGCCCCGGATTATCGAGCTGGCCCGAGAACGACACGATGCCGCGCTCAATCGCCAGTTTCTGGCCGTAGGCACGATACGTCCCTTCCTCGACCTTGACCGTCCCGAAGCCCTGAAGACTCTGGTTCGGCGTTGTCTTCAAGCGCAACAGCCCGGACAACTGCGCCTCCAGCCCGTAGCCGCGGAAGGTGAAATCGTCGCCTAGATCGACTTCGAATTGCAGATTCGCCAGCGGCAGCGGCTTGCCGACGTCGCGCTTCTCGCCAACGATCACCACGTCGTCGGACAGATGCGGTACATCGGTCGAGCGATAGCGGATATCGCCGTGGTCGGCCTTGAGGTTGCCGCTCACCGACAGCCCCTCTTTGCCGTAGCGCACATCGCCCTTGCCCGAGACGACCAGCAGCATGTCCGGCTTGTTGATCAGCGTCAGCTGCCGGGCCGTGATCGTCGCGTTGGCATCGGCGCCGTTGTCGTTCAGATCGATCTGGCCGGTCGCGTTCAGCTCACCGCGCCCGCCCTTGAACGTGAACGTGTCCAGCGAGACGCGATTCTGTGACAAGCGAATCCGCGCCTTGCCGTCCTGCAGTGACACCCCGGTTACCGCATCGCGGACCGCGAGATTGTCGCCGTTGACGGTGCCGGCCAGCACGCCTTGCGACATCGGTCCGCTGCGGCTGACGTCAAAATCGATCGCCCCCTTCAGTTGCAGGCTGTCGCTGAGCAACGGCGATATTTTGGCCAGATCGGGCAGTTTGCCGGTCGCCCGCAGCGCCAGCGGTGCACCGATCTCGACCTGCCAGTTCGGCGCATCAACCCGCGTCGATCCGGTCAGCGCAACCTGACCAAAACGGCTGCTGCGAATCTGCCCTTCGAGCGCGAGCTGCGACTGGCGGGCCTGAATGCGCACGCCCAGCTGATCGAGCTGCAAGGCATGCGCCGGGCTGCGGTCGCTGGCCGGCACGCGGACATCGCCGCTGAGCCGGTTTAGATTCACGTCGCCATCCAGCGTCGCGCCCTGCCGCAGCTGCCAGCGCCCGCCGAGCACCAGGTCACTCTGCACGGCCTTGAAGTCCGCCAGCTTCAGCAGCTCTGCGGTCACAAGGCGTTCGGCACTGCCATCGGTTTCCAGTCGCCCCGGCTGCCAGAACAGCCGGTCGAGCTTGATCCGGCTCTCGCCAATCGCCAGCGTCGTCGCGCCCAGCTCGACCTTCTCGGCGCCGAAACTGGCGTCGACGGCCGATTGGACGCTGATCGGCAACATCGCGCGACCATCAAGTTTGTTGATCCTGCCACGCCATTGCCATTGCGGATCCAGCCCGCCGGCCGCCGTCAGATCCAGCCCGATCGGCTCGTTGTGGTACTGGCCGGACGCGTTCAAGCGCAAGGTGTGCGCACCGCGCGTGCCGTTGATCGCCAGCTTGAGCTGGGCAATCCTGGCGTCGAAACCTTCCAGCCCGGACAAATCCACATCGAACTGCATCGGGCTCGTCAGATCGGCATACAGCTGGCCATCGAGCGTGCCGCGCGCCAACTTGATGCCGAATGGCGTCGCCAGCGCGGCGACGTTCAGCGACGTCTTGATCAGTGGTTTCTTGAACGCGCCGATCAGTTGTGTCGTCCCCTGCACCCGGCCGCCGAAGCCGGGGCCGAGCTCGTTCAGGCCGTCGAGCGCAAGCTGCAGATCGAGCTTGTCGTTGGCGGCACCCAGCGCACCACGGGCACTGATCCGGTTGCTGCCCAGCGCCAGCCACAGATCGGCACGCTTCAAGCGCGTTTCGGTCAGATCGAGCTCGCCCTTGCCGGACAGGGGGCGGTTGTTGAAACTGCTCTGCGTCAATTCGTACTGCACATTGGCGCTCAGCGCCGGCTTGAGCGCGCCTCGCGCATCGACATGGCCGCTGATCCTGCCCGCAGGCACGGCGGCAAATTCGGCCGGATTGATATTGTTCAGCGTCGCCTCGGCGACAAAATCCTCGCGCTCGAAACCGAACTCGCCCTTGAGCGACACCGCGCTATTGCCACGCTTGAGTTCGGCGCTGCGGATGGCCAGCCGGCGCTCGGTCTTCGGCCGAATCCAGCCCAGATCCGCGCTGAGCGCGGCTTTGTAGGTCGGATCGTCGAGCTTGGCCACGACATCGGGGGCCGCGTACGGTCCCTTCAGGTGGATCTGCCCGCCAAGCCGGCTTTTCGGTTGCCGCTGCACCAGTTGCGACAGATCCAGCCCGTTGATGTCGATCGTTGCATCGAGCTGGTCAGCGCGAAACTGCCCGCGGCCCTTGAGCTGGCCGCCGCCGGGCAAGGTCGCCAGCAGCGTCGTCAGGTCGAGGTCCTCGTCGCTGACGGTAAACCCGGCGCTCAGCGTTTCCAGCGGCAATCGCCCCGCATTCACCGCGCCGGGCAAGGCGTTCTTCAAGGACAGATGTCCTGCCGCAAGTTTGCCGCTGCTCGGCGCCAGCGCCAGCTCGACGTCAAGCTCCGCCTTTGGCAGGCCGGGTTGCAGCGCCGCCGGATTGACGCCGTGCGCCTTGAGCTGGGCCGATTTCAGCATCGCGTACGCGTACGGCGCAAAGACGTCGATCCGGCTATCCAGATCAATGCCGACTTTCTCGCCCTTCACCGAGCCGGCCAGCCCCAGATCGCGCAGCGAGCCGGACAGGTTCAAATGGCTTTCCAGCTGGCGCTCTTCGATCACGCCGCCATAGCCCAGACGACCGCTGACGGCAAACGGCGCGCGGCCATCGAGCGACAGCTGGGCCTTGATCCGCCCGCGCGGCGTATCGAGCCGCTGCAGGTCGAGCCGGTGCACGTCACCGTCGCTGTGCAGATTCAGTTGCACGTGCTGCAAATCGACCGGTGACCCGGCCAGCGTGAAGCGCTGCAGGCTCGCCGCGTCGACATCGATCGCCAGCGGCAGGCTCAGCGACGTCGGCGGCGGTGAGGCGGGCTGGTTCGGCGGCGACGGTTTGCTGGTGATGTCGAGATGCCCCAGCTCGAGCCGGCTGACCGAGATCCGCCGAGCCAGCAAGGCTTCCGGTGACCATTCGAGGTAGCCGCGATCGAGCTTGACCGTCACCGCTGCGGTATCGACGATCAGCCCGTTGACGGTGATGCCGCGCCAGAGCGAGCCATCCAGCGATTTGAGTTTGGCGACACCACTGGCATTGACGCGATCGACCAGCCAGCGATGACCGCCGGCGCTATCGATCCACACCAAGGCGCCGGCAAGCAGGCCGGCAAGCAACACCACGGTGCCGAGCACGCCCCACACCAGCCAGCGCAATACGCTGCGCTTGGCCGGCGGCGCTGCGGCGGTGTCCTGCTCCGTCGGCGGCACAGGCAATTCGTTTTCGCTCATATCAGAACGTCAGCCCCAGCGAAAAGTAGAAGCGCCACTGCTCGGCATCGACACCATAGGCGAGGTCGGCGCCCAGCACGCCGACCGGGCTGACCCAGCGCGCGCCGGCACCGACACCGGTCTGGCCGTCGAAACTGCCCCAGGTATCGGCCGCGTCGCCGTAGTCGACGAAGACGGCGGCCCGCCAATCCTTGTAAACCACGTGTTGGTATTCAGCCGTGGCCGTTGCCAGCACCCTGCCCGGCTCGGTCGTACCATCCGAGGTAATGCCGAGGCTCTGGTAGTCATAACCCCGAACGCTGTTGGCACCACCGGCCCGGAACAGGTAATCGGTCGGCACCTTGCTCGGGTCCTTGGTGAAGTTCTGCCCCAGTTCGAGCCGGATGAAGGCAACGTCACCTTGCCCTACCTTCCAGTACTGCACCCCTTGGGCGTACAGCTCGACAAACGACTCGTCGGTCGCCACGCCCTGAACGGCACCAGCGCCTTCGAGCTGCAGGATGTTGCCTTTCTTCGGATCGCGCCGGCTGTCCAGATCGCGGCGTATCCACTTGTAGTAGGCGACCAGCGCCTGCGGACGCTCGAGGTCGCCATCGGCATTCACGCGGCGTTCACGCAGGTATTCGATGCCCAGCGTCCGGTCGATCAGATCTTCCTTGCGCGTCCGGGATACGCCGCCCTTATAGGTCTCGGTATCGAGCCCTTCGACGGTGCTGCTGGTGTAGTTGACGTAGGCACGGTGCGAATATCCGCTCTTGAACTGCGGAAAATCGATCGACAGCTCGCCTTCCTGCTCGTCGCCATCCAGCTTGGCGCGAATGCCGCCAACCCAGCCACGATCAAGCAGGTTGTGATAGTAATACTGGGCCTCGGCGCGCGGCCCGGTGTTGGTGCTGTAACCGAGCGACAGCGCCAGCTTGTTCAGCGGCACTTCCTGCAGATTGACCACGATCGGCGCGATATAGGGCGCTGTTGCCGAAGGTTCGGCCTCAACCACTGCGGCGCCGAACTGCGGCATCGATTGCAGATCCGATTGCAGATCGGCCAGCTCCTTGCGCCGGTACTCGCCACCTTCCTGCAAGTCGATGCGGTTCTTGACGATGCGCTCCGGGTAGCGATGCAGCCCCTTGATCGTGACCGGGCCAAAAACATAGGCCGGACCGCTGTCGATCACCATGGTGATGTCGGCGCGGTTGCTCGCCGGGTCGACACTGACTTCACTCTTGGTCACGTGGGCGGTCAGGTAACGTCTGGCCAGCATCCGGTTGATTACCCGCTGCTTGGTGTCCGACCAGGCGGCTTGAGTGAAGACATCGCCTTCGGCGAGTGCCCAACCGCCTTCCAGCCGGGTCAGCGCCCGTTTGTAGAACGCCTCATCCTCGGTGATCGCACCGATCAGCTGGAAGTCGATCTTGCCGACCCGCGTCAACGGCCCCGGATCGACTTCGACCACCGCACGGTAGTTGCCACCGTTGTTTTCGAGCCTGGACGTGATCTTGGAAGAGAAATAACCCTGCGTGTGCAGCAGCGCGGCGGCCTCTTGCGGCGTGCGGTCGACCAGCAGCTGCAGGCTTTCAGGCGTGGTTTTCTTTTCGTCACGCCAGCGGTAGAGGTCGAGGTAACGCTCGAGCAGGCTTTCAATATCCGACGGCGCGTCGATATCGACCTGATACGAGGCAATTTCGCCCTCGTCGCCCCAAGCCAGGCTCGCGGCAAACAGAACACTCAGCAGGGCGGAACGTGTCAGGGCGGACATACAGCGGTGGCAGGCAGAAAACACCGTACTTTAGCCGAAAGCCCGGGCGGCGCGGCGACTCGATACGAATGAATAACAAACAAAAAAATTGCCCGGCTCAACCAGAAGGTCGATGCACGGGCAGGAATAGGAGGAGTCGATAACGGCCAAGAGGCCGGGTACTACAGAGATGCGCGCAACCGCGCGACTACATCAACGAACGAGCGTCAGACGCCATCCGTAAGATTTAACGATCAGGCACTGGGCCTTTTCGACGTTCTTGACGATTTTCAACAGCGTTTTCATGTCCTTCTCCTTGGAGAGGCTCAACATCACACTTGATGTCAGCAGGCTTGCTGGCATGGGTGAACTTTAGCAAGACTACGAATCACACGCAAGTCTTTTTGTACTTTTACTACCTACATATTCGCGTTACTCAATGTAACTGACTACATCAATAACGCCGAAAGCCATATAAATACTGAAATATTTTCGTAGCACGCGAAAAACAACAACGAATGACTATGTAATAGCACTACAAAACAAAGGGCTGCCAGCGGCAGCCCTTTTTTACCTTCTTCCCCATCCCGCCAATCAGCGTGCGCCGAGCAGCTGTGCCTTGAGCCCGGCCTGCACCGGTGATTTGCCGAGCCAGATCGACAACAGCGCCGAGGCAAAATCGTCGCCGGCAATGACCGGATAGGCTTTGCCACGTACGGTGACCTTGGTCCCCTGTCCCGGCAACAGATCCAGCTGGATCACGTCGCCCTTGGCCACCGTCTTGACCTCGCGGAATACCTTGTCGAGTGTGTCGAGCTGCGGCGCGAAGCGCTTCATCTCGCCGGCCGAGATGTTGTCCTGCAGACCGTCGACAAACGATTCGTGCATCGTGCCCGCCGACACATCGCGCAGCATGCGCAACTCCATCCGGCGTGGAGTCGTTGCGCCGATGACGGCCGCGGCGTCACCGACCTTGGCGCTGGTATACAGCGACGCCACGTAGACATCGAACACCACCTTCTTGCGGATGCCGGCGCCGTTCAATTGCAACGACTGCCCGGCAACGTCGGCCTTGTCGGCGACGTTGGTCCCGCCGACTTCGAGCGCATTCGCCGCTGTCGCGGTCAGTGCCAGCATCAGGGCCAGCGCCATGGCGCGTTTTTTCATTGTCGTCCTCCAGAAAAAAAGCCCACGGGATAAGCGTGGGCAAAGACAGGCAGAGTCAAACTCGTTGCGGCCTCACAGCACCTGAATGATGCCGGCGGCGCCCATGCCGGTGCCGATACACATCGTCACCATGCCGTAGGCACCCGGCTTGCCCTGACGGCGCAGGCCATGGATCAGCGTGGCGGCGCGGATGGCGCCGGTGGCACCGAGCGGATGGCCGAGCGCAATCGCCCCCCCGTTCGGATTCACCTTGCTCATATCCAGACCCAGATCACGGCTGACGGCCAGCGCCTGTGCGGCGAAGGCTTCGTTCAGCTCGATCCACGACAGATCATTCAGGCTCAAACCGGCTTGTTTCAGCGCGGCCGGAATCGCTTCCTTCGGACCGATGCCCATGATCGCCGGCGGCACGCCCTTGACCGCGAAGGTCGTGAACTTGGCCAGCGGCGTCAGGTTGTATTCCTTCAGGACCTTTTCCGACACCAGGATCAGCGCGCCGGCACCGTCCGACATCTGCGAGCTGTTGCCGGCGGTGACCGAACCCTTGGCCGCGAACACGGTCTTGAGCTTGGCCAGGCCTTCGAGGCTGGTACCTGCGCGCGGACCTTCGTCGGTCGTCAGCGTTTTGTTCACCAGCTCGACTTCGCCGGTCGCCAGATTCGGTACGCGGTAGGTGACGTCGAGCGGGGTGATTTCGTCGGCAAACGCGCCCGATTCGATCGCCGCCAGCGCGCGGTGGTGCGATTCGACCGCGAACGCATCCTGATCCTCGCGGCTGACGTTCCACTGGTTGGCGACCTTCTCGGCGGTCAGACCCATGCCGAAGGCGATCGCCATGTTCTCGTTGTTGGCGAAGAACTCGGGGTTCAGCGCGATCTTGTTGCCCATCATCGGCACCATCGACATCGACTCGGCGCCGGCGGCGATCATCACGTCGGCCTCGCCGACGCGGATCCGGTCGGCGGCCATCGATACGGCGTTGATGCCCGACGAGCAGAAGCGGTTGATGGTGATGCCGCCGACGGTATCGGGCAGGCCGGCGAGCAGCGCGCCGATCCGCGCCATATTCATACCCTGCTCGGCCTCCGGCATCGCGCAGCCGACGACGACGTCGTCGACACGCGCCGGATCGAGCCCCGGCACCTGCGCCATCGCGCCCTTGATCACATGCGCCAGCATGTCGTCCGGACGCACGTTCTTCATCATGCCGCGCGGTGCCTTGCCCACCGGGGTGCGGGTCGCAGCGACGATATAGACTTCCTGAATCTGTTTGCTCATGGGAGAGCTCCTAAGCATTCATCGGGCGGAAACCGCCCACTTTCAAATCGGGGAGAAACGGGTCAGCAAGCGTAGCGAGGCGGCGCAGGGCAAGGAGCAGGAGCACAGCGACCGGAATGGACATGAGTCCATGAGGATCGCGCGCACCGCACGACGCAGTCATGCGCCGCCGCAGTAGCTTGATGATCAGTTTCTGAGAGGCTTGTTGTTCTCTAGCATGTACATGATCCGTTCCTGGGTCTTGCCCTTCTTCAACAGCCCCATGAAGCGCTCACGTTCGAGCTTGAGTATCCATTCCTCGTTGACCAGCGTGCCGGCGTCGACGTCGCCACCGGTGACCACCTCGGCGATCTGCACACCGATGTGATAGTCGTACTTCGAGATGAAGCCACCCTCGAGCATATTGATCAGCTGCCCCTGGATCGTCGCGGCACCGGTGCGGCCGGCGACCGGGAAGGCCTTCGGCTTCACCGGCGCGCGGTAGCCGGTCGCGGCCAGCGCGCGGACCTGCGCCTGGGCGACGAACAGCAGCTCGTTGCTGTTGAACAGCACAATGTCCGATTCCTTCAGATAGCCGATCTGCTGGCCTTCCTCGGCGCTGGTGCCGACCTTGGCCATCGCCATCGCCATGTAGTAGTCCTTCAGTACCGCAAGGATGTCGCCGCCCTTGGCCTCGCGGCTGGCGCGCAGTGCGAACTCCTTGCAGCCGCCGCCGGCCGGCAGCAAGCCGACACCGACTTCGACCAGGCCGATATAGGTTTCGACCGCCGCGACCACGCGGGCGCAGTGCATCAGGAACTCGCAACCGCCGCCAAAGGCATAACCCTGAGCCGCGCCAACCACCGGCACCTTGGCGTACTTGATTGCCATCGATGCCTTCTGGAATTCGGCAACCATGTTTTCGATCGCGTTGAAATCACCGGTCATGAACGCCGGGCCCATGCTCGCCAGATCGGCGCCGACCGAGAACGGCGCATCCGGATGCCAGATCACCAGGCCCTGGAAGCGCGCTTCGGCGATGCGGATCGCTTCCTGCACACCGGCCAGCACATTGGCGCCGATGGCATGCGCCTTGGTCTTGAACGACAGCACCGGGACATCGGTCGCTGCCGGCGGCAGCCACATCCGCACACTGTCGTTCTCGAACACGGTTTCGCCGTAGTTCGGCTCGGCATCGCCGACGAGTTGCGGCGGATAGAGCTGGCGACCGTAGACCGGCAGCGTCGAGCGAACGATCAGCTTGTTCTGCGCGGCACTGTACGAACCCGCCGCTGCGTGCACGCCATCAACTTGGCCAACCCAGGCCGGCAACGGTGTCGACGCCATGGCCTTGCCGGCGGCGATATCGGCACTCACGGCCTCAAACACGGCCTGCCAGCCGGCTGCTTGCCACAGCTCGAACGGACCTTGCTTCCAGCCAAAGCCCCAGCGGATCGCGAAATCGATATCGCGCGCCGAATCGGCGATGCCGTCGAGCAAGGTCGCAACGTAATGCCACACATCGCGCAAGCAGGCCCAGAGGAATTGCGCTTCCGGATGCGACGACTCGCGCAATGCCTTGACCTTGGCGGCCGGGTCTTCGATCTTCAGGATCGCCTTGACCTCGTCGCTGCCCTTCTGGCCCGACGGCACATATTCGCCGGCCTTCGGATCGAGCACGAGAATGTCACGGCCTTCTTTCTTATAGATGCCGCCACGAGTCTTCTGACCCAGCGCGCCCTTTTCGATCAGCGCGGCCAGCCAGGCCGGGCTCTTGTAATACGCCGCCCACGGATCATTCGGCAGATTGTCGGTCATCGTCTTGACGACGTGCGCGAAGGTATCCAGGCCGACCACGTCGGCGGTGCGGAAGGTCGCCGACTTCGGACGGCCCATGCGCGGGCCGGTCAGATCGTCGACGACGTCGAAACGGATGCCGAATTGTTCGGCGTGATGAATCGTCGCCAGCATCGAGAACACACCGATGCGGTTGGCGATGAAGTTCGGAGTGTCCTTGGCGCGCACCACGCCCTTGCCCAGACGGGTGACCAGGAAGGTCTCCAGCGCGTCGAGCTCGGCGGTGTCGGTGCCGGCGGTCGGGATCAGCTCCACAAGGTACATATAGCGCGGCGGGTTGAAGAAGTGGATACCGCAGAAGCGGGACTTCAATTCACCCGGTACGCCGTCGGCCAGTTTCTGGATCGAGAGGCCTGAGGTATTGGTCGCGAGAATCGCGTGCGGCGCCAGATGCGGGGCGATCTTGGCGTACAGATCAAGCTTCCAGTCCAGCCGTTCGGCGATCGCTTCGATCACCAGGTCACAGTCGCCCAGCAAAGCCAGATCGCTGCCGTAGTTCGCGGCTTCAATCAGGTCGGCACGCATCGCCGACATCAGCGGCGCGGGCTTGAGCTTCTTGAGGTTGTCGATGGCCTTGAGCACGATGCCGTTGGCCGGGCCTTCCTTGGCCGGCAGATCGAAGAGCACGGTGTCGATACCGGCGTTGGCGAGATGGGCGGCGATTTGCGCCCCCATGACACCGGCGCCGAGCACCGCAACCTTGCGGATCTGTTTCTGCGATACGTTAGACATGCATTATCCCCGCGTGGAAAACGCCCCCAAAGGCGACGGCCGGCTGGCCGCCGCAGCGGACGGGTTACCCCGCCCGCTGTTCTGCCTTAGAAGCGATAGTTGATTTGCGCGCCAAAAATATTGGCGTAGGTCTTGAAGTCAGCCTTGGTCGTCGTGCCGCTGCCGGTACATCCATTGGCCGCCGAGCATTCCTTGTTGTTCATGCTCGCGTCCTTGAAGTCGACAAAGGTGTACGCGACGTCGACCGACAGGTTCTTGCTGAAAGCATAGTTGGCACCGATCGAATACCAGATCCGGTCGCTGTCAGGCAGCGTCGCGATCCGCTCGGCGTCGCTCGGCACCGGGCTCTGGTCGTAGGCCAGACCGAAGCGCAGCAACAGCGGATCGTTGAGCTGATAGGTCGCGCCAAGCGAGTAGCGGCTGGTGTTCTTCCAGTCCTGCTCGATCACCGCATCCGGCAGGCCGGTATCGAACTTCAGCCTCAGCTCGTCGAAATTCGAATTCCAGGTGTAGGTCCAGTCACCCATGATGGCGAACTGCGAATTGATCGCCTTGTAGAAGTTCAGCGAGAACGAATCCGGCGTATCGATATCGGCCGTGCCGGTACCGCTGCGATAGCCCTTGAGCGCCAGATTGCCGATCACCGTCGCATCGAGCGCGCCCAGACCCAGCGTGCTCGGACGCGACCAGCTGGCATCGCCTTCGAGCTTGTGGCTGATGCTCGAACGGTAGGCGGTGCCGATGCGCAGCGTCGGATCGACCTGCCACATGGCGCCCAGATTGAAGCCAAAGCCCCAATCGTCCCCGTCATAATCGAGCGCACCGTCGTACTGGCCGGTGCCCGCCACCAGGCGCGGATTGCGCGCCGCCAGCGGCTGGCCTCCAACGACCGTTGCACCGGCCTGCGTACCGAAGTCGGCACGTTTCTTGAACTTGCCGTCCATGTACTCCGCGGTCAAACCGGCACCGACCGAGAACTGGTCGTTGATCTTGAACGCGAAGGTCGGGTTGATCGCGACGGTCTTCAGATCCAGATTGTTGCCGTTGTAGCGGCCGACCCAGTCGCTGTTGTATTCGATCGCATCGCCGAACGGCACGAACACACCGAGGCCGATCCACATCTGGTCATTGAGCTGATGCGAAACATAAAGCTGCGGCACGGCCACCGGCGACGTCGGATCGCCCGGGCTGCCACCGCTGATCGGACGGCCTGCAGCCGTCGTTGCGCTGACGTTTTCGGCCTTGACGTGCGGGTCGACGACGACCAGACCACCCGACACATTGGTGCCTGGCAGATAGGTCATGCCCGCCGGGTTGTAGAAAATCGTCGTGGCATCCTGAGCCGCCGCACCCGCCGCATTGGCGACACCTTGTGCGCTGACGCTCTGGACCCCGAAGTTGTAGCCGGATGCGTTGGCACCAGCCGCTGCCACGGCCAGGCTCCCTGCACCAATCATGCGCAACGCAAAGGCGATTCTGTTCATTCGTGCTCTCCTTAGACGCAGCAGTGCTGCAAGCTTTGTTTATCAATCACTCTTTTCAAACGAGCGATTTATCTATGGTTCGGCACTTGACGATGTAGTGTCAATAATCACACTACCTATCGCCCCGTTTCGTTGCAGTTCAGATCACTTTGCGGTGGATTGCACCGGAATCGGCCATCGCCAGTTGCGGATCAAAGTCGTCGACCATGATCACTTCACGCTTCAGACGACGCGCCCGCTGTACGGCGGCAAACTCGATGTCGTTGATCAGGCCCTTGTTGCGCGCATCGTCAAGCTTGTCCTGCGCGGTAATCCCGACGAGCTGGCCCTTGCGTTGCGCGCTGCGCAGCTTGCCTTCGAGCGCCTCGGTTTCGATCACCGCTTTCAATGCATGCTCAAGCACGCCAACGGCATCGTTCTCGTCCTTCGAGCGATACATGTAGTGCACCAGGCGATCACGTGCTGCGGACGGCTCCATCAAGAGCTTGGCGACCTGGGTACCGGTGCGGTCGGACGCCGGCTTGTACGACGCACCGAGCGGGAACACCACGCGGCGCATCATCCAGGCCAGCGCACCGCTCGGGTGGTTGGCGAGGAAACCGTTCATGGCCTCCTGACAATCGAACAGCGCGGTCTCGACGGCCCAGCGCAGCAGCGGCAGATCATCGGCCGGCGCACCGTCATCCTCGAACTTCTTCAGCGACGCGGTGGCGATGTACAGGTTCGACAGCATGTCACCAAGACGGGCCGACAGCTTTTCCTTGAACTTGAGGCTGCCGCCGAGCGACGCCATGCCCATGTCGGCGAGGAAGGCGAACGCCGACGACATCCGCGTGATATCGCGGTAGTACTGCGCGGTCGGGCCGTTCTTGCCACCGCCGGCCAGCTTGGCGCCGCTCACGCCGAGCACCAGTGCGCGCACCGCGTTCGACACCGTGAAGCCGATATGGCCGATCACCGCGTCGTCAAATGCCTTGCCGTCATTGCCCATCGCCGCGCGCATTTCCTTCAGCACGAACGGATGGCAGCGAATCGCGCCCTGACCGAAGATGATCATCGACCGGGTGAGGATGTTCGCGCCCTCGACGGTAATCGCCACCGGAATCGCGCCGTAACCGAGCGCCAGATAGTTGCGCGGACCGGTGCAGACCGCCTTGCCGGCATGGACGTCCATCGCGTCGTTGATGGTCTTACGCATGCGTTCGGTGTTGTGGTACTTGAGGATGCCCGACAGCACCGACGGCTTTTCGCCCAGGTCGAGCGCGGTCAGCGCCAGACGCTGCGCGGCGTCCATCTGATAGGTAAAGCCACCGATCCGGCCCAGCGCTTCGTCGACGCCCTCGAACTTGCCGATCGACATGCCGAATTGGTTGCGGATGCGGGCATACGCGCCGGTGGTATACGAGGCGAGCTTGCCCGAGGCGACCGACATCGCCGGCAGCGAAATGCAGCGGCCAACCGACAGGCACTCGACCAGCATGCGCCAGCCCTGGCCGACGTAGTCCTTGCCGCCGATGATCCAGTCCATCGGGATGAACACGTCCTTGCCCCAGTTCGGGCCGTTCTGGAACGTCGCGGTACCCGGATAGTGGCGGCGGCCGATGCTCACGCCTTCGTGGTTGGTCGGAATCAGCGCGCAGGTGATGCCGATGTCTTCCTTCTCACCGAGCAGGTGTTCGGGGTCGTACAACTTGAACGCCAGCCCGAGCACGGTCGCGACCGGGCCGAGGGTGATATAGCGCTTTTCCCAGGTCACGCGCATGCCGAGTACGTTGTCGTGCTTCTCGCCGGTGCGCGGATCGGTGTAGCTGCCGCGGCAGACGATGCCGTAGTCGGGAATGCCGCCGGCGTCCGAGCCCGCTTCAGGGCTGGTCAGCGCAAAGCACGGGATGTCGATGCCCTTGGCCAGTCGCGGCAGGTAGTAGTTCTTCTGCGCATCGGTGCCGTAGTGCTGCAGCAATTCACCCGGGCCGAGCGAATTCGGCACCATCACCGTCACCGCCGCCGAACCCGAACGGGTAGCGATCTTGGTGACGACGCGGGCATGGGCGTAGTTGGAGAATTCCTTGCCGCCGAATTCCTTCTTGATGATCATGCCGAGGAAACCGTTGTCCTTGATGAACTGCCAGACTTCGGGCGGCAGATCCTTGGTTTCCTGGGTGATCTGCCAGTCGTCGAGCATCTGGCACAAGGTTTCGGTCGGCCCGTTCAGGAAGGCTTCTTCCTCGGCCGACAGCTTCGGCGCCGGATAGCTGTGCAGCTTGGCGTAGTCGGGCTTGCCCGAGAACAGATCCCGATCCCACCAGACGGTGCCGGCGTCGATCGCTTCCTGTTCGGTTTGCGACATCGGCGGGGTGATTTTCTTGAAGACAGAGAACAGCGGACCGGTCACGATCACGCGGCGCAGCGGCTTGAGGTTCAGTACGGCGAGGACGGAGAGCGCGCCTGCGCCCCAGCCCCAGTGCGCACCTTGCGCGGCGATACAGTAGCCCAGACCAGCCAGGACCACGAGGGACGTCAGCCACAACGGTGCACGCCGATAGGCAAGCACCAGAAAGGCGACCAGAACGACGGCGATTCCGATCAGTGCGGTCATGATGAACTCTCTCCTCTTGAGGGGAAAACGCGGACGTCAGCCAGCGGCTGGGGCATTAAGCCCGCCGACGACAAACGGCAGCAGCATGCGCGCGACCAGCTCCGGGTCCCGCGCGTTGACGATGGGTTGCGCCATGAACAGACGCAGCACGTTGTTGCCGGCGAACGCGTTGAACAGCGCGCTCGTCAGAAAATGGAAGCGCCAGTGCAGTTCGAGCTCGGACAGATGCGGCATCGCCTTGCCCAGCGCGGAGATGTAGCGGCGCGAGACTTCGCCGTAGCGGCGCGGCATGCTTTCCTTCAGCGCCGGATGCGGCTCGACGAAGGTGCGGGCCAACAACTTCACGAACAGCTGGCCGCCGTAGTCGGGCTCGTTGCCCATCTGCAGCGCCGCATTGGTGAAGGCATGGACGATCTGCAGCGCGCTCGGCACCGGATTGGCGCGCTCGGCTTCGTCCAGATGCGCCAGCATCAGTTGCGAGAACGGCTCGGCGCGGCGCTCGAATACCGCTTTGAACAGCCCGTCCTTGGAGCCGAAGTAGTAATTGACCGCGGCGATGTTGACGCCGGCAGCCTGCGTGATCAGTCGCATCGACGTGGCGTGGAAGCCGTGTTCGACAAACAGCGTCTCCGCCGCATCGAGGATGCGCGCCGAGGTTTCGAGTGCTTTGGCCGATTCAGCCATGTTGTGCTCCTTGTGTTTTGTAATCGACCGATCACAATTTCAAACACATGTTTGAAAAGTACGCCACACCTTGATCATCGTCAAGACATAAAGCAAACGATCGTTTTAATTTTGGTGCATTCGCACCACATCAGCTCATCGGGCACCACACGGGTGCCCGCTCAGACACGGCAACTCAGCCCGCCTCGGCATCGACGTCGCCGTCGATGTAAAGCCAGCCCAACTGCGGATCCCGGCGGAACCGGCTGCGCTCGCTCAGGCGCTCCGCCTTGCCACCCACCTTGTAGAACGCCGTGAACGCCACCTCGGCCTTCTCACCGGCCGGCCAGTGCCCGGCGACCTCGAGCCGCAGCCATTTGATCGGCGCGCCGTCAGCCAGATCGAGCGATGCCGGACGCGTCTCCGGCGCCCAACTGGCCAGCAGATAGGCTTCGTCGCCCAGCACGTAGGCGCTATAGCGCGAACGCATCAGCGCCTCGGCATTCGGTGTCTGCTGTCCGGCGTGATATTGGCCGCAGCAGGTAACATAGCTGCGGCCACTGCCGCAGGGACAGACGTCGGTGGGTTTTTGGAGTTTGCTCATCACTTCCCTCACGCTGCGACCGCCAGGCCGCATCGGTTAAACTAAGGCTTTACCAGTAAGACGGGATTATCTTCGATGCAGCCCTTCCCCGCGCGTGGTGCGATTTTCGATATGGACGGTCTGCTGCTCGATACCGAACGGATCGCCTGCCAGGCATGGCAACATGCCGCCGACGAACTGGGCCTGTCGATTGCCGAACCGATCGTGCTCGGTATGGTCGGCATGCACTCAAGCAAGGTTCACGCCTACCTGTCCAGCGAACTGGGCAGCGACTTCCCGATCGACGCCATCCGTACGGCGACGCACCGCCACTATCTGCAACTGACCGATGCACCGATCCCGCACAAGCCGGGGGTGCTCGAACTGTTCGAGTGGTTCCGTAGCCGCGGCGTGCCGATCGCCGTCGCCACGTCGACGCGACGCAGCATCGCCGAGCACCATCTCAAGGCCGCCGGACTCTGGTCCTATCTGAGCGCCAGCCGCTGCGGCGACGAGATCGAACACCCGAAGCCGGCGCCGGACATCTACCTCGCCGCCGCCAGTGCGCTGGGCGTGGCAGCCCACGATTGCTTCGCCTTCGAGGACTCGAACTTCGGCGTCAAAGCCGCACACTCGGCCGGCTGCCGCGTCGCGATGATCCCCGACCTGCGCCAACCCGATGCGCACACCCAGTCGCTGAAGGTACCGGTCCTCGACTCATTGCACGATGCGTTGAGCTGGGTACACAAGCAGATCGCCACCGAGCAGGCCTGAACCATGAACCGGCTGCAACGCTGGCAACACCAACTCAAACTTGATGCGCGAGCCATCGAAACGGCGTACCGGGCGCTGCTCGGTGGCAGCGAGGCCCCGGAAGCATTGCATACGCTGCGCGTCGCGCTGCGCAGCCTGCGGGCCCGCCTGACTCCGTTCGCCGACCACCCGGACATCGCGCACATTCGCGCCGGGCTCGGCGCGCTGGCACATGACACCAATGCCTTGCGTGACGACGAAGTCATGCGCGCACTGCTGGCCACGCTGCCGGGCAGCGGACCGCTGCTGGCGACATTGGCGCCGGACACCGACAACGCCAAGCTGGCCACGGTACTTGCCCTGCACGGCCCCGCCATCGACGCCTTGCCGCTGCGCGTCATGACCGCTGCCGCACAATTCGACGCCGCATATCTCGAATCGGCCAGCCGTACCACTACGCGTCGTGCCCGCCGAAAATTGCAACTCGGCCTGAGCGCACTCACGCCGTCAACACCGGCACACGATTGGCACGCAGCCCGCCTACTGGTCAAGAAAGCCCGCTACCTGCACGACGGACAAACGCTCTGGCTCGCACCCCGCTGGCAAGGCTTCGGCAAGCAATGCAAGCCGGCGCAGGAAGCACTCGGCCATTTGCATGATCTGGATGTGCTGCACGACCGCTACGGCCACCAGTTCAGCCCTGCGCTCGACGCGGCATGGCAGCTGGCGCGCCGCAACGGGCTCATTGCCGCCGACGCGGCCGTCTGGACGCTGGACAGGGCACTGAACGGCTAATCGCTACATGCCAGGATCGCCCACCGAATCAGCCCCGCAACGGGGCTTTTTTTCCGTCCGCCGCAACGCGATCCGCACACCGTGTGCAGCCCAATGACCCGACCGGCCTCCGTCCCGCCAGCCTGATGGCGATCGCCGCCCAAGTCTTACGTAAATAAATAACAATTAGGAATAAATTGGATATTTGATATTCCTTTACGCAAATTTTGCTGATTCTTATCCTGCGCAAATCAGATCGCGCCAACCGGTACCGCGATATGGCCCCGACAGGAGAAGAAGCATATGTCCACCACCGCAACCGCCCCTCAAACCGAACCTCGCACCGAAACACATTCTGTAAGCACACACCCGCTGCTGGTTGTCGCCCGCCAGCGTATCGATGACGCACAACCGCCCTTCGCGGGCAGCGTCACGCCACAGGAAGCATGGCAACTGGTCGAGGACGGCGCGGCCCAGCTGGTCGACGTGCGCTCGCCCGAGGAAGTGAAGTTCGTCGGCGCCGTGCCCGACACCGTCAATGTCCCCTGGGCTTCCGGTACGGCGCTGAGCCGCAATCCGCGCTTCGTGAAGGAACTGGAAACCAAGGCCGGCGGCAAGGACGCGGTGCTGCTCCTGCTGTGCCGCAGCGGCAAACGCTCGGCCGAAGCCGCAACCGCCGCCAGCAAGGCAGGCTTCACCCAGGTATTCAACGTACTGGAAGGCTTCGAAGGCGAGCTGGATGCACAGCAACATCGCGGTGCGCTCGACGGCTGGCGCCATCATGGCCTGCCCTGGCAGCAGGGCTGAACCCATGAAGATTGCCGATACGCCACCACTCGTCGCACCTGCCGCCGACAGCAGCCTGTGGCCGCTGCACCAGATCGTCGCCGACCTGCGCACCATCCGCAGCCAGTGGCGGGCCGCCCAGCAACGCCTGCCCGAACCCAGTAGTCGCGAGCTGCCGTCCCGCGACGTTCTGAACACGATCGCCCATGCCCTGCGCGGCGCGCTGTTTCCACTGCGGCTGGGGCCTGCCGACCTGCGCCCGGCCAGCGAGGATTTCTACGTCGGCCATACGCTCGACTCGGCGCTCAATGCCCTGCTCGGCCAGGTCAAGCTTGAGTTGCACTTCGCCGAACGCCCACGTTCGGACGATGCCGGCGCACAGCTCGACCAGCAGGCCCGCGACATCGTGCGGACCTTTGCCACCGGTTTGCCGGATATCCGCCGGCTACTCGACAGCGATGTCGAAGCCGCCTACCTCGGCGATCCGGCCGCGCGCAGCGTCGACGAGATCCTGCTGTGCTACCCCGGCATCATCGCCATCATCCACCACCGGCTTGCCCACGCCCTGTACGTGCTCGGTGTCCCGCTGCTGGCTCGCATCGTCGCCGAACTCGCGCACGCCGAAACCGGCATCGACATCCACCCGGGCGCGCAGATCGGGCGCGGTTTCTTCATCGATCACGGCACCGGCGTCGTGATCGGCGAAACGGCCGTCATCGGCGAACGCGTGCGGCTGTATCAGGCGGTCACGCTCGGTGCCAAGCGCTTCGACACCGACGCCAGCGGCGCATTGCACAAGGGCCGCCCCCGCCACCCCACGGTTGGTGACGACGTCGTGATCTACGCCGGTGCCACGATTCTCGGCCGCATCACCATCGGCCACGGCTCGGCGATCGGCGGCAACGTCTGGCTGACGCGCAGTGTTCCGCCGGGCAGCGTGATCACACAGGCTAACCTGCGCCAACAGACGCCGGACGAGGCCACGACATGACGAACCGTTATTTGCATTTCGGCCAGGTCATCCGGCATGCACGCGAATCCCATGCCTGGTCGCAGGAGGCGCTCGCAGAACGTGCCGACCTCAACCGCTCCTATCTGGGCGAGATCGAGCGTGGTGTCGTGGTGCCGTCGCTGCACACGATGGCCAAACTCGCGCTGGCGCTGGACCTCAAGCTGTCCGAACTGGTGGCGCGCTGCGAGGAAACCTCCGCGGCCTGAGCCCAAGCCCCCGTCCTGCCGGCATTGATGGCGATAGCATGTTGAACCAACGTCATACCAAGAGGATATTTGCTTATTCCATTTGAACATAAACAGGAGCCGTTTGATGTCCGCCCAACAAGACCCGCAACTGGCACTCGGCGACAACGCCGCCCGCCAGCTTGCGAATGCCACCAAGACCGTCCCCCAGCTTTCGATCATCACCCCGCGCTGGCTGACGCATTTGCTGCAGTGGCAACCGGTCGAGGCCGGCATCTACCGCCTCAACAAGGTCAAGAATCCGCTCGACGTGCGCGTGGCGTGCTCGCAGCGCGATGAAGCCGAACTGCCGAACACCTTCGTCGCTTACGACGAGCAGCCGCGCGAGTACTTCCTCAATGCCGTCACCACGGTGCTGGACGTGCACACCCGCGTGTCGGACCTGTATTCGAGCCCGCACGACCAGATCAAGGAACAGCTGCGCCTGACGGTCGAAACGATCAAGGAACGGCAGGAAAGCGAGCTGATCAACAACCCGGATTACGGCCTGCTGGCCAATGTCGCCGACGAACAGCGCATCTCGACGCTGACCGGTGCGCCGACACCGGACGATATGGACGACCTGATCACCAAGGTCTGGAAAGAGCCCGGCTTCTTCCTCACCCACCCGCTGGCGATTGCCGCATTCGGCCGCGAATGCACCCGTCGTGGCGTGCCGCCGCCGACCGTCAGCCTGTTCGGCTCGCAGTTCCTGACCTGGCGCGGCATTCCGCTGGTGCCGTCGGACAAGGTGCCGGTTGAAGATGGCAAGACCAAAATCCTGCTGATCCGCAGCGGTGAAAAACGCCAAGGCGTGGTCGGTCTGTTCCAGCCTGGCTTGGCTGGCGAACAAAGCCCGGGCCTGTCGGTGCGCTTCATGGGCATCAACCGCAACGCGATCGCCTCGTACCTGATCTCGCTGTATTGCTCGCTGGCCGTGCTGTCGGACGACGCACTGGCTGTCCTCGATGATGTGGAAATCGGCAAGTACCATGACTATCCAGACACTTACAAGTGAGGCGGTTCCGGCAGGCTTGCCGGACGAGCTGAGCTTGGCACAACTGGCTGGCGAGTTTTTTTCCGCCCTGCCCGGCAATCCGCTGGACGAGTTGCGCAACCGTGCCACGCCGCCGCGCGCGGCCGAGCCGGCCATCGTGCTCGGCAGCGGCTCACCGGCGCTGGCACCGGTCTCGCCTCCGAGCGAGGCTCCGGCCGGTACTGGCGTACCCCGTAGCAGCGCCGCCCAGCCCGGCGTGCCGGAAGGCTATGCCGCAGCCTTGCCGGGTGTGCCCGCGCCATCGGCACCGTCCGCATCGTCGCCGTTCTACTTCCTCGACCACGGCTATCCGGCCGGCGCCGGTCTGGTGGTCCCGGACCAGATCGCCGTCCAGCCGTTCGGGTTTCCCGGTGACGCGGCATTGCGCTCGTTGCTGGCGGAGATCGATCATCGCCCGCCGACATCGGCAGCACCATCCGGCTCCAGCGGCCACTTCTACTTCCTGGATCCGCTGACCGAGCGCCGGCAGACCACCGCGCCGCAGCAGCCCGTCAGCAGCGCGACGATCGACGTCAACCGGATACGGCGCGACTTCCCCATCCTGCAGGAACGGGTGAACGGCAAGCCGCTGATCTGGCTCGACAACGCGGCGACGACGCACAAACCGCAATCGGTCATCGACCGGATCTCGTATTTCTACGCGCACGAGAACTCCAACATCCACCGCGCCGCGCATGAACTGGCCGCGCGGGCCACGGACGCCTACGAGGCGGCTAGGCAAAAGGTGACGAAGTTTCTGGGCGCGGCTTCGCCGGACGAAATCATCTTCGTGCGCGGCGCCACCGAGGCGATCAACCTCGTGGCCAAAAGCTGGGGCGCAGCCAATATCGGCGCGGGCGACGAAATCATCGTTTCCAATCTCGAGCACCACGCCAACATCGTGCCGTGGCAGCAGCTGGCCGCCGAAAAAGGCGCACGCATCCGCGTGATTCCGGTCGACGACAGCGGCCAGATCCTGTTGGACGAGTACCGCAAGTTGCTCAACAGCCGTACCCGGCTGGTGGCAGTCACGCAGGTTTCCAATGCGCTGGGCACCATCACGCCGATCCACGAGATCGTTGCGCTGGCGCACGGCGTGGGCGCCAAGGTACTGGTCGACGGCGCACAGGCGGTCTCGCATCTGCGCGTCAACGTTCAGGCCATGGATGCGGATTTCTACGTGTTCTCCGGCCACAAGGTGTTCGCCCCGACCGGCATTGGCGTGGTCTATGGCAAGAAGGCGATTCTCGACCAGATGCCACCGTGGCAAGGCGGCGGCAACATGATTGCCGACGTCACCTTCGAGCGCACGCTGTATCACGGCGCACCGGCGCGTTTCGAGGCGGGCACCGGCAACATTGCCGATGCGGTCGGTCTGGGAGCCGCGATCGACTACATCGAGCAGCTGGGTCTGGACAACATCGCCGCCTACGAACACGCCCTGCTCGACTACGCCACGCACGGCTTGCGCGGTATTCCCGGACTGAGGCTGATCGGCACCGCACAACACAAGACCAGCGTGGCGTCGTTCGTGCTGCAGGGCTATCGCACCGAGGAAGTCGGCGACGCACTCAACCGCGAAGGCATCGCCGTGCGTTCGGGCCACCATTGCGCGCAACCGATTTTGCGCCGCTTCGGCGTCGAGGCCACCGTGCGGCCGTCGCTGGCTTTCTACAACACCTGCGAAGAGGTCGACCGGCTCGTCAGCGTAGTGCGCGGTCTGGCGCGGCGCTAAAGAACGGGTTGGTCATGAAAAAAGCGGGACAGTTGTCCCGCTTTTTTTTCGACCGTTGCGTGGGTGTCAGTGCTTGCCGGTACTGCCAAAGCCACCCTCACCACGCTCGCTCTCGGCGAAATCGTCGACGATATTGAACGCCACCTGCACCACCGGCACGATGACGAGCTGGGCAATCCGCTCCATCGGCTGCACCGTGAACGCCTGACTGCCGCGATTCCACACCGAGACGAAAATCTGCCCCTGGTAATCCGAATCGATCAGGCCGACCAGATTGCCCAGCACGATGCCGTGCTTATGACCAAGGCCGGAACGCGGCAGGATCATCGCCGCCAGTCCGGCATTCTCGAGATGGATCGCAATGCCGGTCGGCACCAGCGAGGTTGCCCCCGGTGCCAGTTCCAGCGGCGCATCCAGACAAGCGCGCAGATCGAGTCCGGCTGCGCCTGGCGTTGCGTACTCTGGCAGGTTGTCCTTGAGGCGATCATCGAGAATCTTGACGTCGAGCTGGGTCATGCGCTTCTTCCTTGTTTGGCGTACAGCTTGGCAATATGGGTAATCATCCGGCGCGCCACGTCGAGCTTGGGCCCCCGCGGCAGGCGATGCTCGCCTTCATCGTCGAGCAGGATGACTTCGTTGTCGTCGGCGCCCATCGCCTGCTGCACCAGATTGGCGGCGAGCAAAGGCAGATGCTTGCGGCGGCGCTTGGCTTCGGCGTACTCGAGCAGGTTTTCGGATTCGGCCGCGAAACCGACGCAGAACGGCGGCACATCACGGCAGGCGATCTTGGCGAGGATGTCGGTATTCGGCGCCAGTTCCAGCGTCAGGATATGCGCGTCTTTCTTGATTTTGTGCTCGCTCTGGTTGAGCACATAGTAGTCGGCGACCGCCGCCACCGAGATGAAGATATCGGTGTGATCGACTTCGGCCTCGACCGCGGTCAGCATGTCCTGCGCCGACTTGACGTCGATACGCCGCGCATCGAGCGGCGTCGGCAGCGACGTGTCGCCGGCAACCAGCACGACCTCGGCGCCGGCCTCGCGCGCGGCGCGCGCCAGTGCGAAACCCATCTTGCCCGAGCTGGTGTTGGTGATGCCACGGACCGCGTCGATGCGCTCGAAGGTCGGCCCGGCGGTCAGCAGCACGCGCTTGCCCGCCAGCGGCTTGGGCTGGAACGCGGCTTCGAGTCTCAGCATGATCTCTTCAGGCTCGATCATCCGGCCCAGACCGACCTCGCCGCAGGCCTGCTCGCCGGCCGCCGGGCCGAGGATGAACACGCCGTCATCGCGCAGTTGCTGCACATTGCGCTGATTCGGCGGGTTTTCCCACATCTGCCGGTTCATCGCCGGCACAACGAACAGCGGGCAATCGCGCGCGGCGATCAGCGTCGACAGCAAGTCGTCGGCAAAACCGTGCGCAGTCTTGGCGATCAGATCGGCGGTGGCGGGCGCCAGCACCAGCGCTTCGGCACCACGTGTCAGCTGAATATGCGCCATGCCATTACTGATCTCGGGTGCCCACATCTGCTGGTACACCGGCCGGCCGGACAAGGCCTGAAACGTCACAGGCGTGACAAAACGCGCGCCCGCGTCGGTCAAGACGACGTCGACCAGCCAGCCGGCCTTGACCATCAACCGGGTCAGCTCGGCCGCCTTGTAGGCGGCAATCCCGCCCGAAACGCCAAGCACGATGCGTTTTTGCTTCATTGCAGGCCCTTGCTTATAACGAGGTTTCTCATCCGAACAAGTTTACCCGAGAAGCATGCCAATCACCGACTGGCCCGCCGGCGAAAGACCGCGGGAAAAGTTGCTTAACCTCGGTGCCTCGGCACTGTCCGAGGCCGAGTTATTGGCCATTTTTCTGCGCGTCGGCCTGCCGGGCAAAAGCGCTGTCGACCTCGCGCGCGACCTGCTCGCCCATTTCGGCTCGCTCGCCGCGCTCTTCGCCGCGCCGCGGCCGGCTTTTGCCGCCGTTCCCGGCATGGGCGATGCCAAGTTCGCGCAACTGCAAGCCGTGCTCGAAATGGCCAGGCGCACGCTGAAGGAAGAACTACACCAGGCCAGCGCGCTCGATTCGCCCGATGCGGTCCGCGGCTACCTGGGGCTGTTGCTGCGCCATCGAGACATCGAAGTGTTCGTCGCGCTGTTTCTCGATACCTCGCACCGGGTCATCGCGTGCGAAGAACTGTCCCACGGCAGCCTGTCGGAAACCCGCGTTTACCCGCGCGAACTGGCGCGGCGCGCGCTGGCGCACAACGCTGCGGCGGTCATCGTCGCGCACAACCACCCTTCCGGCCGCGCCGATGCCTCCGAAGCCGACCGCCTGCTGACCCGCCAGCTTGTACAGACGCTGAGCCTGATCGATGTCCGCCTGCTGGACCATTTTCTCGTCGCCGGCCCACAGGTCGAATCGTTTGCCGAACGTGGCTGGATGTAGCCGCCCCCAGGGGCGCTCGAAACGTGCCCCCGGTCGATGCGCCGATCCAACACCCAGCAAACCACCTTTGTCATGCCGGAGTCATCCATCTGTCGGCGCTAAACGCTTGCTTTAATGGACAAAGCCACCAAAGTCGTCATTCGTTTCAATACCGCGGGCCTGTTGCATTTGCTGCACCCGGGAAAAGCCGGATTTGACAGCATTTCTGCGGCCTCCCCATGATGATTTCCAGCATTACATTGCGCTGTTACGGCCATTCTGGCCGAACACTGTGACCATACGGATCGGACGCAATACCGGATCTACCAACTGGGGAACGAGAGCATGAGCATCGCACGTTACAGCCTGATCGCAGCCGCAGTGCTGTCGATTTCCGCCTGCGGCAAGCAGGAACCGGCCCAGCAGGCCGCCAGCGAGCCGGCCGCGTCGGCCGCTTCCGCAGCGCCTTCGGGCGGTGGCGACACGGTCAAGATCGGCCATGCCGCGCCGCTGACCGGCAACATCGCCCACCTCGGCAAGGACAACGAGTACGGCGTGAAGATGGCGATCGACGAGATCAACGATGCCGGCGGTGCCGATATCGGCGGCAAGAAGGTCAAGTTCGAACTGGTGTCGGAAGACGACCAGGCCGACCCGAAAACCGCAACCACCGTTGCACAGCGCTTCGTCGACCAGAAAGTCGTCGGCGTCGTCGGTCACCTGAACTCGGGCACGACAATTCCGGCCTCGAAGATCTACTCCGACGCCGGTCTCCCGCAGGTTTCGCCGTCGGCCACCGCCGTCGCCTACACCGCGCAAGGCTTCAAGACCACTTTCCGCGTGATGGCCAACGACGCGCAACAGGGCAAGGTACTGGGCGAATTCGCCGCAACCAAGCTCGGCGCGAAGAAAGTCGCGATCGTCGACGACCGCACCGCTTACGGCCAGGGTCTGGCCGACGAGTTCGAAAAAGCCGCAAAGGCATCGGGTGCCGAAGTCGTGAAGCGCGAATTCACGACCAATCAGGAAACCGACTTCAACGCCATTCTGACCAGCATCAAGGGTGCCAAACCGGACCTGATCTTCTACGGCGGCATGGACGCGCAGGCGGCACCGCTGAAGAAGCAGGCCAAGAAGCTGGGCATCGGCGCCAAGATCATGGGCGGCGACGGCACGCAGACGCCGGAATTCATCAAGCTGTCCGGCAGCGACTCGGAAGGCATGATTTCGTCGAGCCCGGGCATGCCAAAGGAACAGATGCCAGGCGGCCAGGCCTTCCTCGACAAGTTCAAGGCCAAGTTCGGCACCGAAGTTCAGCTGTACGCGCCGTACTGCTATGACTCGGTCAAGGTACTGGTCGAAGCGATGAAGAAAGCAGGCTCGACCGAGCCGGCCAAATACCTGCCGGAACTGTCGAAGATCGAGTACCAGGGCGTAACCGGCAATGTGTCGTTCGACGACAAGGGCGACCTGAAGAACGGCCCGATCACCCTCTATCAGGTAAAGGGTGGCAAGTGGGAAGTTCTCGAGATCGCTGGCGGCGCAGCAAAGTAAGCCCCGGCATCGATAAGGCGGCGTCTTCGGACGCCGTTTTTTATTGGCGGCGGAGCAACACCCGCACCGATCCACCGAGCTTGCCGCCACGCAGCAGCACCGTGCTGGCTAAGCTGGAGCAAACACGCAAGCGGAACCGCCATGTCAGCCACCGGGCGTACCACGCCATTCGACCTCGCCCAGACCCACTTTGCCGACGAAACCCATCTGGTCCGCCGCTTGCTGCCCCTAGCGCGACTGTCTACCGACGAAAACACCCGTTTACAACGATACGCCCCACTGCTCTTCGAACAACTGCGCGAGCAGCATCGGCGCGGCAATGGCGTCGATGCACTGTTGTCCGGCTTTCCGCTCGACAGCCCCTCGGGGCAGGCTCTGCTGGCGCTGGCCGAGGCACTGCCACACGTGCGGGACGATGCCGCGGCCGACCGGATGATCGCCGACTTGCTGCATACCGTGGATTGGCAACAGGTGAGCGCCCATTCGGCGGTGGTTCGCCTGGCTCGCTGGACCTTGGCGCGCGCCCGCCACTGGAGCGAACACGACCGGACCGAACCGCTGGTGCGACTCGGATTGCGCAAGGCCTTCCGCGAACTGGGCCGCCACTTCGTCATGGCCGAGCAAATCGATGATGCACTGGCGCGGCGCAACCCGGCCATCACCTACTCGTTCGGCCTGCTCGGTGAAAGCGCACAAACACACGCCGACGCCGAACATTACGAAGCCGCCTGCCGGAACGCGCTGCTGGCGCTATCCAGCGATAACGCCACGAAGAAATCCGGGATTTCGCTTAAGTTGTCGGCACTGCACCCGCGCTACGAACCGCGTCAGGCCGACCGGGTGCACGACATGCTCTGGCCCAGGCTGCGTGCGCTGGTCCAACTTGCGCATCAGCACGACATCCCGGTCACGATCGACGCCGAGGAAAGCGAACGCCTGCTACTGGGATTGACGCTGTTCGAACGCCTGCTGGCCGAGCCGACACTGGCGAGCTGGGAGGGGCTGGGCATAGCGGTGCAGGCCTACCAGAAGCGGGCGCTCGCGCAAATCGACTGGCTGGTCGAGCATGCCCGCACCCATCGGCGGCGCATAGGCATCCGGCTCGTCAAAGGCGCTTACTGGGACAGCGAAATCCAGCAGGCACAGCGCGAAGGCTGGGCCGACTACCCGGTGTTTACGCGTCAATCGCACACGGACATCAGCTATCTGGCGTGTGCCCGCCGGCTACTCGACGCCGGCGACGTCATCCTGCCCGTGTTCGCCACCCACAACGTCGACACCGCGCTCGCCGTGCACGCGATCGCGGCTGGTCGGCGCTTCGAGTATCAATGTCTGTTCGGCCTGGGCGAGTCGCTGTACGGCCTGCTGCCCGGCCATGGCCTGCCGCCTTGCCAAATCTACGCGCCGGTGGGCGATGACAGGACGCGGCAACCCTATCTGATCCAGCGGCTGATCGAGAACAGCGCCCACCACGCCACGCTGCATCGCCAGTTGCACAGTGATGAACCCGATGCGATCCACTGCGAACCGATGGCCGACGCCCTCGCCCATCCCGGCGCCGCGCTGGCGCCTCCTCGCCATCGCGCCGACGGCGATATCGCCCCCGCCGGCATTTGCTGGAGCGATACGGCGGCGATTTCAACGCTGATACCAACGCTCGCCACGCCAGGCGGCTACACCGCCATGCCAACTCAGCAGGCGGCCGATGCAGGCCGGAGTGGCCGCGCGATTTTCGAAGCGGCACGGCCCGATATCGGCCTCGGCCACGCCATCGACGCCAGCAATGCCGATATCGACCTCGCACTGGCGCGCGCCAGCGCATACGCGCCAGTCTGGGCGGCAACCCCGCCAAGCCGGCGCGCCGACCATATCAAGTCCATGGCCGATGCGCTGGTCGAGCGTCGGCCGATCCTGCTGCATCTGCTGGTGCGGGAGGCCGGCAAGACACCGGTCGATGCGCTGGCCGAATGGCGCGAAGCCATTGCCCTCTGCCAGCGACACGTCCGCAAAGTATGCGAGGGCTGCAGCGACCCAACGCCACTCGGCCCCGTCGCGGTCCTCGGCGCCAGCGCATCACCACTGGCCGCCCTGGTCAGCCATACTGCGGCGGCATTGCTTGCAGGCAATCCGGTTGTCGTCAAACCCGCGACGGCAACGACGCTGATTGCAGCAGCACTTATCGACGCCGGCCATGCAAGCGGGCTTGATCCTGATGTATTGCAACTGCTACCCGGCGACGCCACCATCGGCGCCCGCCTCGTCGCCGACCCGCGGATTGGCGGCGTCGCACTGATCGGCTCGGCAGCCGCTGCGCATGCCGTCCAGCGCGGGCTGGCCCGCCACGATGCGTTGAAGCCGCTACTGACAGCCTCGGGTGGCCTCAATACGCTGATCGCGGACTCGTCGGTACGCCCCGAGCATCTGGTGCGCGACGTCATCACCAGCGCCTTCGCACATGCCGGCCAGCACGACACGGCATTGCGCCTGCTGTGCATCCCGCAAGCCGTCGCACACGATCTGCTCGCCCGCCTGCGTGCCGCCATGGCCGAGCTGCGGCTCGGTGATCCGGCCGTACACAGCACCGACGTTGGGCCGCAGGTGAATGCGAGCGCCGCCGAACAGGTGCAGGCGACCATGGCGGCACTGCATCGCGCCGGTTACCCGGGCCTGCAGTACGGTGTGATCGACGGCTTCGTGCCGCAAACACTCGTGGCCCCGACGCTGATCGAAATCGACCGCCCCGACGCATTGCCGGCAGGGTTGACGGGGCCCGTGCTTGCCGTGCTGCGTTACACGACCGACCAGTTGCCGGCCTTGCTGAGCAGCCTGGATACCTGCATGGGTAGTGGCTGCCTTGCCGTGTACAGCCGCAGCCCGCGTTTTATCGACATGGTCTGCGCGCGCATCTACACCGACGCGACCTACATCAACTGCCCGCCCACCGGCTCGGGTGCCTGGCAAGACAGCCTGAGCGATCAACTGACCCGGAGCGATCCGTGCGTTGATGGCGCGATTGCAGCGCACATCGGCCAGCTTGCGGAACAGCTACACAAGCTGGTGGCCCATGACTGCGAGCCTGCAGAGGCCGCCGTGCTGCACGCGCTGATCGACGACACCGCGGCTCGCTCGCCCATCGGCCGCCGCCGTGAACTCGGCGCACACGCTGGCGAACGGCAAACGCGCGGCTGCCGTCCGCTCGGCCTGATCGCGTGCCTCGGCCAAGACCTCGCTACGTTGCGGCAGCAATTGATCGTGACCTTGCTGACCGGCAATACGGCAGTGCTCGCTGCCGTCGACGCGCTCGCGCCCTGGCAGTCCGTACTGGCCGAGCACTGCCGGATGGCCCCCGATCCGCTCGCCCTGCCGATCGTCGCCTGCCTGTGCGCCACGGCGCCAACTGTTGCGTTCAAACACCACCTGGCGCAACGAAGCGACCCCCTCGTGCCGCTGATCATGCCCATCTCGCCTTGCCGCTATCCGCTCCACCGGCTTGTCAGCGAAACGGCAGTTTGGGAGCGCATCCCGTCCGGCAGCGGCAGCGCGGATTTGCTTGCCGCGACGAGGTAAAACCATCGTTTCAATCGAACGATCCTTTGGCGCCTGACGCGTACGTCAGCCAGCGTGGCCCATGATGCCAACCGTATTTGCTTCACCGCTCACAAGTAAGGGAAAGCAGCAAGTATTGAAGGCTTGACGCGCACATGTAAGTTTTCAACATCCACTGCTACGGTAATAATCACGTAGAACTGCACCGTTCCGCATCGCCGGCCACAAGCCGGAAACGGAAGGTGAACACCGAGTCCCACCGGATACGGCCGGGCATGGCCCAATGCCAAACCCGATCAGGCAACAACCCGAAAAGCTAAAAAAGCGCTACGAGGACACTACGGTGGACATATTCCTGCAACAAATCATCAATGGCCTGGTGGTCGGCAGCATTTATGCGCTGATCGCACTGGGCTACACCATGGTGTACGGCATCATGCAGCTGATCAATTTCGCCCACGGCGAAATCGTCATGATCGGCGCCATGGTCACGATCACCTGTATCAATCTGCTGCTCAGCGCCGGTGTCAATCTGCCCGGGCCGCTGCTACTGCTTGCAGGCCTGTTGATGGCCATTCCGATCTCGATGCTGCTCGGCTTCACCATCGAACGCGTGGCCTACCGGCCGTTGCGCCGCGCGCCACGGCTGGCACCGCTGATCACAGCGATCGGCGTATCGATCGTGCTGCAGCAGGTGGCCATGCTGATCTGGGGCCGCAATTACCGCCCCTTCCCGCAAATCCTGCCCACCACGGTGCACGACTTCTTCGGCGCAGCGGTCACCGACCTGCAGATCGCCATCGTCATCCTGTCGCTGGTGCTGATGGCCGGGTTGTTCTGGCTGATCGAGAAAACCCGTCTCGGCCGGGCGATGCGTGCCACCGCGCAAAATCCGGAAGTCGCCGGGCTGATGGGCGTGAACATCAATACGGTGATCTCGATGACCTTCATCATCGGCTCGTCGCTCGGCGCCGTTGCCGGCGTGATGGTTGCCGCCAACTATGACCAGGCGCATGCCTATATGGGCTTCATGATCGGCCTGAAGGCCTTCACCGCTGCAGTCCTGGGCGGCATCGGCAACATCGGTGGTGCCGTGGTCGGCGGCCTCTTGCTCGGCATCATCGAAAGCCTGGGCTCGGGCTATCTGGGTGACCTGACCGGCGGCTTCCTCGGCAGTCACTACAAGGACATCTTCGCCTTTGTCGTGCTGATCGGCGTCTTGGTCTTCCGTCCGTCCGGCCTGCTCGGCGAACGCGTCGCAGAACGTGCCTGATCCGCGGAGAGAGAACATGCAATCGAAAAAAAAGATCATTACCTTCGCCGCGCTGGCCGTCGTGCTGGCCATCTTGCCCTGGGCGATCACCGGCGGCTTCGAGAACGGCAAGTCGTGGCTGCGCGCCGTTGACTTCGCGCTGCTCTACATCATGCTCGCGCTCGGCCTCAACATCGTTGTCGGCTTCGCTGGCCTGCTCGACCTTGGCTATATCGCGTTCTACGCGGTCGGCGCCTATTCGTTCGCGCTACTGAACTCGCCCCACCTGGCACATGTGCTGCCCGCATGGCTGATGAACCCGCCGCTCTTGGTGATGCTGCTGATCGCCGCCTGCGTTGCCGGGATCTTCGGGGTGCTGCTCGGGACGCCAACCCTGAAACTGCGCGGTGACTATCTGGCCATCGTCACGCTCGGCTTCGGCGAAATCATCCGCATCTTCCTGAACAACCTCGACCGCCCGGTCAACATCACCAACGGCCCGCAAGGCATCAACAACATCAGCAAGGTGCAGATTGCCGGCTACGACCTCGGCCGGCCGATCGAATGGTTCGGGCTGCGCTTTGACACCGTGCATCTGTACTACTACCTGATTTTGGCGTTCTGCTGCCTGATCATATTCGTGAGCCTACGGCTGCAGCGTTCGCGCATCGGTCGCGCCTGGGTGGCCATCCGCGAGGATGAAATCGCCGCCAACGCGATGGGCATCAATACCCGCAACGTCAAACTGCTGGCCTTCGCGATGGGCGCCTCGTTCGGTGGTGTTTCCGGTGCGCTGTTTGCCAGCTTCCAGGGCTTTGTGTCGCCGGAATCGTTCGTGCTGATGGAGTCGATCATGGTGCTGTGCATGGTCGTGCTCGGCGGCATGGGGCACATCCCCGGCGTGATCCTCGGCGCGATCCTGGTATCGATTACGCCGGAAATCCTGCGCGACATCATCAACCCGCTGCAATCGGCGGTGTTCGGCGAACGCGTGTTCGACCCGGAAAACCTGCGCATGCTGATCTTCGGTCTGGCCATGATCACCATCATGTTGCTGCGCCCCGAAGGCCTGTGGCCGTCGAAACGCCGTGCCCGCGAATTTCACGAGCACGACGAGGAGGCCAAGGCATGAGCACCCCGCTGCTGAAAATCGATGGCATCCACAAACGCTTTGGCGGTCTGCACGCACTGAACGACGTTGCACTGTCGATCAATGCCGGTGAAATCTACGGCCTGATCGGCCCGAATGGCGCCGGCAAGACCACGCTGTTCAACGTCCTGACCGGTCTGTACCAGCCCGACGAAGGCAGCTTTACCTTCAACGGCCGCGACCTGTTCTGCCAGAAGCCGTATGTCGTGGTCGAATCGGGCATTGCGCGCACCTTCCAGAACATCCGGCTGTTTGCCAACATGACCGCACTCGAGAACGTCATGGTCGGTCAGCACGTGCGCACCAGCGCCGGCGTGTTCGGCGCGGTCTTCCGTGGCCCCAAGGCCAAGGCAGAGGAAGCCGCGATCGCCGCCCGCGCGCAAGAGCTGCTCGACTACGTCGGCATCGGCAAGCGCCGCGAAGAGCTGGCACGCAACCTCAGCTACGGCGACCAGCGCCGGCTCGAAATCGCCCGCGCACTGGCGACGAAACCGACGCTGCTGGCGCTGGACGAGCCCGCCGCCGGGATGAACCCGAAGGAAACCGATCAGCTCAAGGCATTGATGGAGAAGATCCGCACCGACGGCGTCACCATCTTGCTGATCGAACACGACGTGAAGCTGATGATGGGGTTGTGCGACCGCATCGCTGTGCTCGACTACGGCAAGAAGATTGCCGAAGGCATTCCAGAACAAGTGAAAAACGACCCGCGCGTGATCGAGGCCTACCTCGGCGTCGCGCCGGAATAACGGAGCCCATCCATGAACCCGCTCCTCGAAATCAAAGACCTGAAAGTCGCCTACGGCGGCATTCATGCCGTCAAGGGCATCGACCTCGGCATCAAGCAGGGCGAACTGGTCGCACTGATCGGCGCCAATGGCGCCGGCAAGAGCACCACACTGAAAACGCTGGTCGGCATGGTCAAGCCGGCCGGTGGCGAAATCCGCTTCGACGGCAAGCCGACCGCCAAACTCGCGCCGTACGACTACGTCGGCAAGGGCCTGGTGCTGGTCCCTGAAGGTCGCGGCATTTTCGGCCGGCTCACCGTCGAAGAAAACCTGCAGATGGGCGCCTATGTGCGCAACGACAAGATGGAGATCGCCAACGACATCGATCGCGTTTTCAGCCTGTTTCCGCGCCTGAAGGAGCGCCGCGCTCAGTTGGCCGGCACGCTCTCGGGCGGCGAACAGCAGATGGTCGCCATCGGCCGCGCGATGATGAGCCGGCCGAAACTATTGCTGCTCGACGAGCCGTCGATGGGGCTAGCGCCGATCATCGTGCAGAAAATCTTCGAAATCATCCGGATGATCGCCGCCGAAGGCGTCACGATGCTGCTGGTCGAGCAGAACGCCAAGCTGGCACTGCAGACCGCCGACCGCGGCTATGTGATGGAATCGGGCCGGATCACACTGGCCGACAGCGCGGCCAATCTGCTGGCCAACGAGAAAATCCAGCAGGCGTATCTGGGCGAGTAAACTCGCGACGGATTGCTACCCGCCACGGGCCGCTGCATGCGGCCCGTTTACTTGAGCCCGCCCATGCCCGCCGCCGCCTTCGTCGCCAAAGCCGCGATTTCCACCCTGCTGCTACCGCCCACCAACGGGCTCATCCTGATCCTGATTGGCCTGTGCTGCTTGCGCCGTCGCCCCTGGCTCGGCCGCAGTCTGGTCGGCGCCGGGCTGCTGTCGATTTACGCGCTGTCGACGCCGCTGGTTGCCAACGCACTGATGCGCACACTGGAACCGGCACCGGTTTCCGCAAAGGCGCTGGCTGAGTCGGACGCCATCGTCTGCCTGGGTGGCGGCAAGCGCTTCGGCGCCTACGATGAGCCCGGCGGCGAAGCGGTCAATAACGCCACCTTGGTGCGGCTGCGCTACTGCGCGCGTCTGGCCAGACAAAGCGGCCTGCCGGTACTGGTCTCGGGCGGCGCACCGGTTGGTGGCGTCCCGGAAGCCCGCTTGATGGCTGCGGCCTTGCACGACGATTTCGGCGTCACCGCGCGCTGGGTCGAAGCGGGCTCCGACGATACCGCCGACAACGCGAGGCTGAGCGCCCAGATGCTGCTCCCACAATATCGGCGCATTGCGCTCGTCAGTCAGGCCTGGCACTTGCCCCGCGCCGCGCAAGCCTATCGCACCGCAGGTTTCGACGTCAGGCCAGCCGGCACCGACTACGCCAATCGCGAACCGTTCAGCGTGCTGTCTTTGTTGCCCAAAGACCGGGCACTCTACGCCAGCAGCGTGGCGATGCGCGAACTCGTGGGGCTGCTTTGGTACAACATCAGGCGCGGCTGAACGGCAAGCACCGCATCTGCGCATACAATCCCGTTCAACCCTGAGCAACAGGGATAAGAAGAGGAGACGAAAATGATCAAATACCTACCCGCATTCGCCGTCCTGGCCTTGCTCGCCGGCTGCGAGCCGGCGCCGGTTGCGCCCGGCGGCGCCAGCGCACCGAGCGTCGCCGTGGCGCCCACGCCCACCCACACTGCCGACGACCGCGCGACCAATCCCTTGCTGAACGTCCCGCCCGACGTCTTCATGAGCGTGATCGGCGATTGCGGCAACAAGCTGTTCGGCAGCAAGCCGGAAGGCGGCGCGACCATCGATTGCCTCGCCGCGATCCGCACCGCGGCGAGCAAGGCCGGCCTTGGCGAACTCAGCGACATCCAGCTGGCCGATCCCTACATCAGCGAACGCTGGCGCAGCGAAATGGCCAAACAGTCGCAGCACTAACAAAAAACCCCGCCAAGGCGGGGTTTTTTGTTAGTGGCAAGGCTTACTGCACCTTGGCCTTCGAGACGAGGTCCTCGACATACTTCTGAACCTTCTGGCCTTGCATCTCGCGCTGCAGTTCCGGCTTCACTTCCTCGAAGCTCGGGCCCTTGGCATCGCGGGTCTCGTCCAGCTTGATGATGTGGTAGCCGAACTGGGTCTTCACCGGAGTCTGGGTGATCTGGCCCTTGGTCAGTTTGGTCATCGCGCCCGAGAATTCCGGCACGAAGCTGTTCGGATTCGCCCAACCCAGATCGCCGCCCTTCTCGGCGCTACCCTTGTCCAGCGAGTTCTTCTTCGCCAGATCGGCAAAGTTCGCGCCCTTCTTCAGCTGGGCAAGGATTGCATTGGCTTGCGCTTGATCCTTCACCAGAATGTGGCGAGCGTGGTATTCCTTGCCGCTGAAGTTGGCCTTGATCTTGTCGTACTCTTTCTTGAGTTCGGCATCGGAGATCGGGTTGGCCTTGACGTAGTCACGCACCAGCGCGCTGACCAGCACTTGTTGGCGCATCATGTCCAGCTGGGCTTGCACGTCGGCGTTCTTGTCGTAGCCCTTCTTCTGCGCTTCCTGATACAGCGCTTCATTGCGGATCAGGTCTTCCTTGATCTTTGCACGCAGTTCCGGCGAATCCTTCTGGCCACGCTCGGTTACTTGCTTGACGAAAAGATCCATGCGGCTGTCCGGAATGGCCACGCCGTTGACGGTGGCAACGTTGCCGGCAAAGGCGACGCTCATGGCCAGGCCGAGCGACAGTGCAATCAGTTTGGGTTGGCGCATCGAAAACATCCTTTGTGATGGTTCGTGATGGTGAAGGTGTGTATTGCTTTTATTCAAAGCTCATCCGGCGTCAGCGCTTTCAGGCTGAGCGCGTGGATACGGTGTGGCATCAAATCGCCGAGCAGCGCATAGACCTTGCGGTGGCGCGCCAGCGCGTTGAGCCCGACAAATGCTTCGGAAACGATCAGCACGTCGAAATGACCGCCACCCGCGGCGGCGCCAGCGTGGCCGGCATGCGCAGCGCTGTCGTCATGGACGTCGAGCGCCTCGGGTGCCAACACGGCCAAGCGGCCGCGAATCTCGTCTGCAAGCGTATTTGTCATGAATTCGTCAGGGTAACACGTGCTTGAAAGGCTTGACGACGACCGAGACGTAGACGCCGGCGGCGCGATACGGGTCGGCATCGGCCCAAGCCTGTGCCGTCTCGAGGGCGTCAAACTCGGCAACGATCAGACTGCCGGAAAAACCGGCAGGCCCCGGATCGACGGCGTCGATGGCCGGAAACGGCCCGGCCAGCATGAGGCGGCCGTCGTTTTTCAGTGCTTCAAGCCGGGCCAGATGGGCCGGGCGGGCGGCCAGACGATCGGCCAGACTATCGGCCTTGTCGGTAGCGATGATGGCGTACAGCGGCATGCTTATTCCTTGCCTTGTTCCGGAGCGGCTTCGTCAAGATAGCGACTCAACACCAGTCCTTGTCCGAGCACGAACAGCAAGGTCAGGCCCAGCGTGCCAAACAGTTTGAATTTGACCCAGATGTCTTCGCCGAAATGGAAGGCGACGAACAAATTCAATACGCCCATCGCGGCAAAAAACAGCGCCCAAGCCAAGTTGACCTTGTCCCATACCGGCTGCGGCAGCTGCAATTGCTGCCCCATCAGCTTTTGCATCAGGTTCTGATTGCGCAGCCATTTGGCACCCAGCAGCAAGACCGAGAACACCCAATACAGCGCCGTCGGTTTCCAGAAAATGAAGGTTTTGTCGTGCAGCAGCAGCGTCGCACCGCCGAGCACTGTCACGAGGCCAAAGCTGAGCCACAGGGTCGGCTCGACCTTGCGCCAGCGGATCCATGAATAGACCACCTGCCCGCCTGTCGTCACGATGGCGACCGCCGTAGCGAGAAACAGATCGTGGGTAATCGAGTAGGCGCCGAAAAACAGCAGGATCGGAAATAGATCGAAGAGAAACTTCATTGACTTGCCGTAACGTCGGAATGCGGCATTATGCAGCGGCGGCAGCGGCAAAAACAAGCCAAAATCTACCCCGCCGAGCCAGGAACTTCCTGCCGCCGGGCGAAAAAAAGCGCCGCTCGAAGGCGGCGCTCAAATACCACTGGAGATACACGAAGCATCAGCTTGCGAAACCCATGGTGCGCCACCGCCACGTTATGCGCTTTGATCGTGGTCAAATTTGCTTCCGGCGCACCGCGAAAGCGTGGAAATGAAAAAAGCCGGATTGCTGTTGCAGCAATCCGGCTTTTTCCTGAATCTGGGGTGGCGAGCCCGACCCCCGGCACTGGCATCAAAAGCTGTGGCTGCTTCCTTCCGGACCTGACCAAGTTCACCTTCTAGCCATGCGGGGAGACCCGCCATAGAAGGAAGGACTATACCACAACACCGTCGATCGGGGAATTGGCTTCGCCGTGTTCACCGCACCAGTTCTCGGCAAACGCCCTTGAGCGCGCCTCCGCGCCGCCCTCGCTTCGCAATACGGCATACAGCTTGGCCAACGCCGCCTCCGGCGTCATCTGCCCGCCATCGAGCATCATCGCCCTCCCCGACAACACACCCGCCGCGTACAGCCCCGGTCGGGCGCGGCCCGCTGGGCAAATGCTCAGATTGACCACCGGCACCTGCGTCGCCAGCTCGGCCAGCGCCGTCAACAAGCCGGCGTGATCCGGCAGATTGCCGCTACCGAAGCTTTGCAGCAGCAACGCATCCGGCGCCGACGCACGCAGCGCATCCGCCAGCCAGTCCACGGTAAACCCGGGCGCCAACTGGGCGTGCAATACCCGTGCTGCGGCATTGAACGGCACGAAGGCCACCCCCTTCTCTAGCGCCGGCAAAAATCGTGACGACGTCAGCTGCCAACGTCCGGCGACAAACTGCCCGAGCGGCGGCTCATTCGGCGCGGCAAACGCGTCGTCGCGATCGCAATCGAGCTTACGTACCCGGCTGCCCCGCCATAAACGGTTCGCCATCACGACACCGACCTCGGCGAACCCGCCGTGTTCGCTCAACAAGGCCAGCGCTGAGGCCACATTACCGGGAGCGTCGCTACCGGACTCGAACCACGGGCGCATCGCACCGGTCAACAGCACGGGTTTGTTCAGGCCGCGCAACAGCATCGACAATGCCGACGCGGTCCAGGCCAGCGTATCGGTACCGTGCAGCACCAGAAAACCGTCGTACCGATGGGCCCGCTCGGCAATGTCCGCCCCAATCCGGTTCCAGTGCGCCGGCCCCATCGCGCTGGAGTCGAGTAAAGGCGCGTATTCGATCAGTTCGGCATCGGGCAGCAGTTGCCGCAACCGTCCGGTCAATGCGCCGGGAACCGGCGCCAGCCCTGCCTTGCCGGGCTGCATACCGATAGTGCCGCCAGCGTAAATGACCAAGATAGACATGTAGACCTCGTCCGGGAGCCGGTGCTGTGGTTAAAATTGCGTTTTGCTTGCTACCAACCACCCATGACCATTGTCGACAACCGCAAGGCGTTTCACGATTACTTCATTGAAGAGCGCTACGAAGCCGGCCTCGTACTCGAAGGCTGGGAGGTCAAGTCGATCCGGGCTGGCCGCGTTCAACTGAAAGAATCATACGTCAGCTACATCAAGGGCGATTTCTGGCTGCTGGGCGCGCATATTTCGCCGCTCTCGACCGCGTCGACCCACGTCCTGCCGGACCCGACGCGCATTCGCAAATTGCTGCTCAAGGCCAGCGAGATCGAGAAACTGTCGATCAAGGTCGAACGCGCCGGCTACACCGTTGCCGCACTGAACATGCATTTCACCCGCGGGCGGATCAAGCTGGAAATCGGTCTTGCCAAGGGCAAGCAGCAGCATGACAAGCGCCAAACGGAGAAAGAGCGCGAATGGCTGCGAGAAAAACAGCGCATCCTGCGCGATCGCGGCTAAAAATCCAACGGCCCGCAATGCGGGCCGTTCTTCTATCTGCCGACACTTGCCGACTATTTCGCCTTGTCGCCGATCCGGCTTTCCTTGCCCGACAATAGGCCGCGAATGTTCTGATGGTGGCGCGCGATCAGCAGCACCGCAATCAAGCCAACCGCATACCAATACGCCTGCTGCGGCATCCACCACCAGGCAAGCAGCGGCGCAAGCACGGCAGCCAGCAAGGCGGCCAGCGACGAAATCTTGAATCCCTTGGCAATCACCAGCCAGACCACCATCACCACAAGACCGACCCGCCAGTCCAGCGCCAGCAGGATGCCCGCCGCGGTTGCCACACCCTTGCCGCCCTTGAAGCGGAAAAACACCGGCCACATGTGCCCCAGCGCCACGGCGACCGCCGCCAGCGCCACCGCGTTGTCGCCCAGCCCCAGCATCGGCGCAGCCAGTTGCGCCAGCCATACGGCCAGCCAGCCCTTGAGCGCATCGCCGGCCAGCGTCAGCGCCGCGGCTTTTTTGTTACCGCTGCGCAGTACATTGGTCGCCCCAGGATTGCCCGATCCGTAGCTACGCGGATCGGCCAGCCCCATCACACGGGAGACGATCACGGCGAACGACAGGGAGCCGATCAGATAGGCAGCAAGGGCAAGCATTAGCGAGGACACGGTCAAATCCACTACAATCGCGGGCTTGGCATTGTAAGTCATTGCGGGGCGAGCGCAGCAAATCGCGCATAAGTCACGCAACAGGAATATGGACACCATCTATCTACACGGCGTTCGCGCCCAAACCCTGATCGGCTGGTACGACTGGGAACGCACGGCACAACAGGATGTCGAGCTCGATCTCGACATCGCCCTGCCCTCAAACCGCGCCAGCGTCTCCGACGACCTCACCGACACGATCGATTACGATCTGGTCGTGCGCACGCTGCGCGACGAGCTGGCACAACAGCACTTCCTGCTGCTCGAAGCGCTCGCCGACTTCATCGCCCGCGTCCTGCTCGAACGATTCGGCACGCCGTGGGTGCGCGTTTCGGTCACCAAGCTCGGCATCCTGAAAGATGTCGCCCGCGTCGGCGTCACCATCGAGCGCGGTCACCGCAGTTAGGTGGGCTCATTATTTATTTGGCAAAAACGATCTACGGCATTGAACTTGTCGACCACCACCCCCACTAAGAGTGGCAATAGTTTACAAACTCTAGACCACAACCACATGGGATCCCGGTTCATGACAACTCGGCCGATGCGCCAGCACCTGCTGCTGGGCCTTCTCACGATTTCGCTTTTTGCCAGCCCGCTCGCCGAAGCCAAGCGCCTCGGCGGCGGTCGCTCCGCCGGCATGCAGCGCCAAAGCGCGCCGCAAAGCCCGGCCGCACCCGCACCACAGAAACAAGCCGCGCCTGCACCGATGCAGACCCCGGCGCAGCAGCCCGCCCGCAGCGGCGTTGGCACCGCACTGGCCGGCGCAGCAGTCGGCGCAGCTGGCGGCTACATGCTCGGCAAGGCAATGAATGCCTCCGGCACGGCCGAGTCGCAAGGCAGCAGCTTCCCCTGGGGCTGGATTCTGCTACTTGGCGGCCTGACCGTCGCCGGCGTGATGTTCATGCGCCGCCGCGCCCAAGCCGGCCGCACCGCCCCGGCAGGTTATGCGCCAGCAGCAGCGGGCAACGCCAACTGGCAGACCGAACCGGCCGCACAGTCTGACCGCGTCTTCCGGATGGGCGAAGGCATGAGCGCAGCACCGGTGACGCAAGCGATCACCCGCCTGCCCGACGGCACCGAAAGCGCAGCCTTCCTCCGCCAGGCGCGTGCGAGCTTCCTGCACATGCAGGCGCTGAACAGCCCTGAACAGCTGGAAGAACTGCGCAACTACCTGACCCCGGAAATGTTCGCGTCGCTGCAAGCCGAGATCGGCAGCAACCAGGACATCGCCGAATTCCCGGAACTGCAAGTCGAAATGGTCGACGCCGGTGAAAGCAACGGCCAGCTCGTTGCCAGCGCACGCTTCTTCGGCAAAGTCAGCGAGTCGCTGGGCGCGCCGGCCCTGCCGTTTGCCGAAGTCTGGCACTTCGTCAAACTCAAGCCCAACGATCCGCGCTGGGTGCTGGCAGGTATCCAGCAGGCCGGCTAAACAGCCAGGTGCGACGCCACGGGCAACTGCCGACGCGAAATGGATCGATTTGGCTTACAATTGAACCAAATCGATCCGACGTCCGTTGATAATGCCCATTTCGCTGCGTACTCCCCTCCTTTCGCTGCTGCTGATTCTTCCCCTCACGGCCTGTGACCAAGTCACAGGCCTTTTGAATAAGCAGCAGGAAAACGGCAAGGCAATTGGCGCCGCGTGCCGACATAGCGGCCGGGCACTGGAAGATTGCTACCACCGTAACGCCAGGGTCGCCAAAGCGGATATCTACGCAGGCTGGAAAGAGATGAACGAATACATGCTCGCCAAAAAAATGGATATCGTTCCGGCTCCCGCCGATTCGGCAGACCAACAGTCGACCGAGCACGCAAGCAGCGTCGCATCTGCACCGCACGATGGCGCAAATGCATCGAATACCAACAATTAAAGAGCCGACCCAACAGGGCTTTAAGGACATCTACCCATGGAACATTCGCTCAAAACCTTTTTGACGCAGTTGCCGATCTTCGAGCAGTTCTCCGACAGCGACCTCGAAATCGTTTTCAACGCCGCCGTCAAACGGCAACTCCCCAAGGGCACTTTCCTCTTCCGCGAAGGCGATCCCGGCGAAGCGATGTACGTGCTGGTCGAAGGTCGCACCCGCTCGTTCACCAGTGACAATCAGGGCAAGGAGTTCGTCTTTACTATCGGCGAGCCCGGCGACGTATTCGGCGAAATCTCGATGCTCGACGAAGAACCGCGCTCATGGTCGACGCAGACCGAGGAAGACTCGACCTTCCTGATGTTCACCAAGCAGGACTTCCGCACCGCAATCGACACCTATCCGCAGTTGAAGGACAAGCTGATCCTCAATCTGGCGCGCATGATCCGCCAGCTGTCGACGACGATGAAGAACCTCGCCCTGCTGGATGTCTACGGCCGGGTGCGCGCGCTGTTCGAGACGATGATCATCGAGATCGACGGCGTGACGATGATTTCCGAGCCGCTGACTCAACAGGCCATCGCCGACCGCGTCGGCTCGTCGCGTGAAATGATCGCGCGCATTCTCAAGGAACTGGTGTTCGGCGGCTACGTCCGCCTTGAGAACAAGCGGATCATCCTGCTGCAGAAGCTGCCAGAACGTTTCTGAACATCGGCACTCAGCATGCAGCACCCGAAAAAGCCGGCAAATGCCGGCTTTTTTGCATCCGCACGCACCGCAAGCCCCAGTGTGGCATCGGGGTATAATCGGCGTTTTATCGTCCGCTGCCGTCATGAACGAACTGGATCATGCTATCGCGCTACTGCGCCAAGGCGAGCTGGTCGCCATCCCGACCGAAACCGTTTACGGCCTCGCTGCCGATGCAGCCAACCCGGATGCCGTAGCGAAGATTTTCACGCTGAAAGGTCGCCCCAGCGACCACCCGCTGATCGTGCATATCGCCGGTGCGGCACAGCTCGACGACTGGGCCGTGGACATTCCCGCCGATGCACGCCGGCTGGCCGACGCGTTCTGGCCCGGCCCGCTGACGCTGATCCTCAAGCGCCAGCCGCATGTTCCAGATGCCGTCACCGGCGGCCAGGACACGGTCGGCCTGCGCGCGCCCGCCCACCCGCTGGCACACGCACTGCTCGAACAGTTCGGCGGCGGCCTTGCCGCACCGTCGGCCAACTGCTTCGGACACATCAGTCCAACCACGGCGCAGCACGTTCACGATGAATTCGGCGACGCCTGCCCGCTGGTGCTCGACGGCGGCGCCAGCCCGGTCGGCGTCGAATCGACGATTGTCAGTCTCGTCGACGACACGCCCAAACTGCTCCGCCCGGGCGGCATCCCTCGCGAAGACATCGAGGCCGTGCTCGGCCACAAGCTAGAGCACCACCAGAGCAACAAAACCGCCAAGATCCGCGCATCCGGCCTGCTCGATTCGCACTACGCACCCCGGACCCCCCTGATCCTCGGCGCGCTACCGCAGCTCATCGAAGAAGCTGGCCGACGACTCGCCAACGGCGAGCGCGTCCTGTTGCTGCACCGGACGGCCATTGACGCCCCCATCACCGGGATAGCCCAACAACGCCTCGCCGAGGACGCCCCGCACTTCGCGCGCGAACTTTACGCACTACTTCGCCACCACGACCGCCAGCACGACATCCTGCTGATGGAAGCCCCGCCGCAATCGCCCGAATGGCTGGCCGTCAACGATCGCCTGAAACGCGCCGCCACTCGCCACATTCTGTAAGCGAAACCGCCGGTCGTCAGCATTTACTTGACGCACTTCAGCCCTCACTCAAGTAACTATTGCCGTGTATTGACAGGACTCCTTATCATGCCCCCTTGCCCTCGAAGAAGGGCGGGGAGGCAGCATGAACAAGAATCCGGGTTTCACTCTTATTGAGCTGATGATCACCATCGCGATCATCGGCATCCTCGCGGCAATCGCCCTGCCAAACTATCAGGATTACGTAAGGAAAGGCCGGCGTAGCGATGCGCATGCCATGGTGCAGAAGATCGCTCAACAGGAAGAAAAGTGGCGCGCCAACAATCCTGCCTACAGCAAGCTTTTTTCAGACCTTGGCTTGAGCGCAACGGCAGGAACCGTTTCGCTGAATAGCGAAAACAGCTATTACAGCCTGTCCATCAAAGCAAACGACACCAACTGTTCGGGCGATCTTGCGGCCGCTACGGACAAGTCATCAGCCTATTGCATCAAAGCCGTAGCACAAGGGCGCCAATCGGCTGACACCGCGTGCAGCACGTTGTATTACAAGGTGCAGAACGGGAACACCAGTACAACACCATCGACGTGCTGGAGTCGTTGAATGGCGCCCCATTCGGCAGGTCGAGCACGCGGATTCACGCTGATTGAAATGCTTGTTGCAATCGCAATATTGTCCATCTTGCTTGCAATCGGCATTCCATCGTTTGTCGACCTCCTCAACCGGAAGCGGCTGGAAAACACCGCAAACGACTATTTGTCGCTAATCGCGTATGCAAAGTCCGAAGCCTTGAAACGAAACGCCGTGGTCTACCTGTTGGCCACTCGGACAAATGGCAGAACATGGTCCATTCGCGCCACGACCACCAGCCCCTGCACAAGCCTCGCGGCTTGTGATTTACGCACCATGGATGCGACTCAATACCGGAACGTTTTGATGGATAGCCTAAGTACCAACCTGGACGGCACAACCATCGACCCGATCAGACTACTTCCAGCATTTTCCTCGCTAGCCACAACAGCGCAAAGCGTGGTTTATGAGGTCGATCAGTACCAACTAAAAATCGAGATGTCGATCACGGGGCTAACTCGCCTGTGCGTTCCCACATCCAAACCCGTGTTTGGAGGGTACAAAACATGCTGATCTCGCCACGTCGCCAAACAGGTCTTTCTCTGGTCGAAATCCTGGTAACGCTCGCGATTGGCCTGATTTTGCTAGGTGCAGCTGCCTCGGTCGGCCTCAGCAGTCTCTCCAGTAGCAGGCAGGCTGTCCGAAGCATCACGCTGCAACAGGAGTTGCAGACAACAATGAGTATTTTGACGCGCGAGTTGCGTCGCGCCGGTTATAGCGCACTAGGCTCCGACGATGGAGCCGATGCAACGAAGCAATTCAGAAAAATATGGTTGTCCACGCCACTCACGAGCGGTGGCAACGACTTCACCTGTGCCGTCTTTCGCTACGACCGGCAAACCACTCCCTTGGGCGGCGTTGCCCCTAGCGGCGCAGGTACCATTACCAACGATGAAATTACTGGCATCCAGTTTGTCAATGCTGACTCAACCAATCCAGATCGCAGCAATCGCATCTTTTTGCTGATGTCCGCACCCAATATTGCAGTTACCAATTGCACGGGCAGCGGGTGGGAGGCGTTAAATACCGTCGATCAGTTCAAAGTGACTCAACTCACGATAACCCCGAGCTATGTCACTCCCTCCGGCAGCAGCGTGCAGCTCGTACAAAGCGTACAAATCAGTTTGACCGGCACCACGCCCGACAACTCGGAAAGCCGCACCCTGACTGAATTGATTCAGATCCGAAATTTACCGGTGAAACAATGAAAATCATGTCGACGTTTCAACCAATCCGACAACGAGGACTCGCAACGCTTGCGGTTACGCTGATTCTGGTTTTCATTGCCACGATTGCGGTTCTTTACGCCAGCAGAAACGCCTTCATTTTCCAGAAAAGCTCGAGCAACCAGTATCAATACCTGAAGTCATTTGAAGCCGCCGAAGCGGGGGCAAACGAACTGGCCGCCCAGGTTGAAGCCGATCTTGCATTGCTGAGCGACAGCAACACCAGCAATGACGGCAGCACCATCATTCTGCAAAAATCAACAGCTGCGAGCGGCTCCGGGAGCTGTTTTTCCAATCTTGGCCAACAGCCTTACGAATTCAAAGCTCCTTATGCGGCCAGCGGCAATACCAAGTTGTTTGCTGCGGATCGCTACTTTACCCAGCGCGTCGCCCTGCTCGACTCAACAGGGTTGAGCGACCCCAACCTCGCATATCGTGCACGCGCTTCGATCGAAGGCAGCAAAGTCAACATTTACAGTGAAGGCTGCGCCGACGAGAGCGTAGCCACCCCCACATCGAACAGCCCAGCTTGCGCTGACGGCAGCCAGCCCAAGGCCTTGATTCGTCGCTCGGCACAATTGACTGGAGGCATCACCTATGGCGGCAGCGCATTGACCACCAAGGATTATTTTGACATGCGCGGCTCGATTACGGTCGACAAGCCCAATCCGGCAGCCCCCGCGCCTGCTTGCGCCGTTCTGGTTGGCGACTCTTATACATTCGGTGGGACGCAAAGCTTAAGTGCCGGTAGCCTTGAGCAAAACACCGGTCTCAATGCACTCAGTGAAGCTGATTTTTTCTCGAAGATTTTCGGTGGCGAAACCAAAGCCTCACTCAAGGCCAAGGCGGATGCGGGGGCCACGGCGAGTCCACCGACCGCCATTGTCGTCACCGACGGCAGCTGTCCTTCTTCCGTTGCATCAACTGTCAAACTCGTTTGGTACGAAGGAAACCTAAGCAGCAACTGCACCATTGGAGGGGGAAAAACCGTGATTGTAAACGGCAACATCACAGCCTCGGTCACCGTCACCGGCTTTCTTTACGGTCAGAATGTATTGCTTAATGGTGCTGCCCAAGTTATCGGTGCCGCGGCATTTGGCGGTTATGTCGATGCAGCCGCACTGGGCACCTTATTGCCCACATATATTGGAACCAATGTCACCAATGGCAAAACCGATGGTGACAATCCATCCCTATCAACGACGCACGCCGCTCAAGGCGCATTGCACGTCACCTATGATCCAAGCGCCATTCACCCACCGACCGATATCACCGCCAATTCTGCGACCGGCTCCTGGATTGATTTCTAATGCCCAGACAAACACTGAACAAGCAAGGCGGATTCAGCCTGATTGAAGTACTGGTTGCCTCCGTCATCATTGGCGGGGCGGCCATTGTATTGGCACGATTCGACGGGAGCATGCTGAGAGGTACAACCGTCGCCGGTGAACGCAATGACGCGGTCACCATTGCCCAGACCCAACTCGAACAAGCACGCAAAACCATGCTGGCCGGCGCTAGTGTTGCCAATACGACCAGCACGCAAACCGGCAAAACCACCAACTACACGATAGCCGTGACAACGAGCTCAGGCTCGGGAGTCACTGCACGGCGTGTACAGGTCACAGTGACCTGGAACGACAGCCAAAACCAGGCCCAGAGCGTGGTGATGATGAGCAACGTCCCACTCAACACCTCGGCGGTTGTTGCTCCCCCCTCTCCAACTCCCGCACCTTCCGGCACACCATCAGGCGTACCGACCTCGACACCCACATCAACACCCACATCAACACCCACATCAACACCCACATCAACACCCACATCAACACCCACATCAACACCCACATCAACACCGACCCCGAACATTGCGCCCTGGAGTGCAAACGTCGCCTATAAAGCCGGGGACAAGGTGAGATATAACGGCACTGTCTACACCTGCAGACAGGCACACACCTCTCAAGCAGGCTGGGAACCGCCCAATGTGCCGAGCTTGTGGCAGTAAGCAAAAGTAGCGGCGCGATCGGGTATCAGGCATCACATTTCTCGTTTAAGATACCGCCCTTTCCGGGACGTCCAAGGCCGGCAACGACTGGGGTTCTACCTAACCCCACGATCGCCAGAGGTGCCGCGCCCCATTTACCTCAGCGCCTCAGGCCGGGTAAAACGCCTCGCCGTCCCCGTGCCGCCAGCGCAGCTTGTGCTTTATAAGGACACTCGCATGCGTTTTTACTTCCCCGTCGTCATCATCGACGAAGATTTCCGCTCCGAAAACACCAGCGGCTCCGGTATCCGTGAGCTGGCCGCGGCCATTGAGGCCGAGGGCGTGGATGTCATCGGCTATACCAGCTATGGCGATCTGACGTCGTTCGCGCAGCAGCAAAGCCGCGCGGCGGGCTTCATCCTGTCGATCGACGACGAGGAGTTCGGTGGCGGAACGCCACAGGAGACGCAGGACGCGCTCAACAGCCTGCGCACCTTCGTCGCCGAAATCCGCCGCCGCAACCCGGACATCCCGATTTATCTGTACGGTGAAACGCGCACCGCGCGCCACATCCCGAACGATGTGCTGCGCGAACTGCACGGCTTCATCCACATGCACGAGGACACGCCGGAATTCGTCGCGCGCCACATCATTCGCGAGACGAAAAGCTACCTCGACACGCTGGCGCCGCCGTTCTTCCGCGCGCTGGTCAACTACGCGCAAGACGGCTCGTACTCGTGGCACTGCCCGGGTCACTCGGGCGGCGTGGCCTTCCTCAAGAGCCCGGTCGGCCAGATGTTCCACCAGTTCTTCGGTGAGAACATGCTGCGCGCCGACGTCTGCAACGCCGTCGATGAACTCGGTCAGTTGCTCGATCACACCGGCCCGGTCGCGGCGTCCGAACGCAATGCCGCGCGCATTTTCAATGCCGATCACCTGTTTTTCGTCACCAATGGCACAAGCACGTCGAACAAAATCGTCTGGCACAGCACCGTGGCGCCGGGCGACATCGTCGTGGTCGACCGCAACTGCCACAAATCGATCCTGCACGCGATCATGATGACCGGCGCGGTGCCGATCTTCCTGACGCCGACGCGCAACCACTACGGCATCATCGGGCCGATTCCGCGCAGCGAATTCGAGCCGGAGAACATCCGCAAGAAGATGCTCGCCAACCCGTTCTGCCGCGAAAAGCTCGAAGCCAATCCGGATGTGAAGCCGCGCGTGCTGACGATCACCCAGTCGACCTACGACGGCGTGATGTACAACGTCGAGGAAATCAAGGGCCTCTTGGACGGCGAAATCGAGACGCTGCACTTCGATGAAGCCTGGCTGCCGCACGCGGCCTTCCACGATTTCTACGGCGATTACCACGCCATCGGCGAAGGCCGGGCGCGCTGCAAGGACTCGATGGTGTTCTCGACCCAGTCGACGCACAAGCTGCTCGCCGGCCTGAGCCAAGCCTCGCAGATCCTGGTGCAGGACGCCGAGGACAACAAGCTCGACCGCGACATTTTCAACGAGGCGTATCTGATGCATACGTCGACGTCGCCGCAGTACTCGATCATTGCCTCGTGCGACGTCGCCGCTGCGATGATGGAAGCGCCGGGCGGCACCGCGCTGGTCGAAGAATCGCTGTCCGAAGCACTGGAATTCCGCCGCGCGATGCGCAAGGTCGATGAGGAGTACGGCGCCGACTGGTGGTTCAAGGTCTGGGGGCCGGACGACCTGACCGACGAGGGCCTCGACCACCGCGATGCGTGGATGCTCAAGGCAGGCGAGGATTGGCACGGCTTCGGCGATATCGCCGAAGGCTTCAACATGCTCGACCCGATCAAGGCGACCATCCTCACACCGGGGCTGAACGTGCGCGGCGAGTTCGACGCCACCGGCATCCCGGCCGCCATCGTCAGCAAATACCTTGCCGAACACGGCGTGGTGATCGAGAAGACCGGCCTGTACTCGTTCTTCATCATGTTCACCATCGGCATCACCAAGGGCCGCTGGAACACGATGCTGACCGCGCTGCAGCAGTTCAAGGACGATTACGACAAGAACACGCCGCTGTGGCGCTGCCTGCCGGACTTCATCCAGCAGTATCCGCAGTACGAGCGCATCGGCCTGCACGAGCTGTGCCAGCAGATCCACGACATTTACAAGAAGCACGACGTCGCGCGGCTGACGACCGAGATGTATCTGTCAGACCTGACCCCGGCGATGAAGCCAGCCAAGGCGTTCAGCAAAATGGCGCATCGCGAGATCCAGCGCGTGCCGATCGATGAGCTGGAAGGTCGCATCACCGCAGTGATGTTCACCCCCTACCCGCCGGGTATTCCGCTGCTGGTGCCGGGCGAGGTGTTCAACAAGACCATCGTCGATTACGTACGCTTCGTCCGCGAATTCAACGCCCGCTTCCCGGGTTTCGACGCCTACATCCACGGTCTGGTGGTCGATGCCACTGGCGGCACCAAGCAGTATTACGTCGACTGCGTATCTGAATAAGCCGGCATCGTCGTCACGCCAGCAAAAAGCCGCCCTTCCGGGCGGCTTTTTCTTTGGCGCTTATTTCTGCGACAGAATCCACGTCGCCAGCTGTTGCGCCTCGGCATCGGTGACTGCAGCCGGTGGCATCGCCATCGGCCCCCATACACCCGAGCCGCCCTTGCGGATCTTCGTCGCCAGCTTCGCCGCCGCGCCCTTGTCGCCCCGATAGCGGTCGGCAACCTGCTTGAAGCCCGGGCCAACGATTTTCTGCGTCATGCTGTGGCAGGCCATGCAGCTCTTGCTGTTCGCCAGCGCTTGCGGCGTCACCGCCTCTGCAGCCCCCGAAGCCAGCACCAATGTCCCTACCCACAGCCAAATCCACATTTCACCGCTCCTGAAAAACACCACGTTATCAACAACACGCCCCGGCGCACGTGCGGCAGATCAAACCCGGCACAACCGTCCCGCGGAGATCGCTAGCAGCGTCCACAGGCCTGACCTATGTTGGGGTTCTCGCTCGCAGGAGTCGTGGATGAATGCACCTGTCACAACCGGTGACTGTAGCCCGCCCGCGACTGCCGCAGGCTGGCTCGCACGCTACCGGCAAATCCGCGCCCATACCGAGACACTCGCCGTCGCGCTGTCACCGGAAGACCAGACCGTACAATCGATGCCCGATGCCAGCCCGACCAAGTGGCACCGCGCCCACGTCAGTTGGTTCTTCGAGCAATTTCTGCTGGGCCAGTTCCTCTCCGATTACCGCTGTTTCGATCCGCGCTACGCCTTCCTGTTCAACTCGTATTACGTCTCGCTCGGCCCGCGCCATGAACGTCCGCAACGCGGACTACTCACCCGCCCCGCCGCACACGAGATCAGTGCATACCGCAATCATGTCGACGTCGCAGTTGCCACCTTACTGACGGCCGCGACACTCGAGCAGCTCGACGCACTGCTCCCGATTCTCGAGCTGGGCCTGCAACACGAGCAGCAGCATCAGGAGCTGATGCTCACCGACATCCTCCACGCCTTCTCGCACAATCCGCTGAACCCGGCTGCAGTACCGGACTGGGAGTGGCCGTCCCTCGCCACCAGCGCACTTACCGACGTCGCGCTCGCCGCCGGTACGTACCGGGTCGGCCATCCGGACGATGGCTTCTGTTTCGACAACGAAACGCCGCAACATACCACGTGGCTGCAGGACTACCGTGTCGCCACACAGCTGGTCACGCAAGCCGACTGGCTGGCGTTCATCGCCGACGGCGGCTACTCGACGCCAACGCTGTGGCTCTCGGACGGCTGGCCCCATGCGCAGCGCTGGCAGGCGCCGCTGTACTGGCAGCGGCGTGACGGCCAATGGCTCAGCCTGACCCTGGGCGGCCTGCGCGAGATCAACCCGGCGCAGCCGGTCTGCCACATCAGCTATTACGAAGCCGACGCCTTCGCCCGCTGGGCCGGCCGGCGCCTGCCGACCGAAGCCGAATGGGAAGTCGCCCAGGCCAGCGGCCAGCTCGCCAATGCGTTCGGGCACGTCTGGCAATGGACATCCAGCGCCTACGCCCCCTACCCGGGCTTTCGCCCGGCCACCGGCGCACTGGGCGAGTACAACGGCAAATTCATGGTCAACCAGCTGGTGCTGCGCGGCGGCTCGTGCGCCACACCCGCCGGCCATGCCCGGCCCAGCTACCGGAATTTCTTCTATCCGCACCAGCGCTGGCAATTCAGTGGCCTGCGGCTCGCCGACTGACCGAGGACGCAGCAATGCACGATGACACAACCCGTTTCATGGCCGACGTGATTGCCGGCCTCGGCGCCACGCCCAAGCGGCTGTCACCCAAGTATTTCTACGATGCGGCCGGCTCGGCGCTGTTCCTCGACATCACCCGGCTGGACGAGTACTACGTCACGCGCGCCGAGCTGGAAATCCTCGGCCAATACGCGTCCGACATCGCGGCCCACGTACCGGCCGGTGCGGTGCTGGTCGAATTCGGCAGTGGCGCCAGCACCAAGATCCGCAAGCTGCTTGATGCATTGCCGCGGCTCGCCGGCTACGTGCCGGTCGACATTTCGGTCGAACTACTGGCACAGGAAGCCGAGGAGCTGCACCGGGATTTCCCGGCGCTGCCGGTCTGGCCCATCGCGGCCGATTTCACCACCGAGTTCGCGTTGCCGGCTGCAGCGGCCCACAGCCCGAAAGTCGGCTTCTTTCCCGGCTCGACCATTGGCAACTTCGAGCCGCACGAAGCCGAGCACTTTCTCGCCTGTGCCGCGCATACACTCGGCCCCGGCGCGGCCTTCATCATCGGCGTCGACCTGGAGAAATCTCCCGCCACGCTGAACGCCGCGTACAACGACGCGGCCGGCGTCACCGCGCGTTTCAACCTCAATATGCTGGCCCGCATCCGGCGCGAACTGGACGCGCAGATCGACCTGCAAGGTTTCCGTCACCACGCCTTCTACAACACCGACGCCCGCCGGATCGAAATGCACCTCGTCGCCACCCGGGCGCAAACCGTCCGCGTCGACGGCCATCACTTCGACTTTGCCGCTGGCGAAAGCATTCATACCGAAAACAGCTACAAGTACACGCAGGCACGCTTTGCCGAGCTCGCTGCCCGTGCCGGCTGGCAGATTGAAGCCAGCTGGACCGACGCGCAGGGGCTGATGTCGGTTCAGGCGCTGCGTTGTCGCAGCTAGCGACTGCCACACAAAAAGCCCGGGACGTCGGGGCGGATTTCACCGAAAATCGAGCCTTACCGTTAGCCGATGCCCACCCATGGATTACTTCCCGCTGTTTCTCGACCTCCAGCGCCAACCCTGTCTGATCGTCGGCGGCGGCGATGTCGCATTGCGCAAGGCCAGCCTGCTGAAATCGGCCGGCGCCGCAATCACCGTCGTTTCACCGGAGCTGGTGCCGCAACTGGCGCAATGGCGCGACAGCGGCGAGCTGGCGCACCGGCCGCGCACGTTCAGCCGTGACGACGTCGCCGGCATGCGGCTGGTCATCGCCGCCACCGACGACGAGCACGTCAATGCAAAGGTCCACGCCGAGTGCGAAGCGCGCAACATCCTCGTCAACGTCGTCGACACTCCGGCGAAATGCCGTTTCATCGTCCCGTCCATCGTCGATCGCTCGCCTCTGATGGTGGCGATCTCGACCGGTGGTGCCGCGCCGGTGCTGGCGCGCCAGCTGCGTGCGCGCATCGAAGCCACGCTGCCACACGGCTACGGCGTACTGGCGCGGCTGGCCGGCGCCCTGCGTGACCGTGTCAAGGCACGGTTTGACGACGAACGTGCGCGCCGACGCTTCTGGGAGACGGCGCTGGAAGGCGCGGCGGCAGAAAAAGCGCTGGCCGGCAACGAAGCCGGCGCGCTGGCCGAACTCGAAGCGCGCCTCGACAGCGCCGATGCGACAAGCCTGCAGCGCGGTGCCGTCTACCTGGTCGGCGCCGGCCCCGGCAACCCGGATCTGCTGACCTTCCGCGCATTGCGGCTGATGCAGCAAGCCGACGTCGTGCTGTACGACAACCTCGTCGCACCGGCGATTCTGGAACTCGTCCGTCGCGACGCCGAACGCATCTACGTCGGCAAGAAATCGAACAACCACGCGCTGCCGCAGGAAGAAATCAACAAGCTACTGGTCAAGCTGGCGCAGGCCGGCAAGGCGGTACTGCGGCTCAAGGGCGGCGACCCGTTCATCTTCGGCCGTGGTGGCGAGGAGATCGAGGAACTGGCGGCCAACGGCGTCGATTTCGAAGTCGTCCCCGGCATTACCTCGGCTTCTGGCGCGTCGTGCTACGCCGGCATTCCACTGACCCACCGCGACCACGCCCAATCGGTCACCTTTGTCACCGGCCACCGGCGCGGCGACGCCATCGAACTCGACTGGCCACGCCTGGTCAGTCCGTCCGAAACCGTGGTGATCTATATGGGCGTGAAACAAGCAGCGCATATCTGCGCCCAGTTGATTGCCCATGGCCGCGCTGCCGACACGCCTGCGGCGATCGTCGAAAAGGCCACCACCACCGAGCAGCGCGTCGTCACCGGCACGCTGGAGACGCTGCCGGCGCTGATCGAACAGCAGGGCATCAAACCACCGGCACTGATCATCGTCGGCACCGTGGTCACACTACACGACCGGTTGGCCTGGCAAGCCGCCTGACGACGGCGTCACGCCGCCGCTTGTCGTCCAGCGACAGGCGGCTTCCCGCTCGAATCACGCAACGGCAATCCGGCGCCGGCTCTGCCGCAAAGCCAACATCAGTCACTCCGTTCATCGCCCAAATTCTTTCACGCATTGAAATGCTTCACAGGTCGAACCATAAGAAATAGCTAATACTCGATCCGCGAGGTAGACCATGAACGGAAGCTACGATCTGCTGCTAGTCCTTGTGTCGTACTTGGTCGCCACGCTGGCGTCGTACACTGCACTCGATCTGGCCGGACGCATTACCGCCTCCAGCGGCAACCGCGCCAACCAGTGGCTGATGGGCGGGTCAGTCGCCATGGGTACCGGGATCTGGGCCATGCATTTCACCGGCATGATGGCGTTCGAGTTGCCCATCGTTGTGACCTACAGCCCTTGGCTCACGCTGATGTCGTGGGTCGCCGCCATCATCGTGTCGATGCTGGCGCTCTGGGCGGTCAGCCGCGCCCAGCTGGGTTATCGCACCATCGCCTGGGGCGCCCTGCTGATGGGCACCGGCATCTGCGTGATGCACTACACCGGCATGGCCGCCATGCAGATCGCCCCGAGCATCGATTACGATCCAATCCGCTTTATCGCCTCGGCGCTGATCGCGGTTTCCGCATCGGCAGTCGCCCTGGTCATCGCCTTTCGGCTGCGTTCGCACGACTCCCAGCACTTCAGCCAGGCAAGGCTGGCCTCGGCGCTGGTGATGGGGCTCGCCATCGTCGGCATGCATTACACCGGCATGGCAGCAGCGCAATTTTCCGCCCAAACCATCTGCACCACCCCCAATGGCCTGTCCGGCAACTGGGGCGGCTTGCCGCTGGCCAGCGTCACTGCGGTCATCCTGATGGGCACGCTGATGCTGTCACGCAACGATGCGCAAACCGCAGCGCGTGCCGCGCAACATCGGCATCAACAGCAGGAGGCCGAGCGTCTGTATCAGCTGACCTACACCGACGCCGAGACCCAACTTCCCAATCGCACGCTGCTCAAGGAAACGCTGCTGCACCTGACCACCGGCGAAGGCGCCACGCACCAGCATTTCGTACTCGCCCTGATCGAAATCAACGGCTCCGAGGCGCTGCTGACCAAACTGGGACGCCGGCACGAACGCGCATTGACCCAAGCCTGTGCATTGCGACTTCGGGAAGCAACTTCAAAAGACGATTTGCTTGTTCGCTGGGGTCAGCATGCCTTTGCTGTGCTGTCGCAAACCACAGCCGATTCGGCACAGCTGCGCGCGAACCTGCTCAGCGCGATGCACACCCCGCTTGATGTCGCCGGCCATTCGGTGGCGCTCGATATCGCCATCCAGGCCTGCAGCCACCCGGAGGACGGCCTTAGCCCGCACGTACTGCTCAGCAAGCTGAAGCACCCGCATCACAATGCCGCCGAGCCGCCGGCAGCCCCCCGGCATGACGCCGCGTTAACGGGCAAGCTGGCAGGGTCGGCACCCCACTGATCGCATACCGGCAGCCCCCAGGGCCTGCCCTCATCGGGGCTTGGCGACGCCGCATTTCGTACGACTTGCAAACGATGCCCCAACACATGTCCGCCACGCGCGGCAATGGTGCCGTTTCGCAACAGGCCTACACCGGGGTCATGGCGGTCTTTTTTGGACAACTGCACGTACGGACGCTCAGCCTTCCGTGGGATCACAACCTAGCCCATTGCTGTCCGCGAGACCGACTACCGCTTGCCGCTGTTGATCGCGCCGCGAAGCGCCTTAGTTGTAGCTAGCCGCGCACAGCCATTGCCTCACGCTCAATCCAAATCGCGGCAAGATGGCTTTGCTATTGAAAGAGCGACGCTTTTTAGCGAAACGAGGTTCAATCAGACGAGACCGCACCGCTGCAATCGGGATACGTGCTTCGAAATAACTCGGCCAGCACCCGCAATCGAACGACAATGTCTCAAGCAGGACAAACCCACGAGAATCAGGGAGGGGAGAAATGGCTAGCGGCGGAATTTGCCGCAGAGAAAAAGCGCAAACTGCGCTACAACTGCTAGCGACGGGTAGCTCACGACGAGGTGAGCGGACGTAAAAAAGGGCCTAACCGCTAAGGTTAAGCCCTTGTTTTACTGGTGCGCCCGACAGGGATCGAACCTGTGACCTTCAGCTTCGGAAACTGACACTCTATCCAACTGAGCTACGGACGCAACGCCAAGGGGAGCGATCATAGCGTGTCGCTGCACGCGCGTCTACACGCGACTTTATGATGGGCGTCTTTGCCGGTATAATTGCCGCCACAAAAATAGGTACTTCTGCAGTTCCACAAACAAGACTTCAATTGCATAGGGATGGCAGCATGAGCGGCTCCAACGCATCTGCGGCAAAAAGCGTCGTCGGTCTGATCCTGACCGCGCTCGTCGGTATTCCGGTATTCATCTATCTCGTGGTGAAACTGTTCACCTCGGGCAGCGGCATCGATCTGGGCAGCAACACGATGACCGGTGAAGCCATTGCGTCGCGGCTGATGCCAGTGGGCCACACCAAGATCGTCGACAGCGCGCCGCCGGGACAACGTACCGGCAAGTCGGTGTACGAAGCGATCTGTCTTTCCTGTCATGCCACGGGCCTGTCGGGCTCGCCGAAGTTCGGCGATGCCGCCGCCTGGGCGCCGCGGATCAGCAAGGGTTTCGAAACGCTGTGGACCCATGCAATCAAGGGCTTCAACGCCATGCCGGCCAAGGGTGGCTCGCCCGACCTGTCGGACGATGAAGTGAAGCGCGCGGTCGCCTTCATGGCCAACGCTGGCGGCGCCAAATTCACCGAACCGCCGGTTGCCGGTGGTGCGGGTGGCGCAGTGGATCCGGCGACAAAGGGCAAGGAAATCTACGAGTCGACCTGCATTGCCTGCCACGGCAGCGGTGCAGCCGGTGCGCCGAAATTTGGCGACAAGGCCGCTTGGGGCCCACGCCTGAAGGAAGGGGCCGACGCCGCCGTTGCCATCGGCATCAAGGGGCTGAACGCGATGCCGCCCAAAGGTGGTTATGCCGGTTCCGACGAGGAATTCAAGGCCGCAGCGTTGTATATGATCGGCCAAGTAAAGTAACAAGGTATCTACCAGTTGAAGAAACGGGCGGCCTGACCGCCCGTTTTGCTTTTTGGGAGTATTGAAATGTCTTTTGCCATTCGCAGCGCGCGACCGGATGACGTTGCCGAAATCCTGACCATGATCCGTGAGCTGGCCGAGTTCGAAGCCCTTGCCCACCTGGTCAGCGCCGATGAAGCCAAGCTCGCCGCCAGCCTGTTCGGCCCCCATCCGGCATGCGAATGCATCATCGGCGAACTGGCCGGCGAAACCGTCGCGTTTGCGCTGTTTTTCCACAACTACTCGACCTTCCTCGCCCGTCGCGGCCTGTACCTCGAAGACCTGTATGTCCGGCCGGCCGCACGCGGTCGTGGCCATGCCCGGGCCATGATGACCCACTTGGCACAGCTGGCGCGCGAACGCGATTGCGGGCGCTTCGAATGGAGCGTGCTCGACTGGAATGCCAACGCGATCGGATTCTACGAATCGATCGGCGCTACCGTGCTGCCGGACTGGCGCGTTTGCCGCGTCACCGGGCCAGCACTGGATGCACTAGCCGGCCGCTGACACACCGGAACCACCTCTCTTTCGGGTTTCCGAGGTGGATCTGTTGTTTCCGAGCCCGTATTACCTTGGAGCAATCATGACCAATTACTGGCTCGTCCTCGGCATCGCCGTCTTCACCGAGATCATCTGGGCGCTGTCGCTCAAGTACGTGCAGCTGCACCCCAATCCGTGGGTCATCGGCGGTTCGGTCGGCTTGTCATTCCTGAATATGGCATTGCTATCGTTCGCGATGAAAGGCATTCCCGCCGGTACGGCCTACGCAATCTGGACCGGGCTTGGCGCCGTCGGCGTGACCATCGGCGGCATCATCTGGTTCGGCGATCCGCTCGGCCCGGTTCGGGTGTTCTTTCTTGCGCTGATCGTCACCGGGGTGGTCGGCCTGAAAATGGCCTCATGAAAAAAGCCGGCTCTGCCGGCTTTTTCGTGCGTGGCGCAGCGCGCTAAACGCCGTGCTGCTTGAACCAAGACAGCATTTTCTGCCAGCCGTCGCGCGCCGCTGCTTCGTTGTAGCTGGGACGGTAATCGGCATTGAAGCCGTGCCCGGCATCGGGGTAGACGATGATATCGGTCGGCGCCTTGGTTGCCTTCAGCGCGGCACGCATTTGCGCAATCGATTCGGCCGAGATGCCCTTGTCTTGCCCGCCGTACAGGCCCAGCACCGGCATTCTGATCTCGGCAGCCACATCCAGCGGCTGCTTCGGCGTATTGGCCGATACCGTGCCGGCAAGGCGCCCGTACCACACCACCGCCGCCTTCAGCGGCGGGTTGCGTGCAGCGTAAAGCCAGACAATTCGTCCTCCCCAGCAAAAGCCGGTGATGGCCATGCGCTTGGCATCGCCACCATTGCGCGACGCCCAGGCGACGGTGGCATCCAGATCGGACAATACCTGCGCATCAGGCACGCTCATCACCAGTTTCATCAGTTGGTCGACTTCGGGAAGTTTGCGCGGATCCCCCTGGCGGAAGTACAGCTCGGGCGCGATCGCCAGATAACCGCTCTTGGCCAGCCGTCGGCACACCGCCTGGATGTGCTCGTGAACGCCAAAAATTTCCTGCACGACGATGACCGTCGGCAGCGGCGCCTTCGCACCTTCGGGCATCGCCCGATACGCTGGCAGCATCACGCCCCCGGCAGCCGGAATCTGCACGGTATCGACCTTCAAGCCACCTTCATCGGTGTCGATCGTCGTCGCCGCAACCGGACGGACCGCTAGGGCAAATCCGGCGGCGATCGCGCCGGATATGAAAACGCGCCGGGACGCATCGTCCGGCGCGTTGGGGCTGACTAGGTCATCGTTCACGGCTGACTCCGGGTCACTGATTGCTACCCAGCATAGCCGAGATCGTTCAGGCTGCCGGCACCGCCGCGACAGCCGCCTTGAGCAGCGACCAGAATTTTTCGACCGATGCGACCTCGACCCGCTCATCGGGCGAATGCGCGCCACGGATCGTCGGACCGAACGACACCATGTCCATGTCCGGGTATTTGGCGGCGATCAAGCCGCATTCGAGTCCGGCATGGATCACTTCGACCGCAAGCTCATCATCAAATTGCGTCCGATAGACCTGCTTCAGCAGCGCCAATGCCGGCGACGCCGGATCGGGCGCCCAACCCGGATATTCGCCGCTTTCGATCACCACGGCACCAGCCAGACGGCCGGTGGCGCGCAGCTTGCGCTTGATATCGGACAGGCCGTAGGCATTCAGCGATCGGGCCATCGTCACCGCCTCGAAGCCATGAACGACATCGATGTGGACGACGCCCAGATTGGCCGAGGTCTCCACCACGCCTTCGATGTCCGGGCTCCAGCGGAATACGCCATGATGAGTGGCCACCAGCAGCTCCATCGACGTACGACTGCAGTTTTCGCTCAGCGCCTGCATCGCGTCGACCGGCGCCACCGCCAGTTGCACGTTCGGTTCGACCTGGCGCAGCCGCACCGACAGTCCGTCGCGCCATTGGCCGACCAGATCGTCGAGCCAGGGCACAGCGCCCGCCGGCAAGGCCAGCGTCACAAAGGCTTCGCGCGGCAAGGCATTGCGCAGCGTCCCGCCACGCATCGACACAATGCGTGCGCCGTAGCGCTCGATTGCATCAAGTGCCAGATGCGCCAGCGCGCGGATCGGGCTGCCGTGCTGCTTGTGGATGTCGGCACCGGAATGGCCACCGCGGAAGCCGGTCAGCGCCACCTCAATGGCTCGCCAGTCGGCCGGCAAGGACTCGAACTGGGTCGCGCGCTTGTACGTCACGTCCACGCCACCGGCACAGCCGATGTAGCACTGCCCCCATTCCTCGGTATCGAGGTTGAACAACAGCGTGCCTTGCAGCCAGCCCGCGCGCAGCGCCTGAACGCCGCTCATGCCGGCTTCTTCGTCCAGCGTCAGCAAGACCTCAAGCGGGCCATGCGGAATGTCGTCCGCCTCGAGCAGCGCCAGTGCCGCGGCGACGCCGATGCCGTTGTCGGCCCCCAGCGTCGTGCCGTCGGCATGCACCCAGCCGTCCAGCAATCGCGTCTGGATCGGATCACGGTGGAAATCATGCCCCCGCCCTTCATTTTGCTGGGTCACCATATCGAGGTGGCCTTGCAGCACCACGCCAACGCGACCTTCCATGCCCTGGCTCGCCGGCTTGCGGATCAGCAGATTGCCGGCCTCATCAAGCTCCGCAACCAAGCCACGCCCCAGCGCCCAGTCGCGCAGATAGTCCCGCAGCGCGGCTTCGTGCTTGGACGGGCGCGGAAAGCTGCACAGCGTGGCGAAGTGGCGCCAAAGGGCGTCGGGCTTGAGGTCTGCAACGGCGTTCATGGGTCGGCTCGCGGGTTGTCAGGTACGGTTAAGGAGCTGTCGATATTAATCCCCTAGCCGTAGTACGTCGTGTGATGGATTACCACGAGGCGCACTTTTCGTTGCAAGTGGCTGATATTTACGCAAGCTGCCTCATGATCCAGCGCTTTGCGCACCGTTCAACGCAGCAATCGACCGGCGAGCGCCCGCCCCGGCATGCCGACGTCCGCCACACCAGTAGCAGCACGCACTATGCTGAAGCATTGTCGTTCGGGATGCGGCCATGGACAACGCAGCCTTCTTTGCCTCGCTGTGGGACGACTACATTGCGATCGCGCCGCAATCAGCCCGCATCCACGCGCTGTTTGCCGCCGACAATCCCACCGTCATCAACGATCACGTCGCGTTTCGCACCTTCGACACCGGCCCGCTTAGTCTGGCCCGGCTCGAACCCAGGCTGTTCGACCTGGGCTACCGGCGCCATGCGCCCTATTCCTTTCCCGACAAGCACTTGTCCGCATGGGGCTATGTGCCAGCCGATCCGGACGCGCCGCTGATCTTCCTGTCGGAGCTGCACGTCAGCGCATTGTCGACGGTGGCGCAGGACATCCTCACGCCGATGTTCGACAGCATCGACCCGGCGCTCGCCGATACCCCCGCCGTATTCAGCGCCGGCCGCGTCTGGCCGGCGATCAGTTACAGCAACTACCGGACCCTGGCGATGGAAAGCGAATACGCCGGCTGGCTGGCGGCATTGGGCCTGCACGCTAACCATTTCACCGTTGCCGTGCACCGGCTGCAGGCGCCCACGACGCTCGAAGACGTGGTCGAGCGCGTCCGCGCCGCCGGTTTTGCAATCAACGACGCAGGCGGTGAGATCAAGGGCACGCCGGCCGAGCTGCTCGAACAGGCCGCCACGCTGGCCGATCGCCAGCCGGTCGCCTTCGCCGGTGGCGAAATGCATGTGGTGCCGACGTGTTATTACGAATTTGCCCGCCGCTATCCCGATGTCGATGGCCGCCTGTACCAGGGCTTCGTCGCGGCGAGCGCCAGCCGGATTTTCGAATCGACCCACCGGAACCCGCGCCAATGACACCGGTGCTGATCATCGGCGCCGGCAAAATCGGCGCCAGCATCGCCAAACTGCTGGTCCACAGCGGCGATTACGACGTCACCCTCGCCGACCGTGACGCCGCGGCCTTGCAGCGCATGGCCGCCCGGGCACCGGTCCGCACCCGTGAACTCCGCACCAGCGACGCAGCGAGCCTTGCCGACTGCCTCAAGGGCCAAGCCGCCGTGCTGTCGGCCACCAGCTTCGACGCCAATCCGGCCATCGCCCGCGCCGCACTCGCCAGTGGCGCCAGCTATTTCGATCTGACCGAGGATGTTGCTACCACGCGCAAGATCCGCCGCCTGGCCGAGCATGCGGCGCAGCGGCAAATCTTCATGCCGCAATGCGGCCTGGCCCCGGGATTCATCGGCATCCTCGCCGCCGACCTCGCCCGCCGCTTCGACACGCTCGATACCGTAAAAATGCGCGTCGGCGCGTTGCCGCAGTATCCGAACAACCCGATCATGTACAACCTGACCTGGTCGACCGACGGCCTGATCAACGAGTACTGCAATGCCTGCGAAGCGATCGTCGACGGCCAGCGCCGCGAGGTTCAGGCGCTCGAAGGGCTGGAGCATTTCGCACTCGACGGGCTCGAATACGAAGCCTTCAACACCTCCGGCGGTCTCGGCACCCTGTGCGAAACACTGGCCCGCCGGGTGCATACGCTCAATTACAAGACGGTGCGCTATGCCGGCCACCGCTACCTGATGGACTTTCTCGTCAACGGCCTGCGCCTGGGCGCCAGCCGTTCCGGCCGGCGTCAGCTCAAGACCCTGCTCGAGCACGCGGTCCCGATCACCTTGCAGGATGTCGTACTGGTATTCGTCTCGGTGTCGGGGATGATCGACGGTCAGTTCCGCCAGATCACCGACGCCCGCAAGATCTACCACCGCGAGCTGTTCGGCGAGGCCTGGAGCGCAATCCAGCTCACCACCGCCGCCAGCGCCTGCGCGGTGCTCGATCTGCACTTCGACGGCGAACTCAACGATGGCAGCCACGGCTTCGTCGCCCAGGAACAGGTTCCGCTCGACCGCTTCCTCGCCAACCGCTTCGGTCGGTATTACGCGATCGACCGATATGCAGAAGAAATCCCGATCTGACGCGACCCGCGTCACGCGGAGGTCACCATGTACACCTTGACCGATCTCATCGCCCCGCTGGGGCTCGCCCGGTGGCAACAGGCCGACTGCTGGCCCGGCGCCGTCATCGACGGCATTGCCCACTACCCGTCAACGCCGTCACGCCAGCTACAAAGCCCGATCGATGCGCAAGACCACGGCAAGCTGCTGCCCGCCAGCGCGGTCGAAGTCAGGGCCGCCGTCGGCTGCGCCATGGTGGCCTTCGAGACGTGGCGCGAAGTCCCCGCCCCGCGGCGCGGCGAGCTGGTCCGACGCATCGGCGAAGCGGTTCGCAATCACAAGACCCTGCTGGCGCAGCTGATCACGCTCGAGACCGGCAAGATCGGCAGCGAAGCCGAGGGCGAGGTGCAGGAGTGGATCGACGTCTGCGACTACGCCGCCGGCCTGTCACGGCAACTGCATGGGCTGACCATCGCCAGCGAGCGTCCGCAGCACCGGCTGCTTGAGCAATGGCATCCGCTCGGCGTTGTCGGCGTCATCAGCGCATTCAACTTCCCGGTGGCCGTATGGGCCTGGAATGCAATGCTGGCACTGGTCTGCGGCGATGCCGTTGTGTGGAAGCCGTCGGAGAAAACGCCACTCAGCGCACTGGCCGCGACGGCGCTGGTGCTCGACGCGCTGCGCGACTTCGACGGTGCACCCAGCGGGCTGATCCAGCTGGTACAGGGCGATGCCAGCGTCGGCGAGTATCTGGCCGGCGACCGTCACGTCTCGCTGATCTCGGCCACTGGCTCGGTCGCCATGGGACGGGCGGTGGCGCAACACGCCGCGGCGCGGCTGGGGCGCAGCCTGCTCGAACTCGGCGGCAACAATGCAGCCATCGTCACGCCCAGCGCCGATCTCGAACTGGCCACGCGCGCCATCGTTTTTTCCGCAGCCGGCACTTGCGGCCAGCGCTGCACCAGCCTGCGCCGGCTCTTCGTTCACGAGGACATTGCCGATGCACTGCAGGAAAAACTCATCACCGCCTACCAGCACCTGAGCATCGGCGATCCGCGCCTGCCGGCGACGCTGGTCGGCCCGCTGATCGACGAGGCGGCGATGAAGCGCATGCACGCGGCGCTGACACGCGCCGAAATCGAGGGGGGGCGCATTCTGATCGGCGGTGGGCAGGTCCGTGCCGGCGGCAACATTCCCGATGGCGGTTGCTACGTCCGGCCCGCCCTGCTGGCGATGCCCGAACAAACCGACGTCGTCCACGAGGAAACCTTTGCGCCGCTGCTTTACCTGATGCGCTATGCGCGGCTGAGCGATGCGATTGCGCTGAACAACGCCGTATCCCAAGGCTTGTCGAGCGCGATCTTCACCACCGATCTGCGCGAAGCCGGCGCCTTCATCGGCCCGGCCGGCTCCGATTGCGGGCTTGCCAACGTCAACGTCGGCACCTCGGGCGCCGAAATCGGCGGCGCTTTCGGTGGCGAAAAAGACACCGGCGGTGGCCGCGAATCGGGCTCGGACGCGTGGAAGCACTATATGCGCCGCGCGACCAACACCCTCAACGACGGCCACGCCCTGCCGCTGGCGCAAGGCGTGCGCTTCGGCTGATCAGCGTTGCGGCCGGGTAATGGGCTGCGGAACCGGCTGCGGCAGTGGTTGCGGTACCAGCGACGGAACCGGTTTGTGCGGCGGATGCGGCGGCCGGGGCGGACGCGGGTACGGTGGCCGAGGTCGCGGACCGTAAGGCTGGCCGTAGACCGTCCAAAGATTGCCCGGCGTGCAGAAGTAGGGATCGTAGTCCGGATTGTCGACATTGCAGTTGTCGGTCAGCGGCGCATCCGGATCGGGGCGCCGCGATGCCGCGCGCTCGGGGGCGCCGACCGGCGTCGGCAACGGCGGCGGCTCGACTTTGGCTGTCGGCGGCGGCAATTTGGGCGCAGGCACCACCGAGAACGAACCCTTGCCGCCGGACAGCGGCGTACCCCCGGGGCATTTCGTCTGGGTGTACAGCACGCCCCCCTTGCCGTCCGGGCATTTGTAAACTTCGGTGGCGTGTGCACCAACGGCCACAAGCAAAACCATCCCTACCTTGCAGAGCGATGCAACACAGCGCAAGCTCGCGCCCGTGCACCACAACACCTTGTTCAGCATGTCCAAAACCCTTTTCATTACCGGTGCCGGCCGCGGCATCGGACGCGAATTCGTCCAGCAGTATCTGGCCGCCGGCTGGCAGGTTGTCGCCACATGCCGCAAGCCAGCCGATCTGGCCGATCTGGCGCAACAGCCCGCGCTGACGGTCCTGCCACTCGACGTCACCGACTGGGACACGGTGGCGACACTGGCCTCGCAACTTGGCGATGCCCGAATCGATCTGCTCATCAATAACGCTGGCATCTACGGCGGCGTGATGCAAGACCTCGGCGGCACCGACGTCGGCACCTGGCTCGAAACCCTGGCCACCAATGCCATCGCGCCGGTCAAGATCGTCGAAGCATTACTACCGCGTCTGGCGCCACGCGCGGTCATCGTCAACATCTCCAGCAAGATGGGCAGCATGGCCGACAACGGCAGCGGCGGCGACTACCACTACCGCAGCGCCAAGGCAGCGCTCAACGCCGCAACGGTCAGCCTGGCGCGAGACCTTGCCGGCCGGCACTGTTGCGTGGCGCTGCATCCCGGCTGGGTCCAGACCGACATGGGCGGCGCCTACGCGCTGATCGATGCCGCGACCTCGGTACGCGGCATGCACGATGTCATCGCCGGGCTGCAAGCGGCCGACACCGGCCGATTCATCACCTACGACGGTCGCAGCATCCCTTGGTGAGCAGACGGCACGCCGATCACCGGCGCGCCCCGGCCACCTGCTGCGGCTGCGGTCTAGGCCATCTGGGGGATTGTGCCTACCTCGTTGATGTTGTACCGGTGCCGCCACTACAAATCGCAAAATTTGGTTTAGCGCAAAGCCGCGATGCCAACGGCAAGCGATGCTGGTCTCGATCCGACCCACGAGGAGCGCACGATGACCACGCAGACCCTGGCCCCGCCCCGCAAAACCGGCCCCGCCTATGACGGCGTACCCGACTACCTGATCGACGTCTACGACTGGGCCTACGTCGACCCGTCGCAGGTGGACCGGCTCGATCACAACCTCGTGGTCAAGACGCTGCTGTTCTGCAACGACCAACGGTTGATGCGTGCCTATCTGAACGAGATCGAATCCGGCTCGCGCGTCTGGCAGGTCGCCCACGTCTACGGCGATCTCGTCAGCCGCGTCGCCGACAAGGTCGGCCCGGATGGCGCGTTCGACCTGACCGACATCACCCCGGCACAGGTCGCGCATGGCGAGGCCAAACTCGCCGACAAACCCTGGGCCAGCGTCATTCGCGCCGATGCCGCCAAGCACACCGCCGACACGCCGTACGACCTGATCTGCAGCTTCTTCCTGCTGCACGAAGTACCTGACTACAAAAAACGCGACATCGTCGATCATATGCTGGCGCAACTGCCCGAAGGCGGCAAAGCCGTATTCGTCGACTACCACCGGCCCGCGCTGTGGCAGCCGATCCGCTGGATACTCAAGCTCGTCAACGCCTGGCTCGAACCGTTTGCCAACGCGCTCTGGCAGCATGAAATCCAGCACTACGCGACGCACGCCAACCGCTTCAGCTGGGACAAGCGCACCTACTTCGGCGGCGTCTATCAATGCGTGATCGTCCGCCCCAAGGCCGACGCGTAACAATTTCCCCCGCCACCCGGGCGATAAGCTACTGGCATTGTCGCCCGGCTATCGTATAATGCGATTCCGTTTCATAGTGGTCCGATGCAATGTTCCGGCTCTAGCCGGCATGTGACCGCTCCGTTGTCGTTCCAGTCCGAACCAACCCAAACACCAGATCTGCCGCAGACTGGCGCCCGTGAAAGGCGGCCGGCCGATCACACCGGATAGTCTATGACCTTCTCTTCCCTTGGCTTGAGTGACGTACTCGTGCGTGCCGTGCAGGATGCCGGCTACACCGAACCGACCCCGATCCAGACCCAGGCCATTCCCGCCATTCTCAATGGCGGCGACCTGCTCGCCGGCGCCCAGACCGGCACCGGCAAAACCGCCGGCTTCCTGCTGCCGATTCTCGAACGCCTCGCCCGCAATCCGACCGACCACGGCAAGATCCGTGTGCTGGTGCTGACCCCGACGCGCGAACTCGCCGCCCAGGTCGAAGAAAGCGTGCGCGTCTACGGCAAGTACAGCGACATCAAATCGATGGTCATGTTCGGCGGCGTCAGCATCAATCCGCAGATCAAGGCACTCAAGGGCAAGATCGACATCCTCGTCGCCACGCCGGGTCGCTTGCTCGACCACGCGTCGCAGAAGACCGTTGATCTGAGCCACATCGACACGCTGGTGCTCGACGAAGCCGACCGCATGCTCGACATGGGCTTCATCCATGACATCAAGAAAGTGTTGGCCCTGCTGCCGGCCAAGCGCCAGAACCTGCTGTTCTCGGCGACGTTCTCCGACGACATCAAGGCACTCGCCGACAAGCTGCTCGACAACCCGGCGTTGATCGAAGTCGCCCGTCGCAATGCCACGGCCGACACGATTTCGCAAAAGATCTACCCGGTCGATCGCGACAAGAAGCGTCAGCTGCTCGCGCATCTGATCAAGCAGCACAACTGGTTCCAGGTGCTGGTATTCACCCGCACCAAGCACGGCGCCAACCGTCTGGCCGAACAGCTCGACAAGGACGGCATCAGCGCGCTGGCGATTCACGGCAACAAGAGCCAGAGCGCCCGCACCCGTGCGCTGACCGAATTCAAGGCCGGCACGCTGCAAGTGCTGTGCGCCACCGACATCGCCGCACGCGGCATCGATATCGACGAACTGCCGCACGTGGTCAACTACGAGCTGCCGAACGTCCCCGAGGACTACGTGCACCGCATCGGCCGTACCGGTCGTGCCGGCGCCGAAGGTGAAGCGGTTTCGCTGGTCTGCGTCGACGAGCACAAGCTGCTGGCCGACATCGAACGACTGATCAAGCGCCCGATCCCGAAGGAAGTGATCGAAGGCTTCGAGCCCGATCCGGATGCCAAGCCGGAACCGATCCTGCAGGGTCGACGCGGTCAGCAACAACAACCGCGCCGCCAGGGCGGACAAGGTCAGGGCCAAGGTCAGCAGCGCCAGCAACGTCAGCCGCGCGCCGAGGGTGAAAGCCAGCCGCGCCGCCAAGGTGGCAACGGCGAGCAGCCGGCCAAGCCGCGCCCGCAAGGACAGGGCCAGGGCGGCAAGCCGCGCGGCCAGGGTGGACAAGGCAGCGGCCAGCCGCGTCAGGGCCAAGGCCAAGGTCAGGGCCAAAAACGCCAAGGCCAGGGCCAAGGTCAAGGTCAGGCCAACGGCAATCGCCCGCCGCGCGGCAACGCGACGGGTCAAGGCCAGGGCCAGGGTCAAGGCGCGGGCAACCGCCGCCAGCAAGGCGGTGGCGGCGACAACTCGCGCTGGGATCACCAGCAGCCGGCTTCGAACGAGAATACGCCGATTGCCGCCCTGTTCTCGACGCCGCGCCGCCATGGTGGCGGTGGCCGCCATCACTGATCGAGGCCCGGCAGCATGCGCTTCGAGCACCTGATCGAAGTCAACGACGCCAATAATCCGGCTGTCGTTGCGCTGACCATCGAGCAACTGTGGCAGGGCCTGATGCAGCGCGTCGAGGCGCCACAGCGCTTTCTCGAGCACATCGAGCGCGTGGCGATCCTTGAACGCGGCGACGGCTGGCTGCTGCGCGAAGTCGATTTCGGCCAATTCGTCGTCCGTGACCGGATCACGCTGGCGCTGCACGCGGGGATTCGATTCGACACCGAAGCCAACGCCGAGCATTTGGGCGGCGCGCTGGCCATCACGCTGGAATCGCCGGAAGAAGGCCATCTCTTCCTGCGTTTTGTCTATGACACGCCGGTGCCCGAGCCTGAGCCGGGCGCCAGCGAAGGCGAAGTCAATTACGCGGCTTATCTGAAAGCGGCCTACCGGCAGATGGACATCGACATGATGCGTCACATCCGCGAATGGGCCGTTCTGGGTCAACTAAGTTGACGCACATTTGATCCGCCGCAAATACCGGTGAACCCCGCACCGGCATCATCCTCACGGCCCCGAAGGCCTGTCGAACCGACAGGCCTTCCTCTTTTTTCATGCCCGACGCCCTGCGTCAGGTTTTGTTTTAAACGATATTGCTTCAAACGATAGGTACCATCATGACGGACACTCAGCTCGTTCAAACCAAAGACACCACCGCCAACCCCGCGCCGCTCGGCCTGCTCGGCTTCGGCATGACCACCGTGCTGCTCAACATCCACAACGTCGGCTGGATTCCGCTCGGTAGCATGATTCTGGCCATGGGCATCTTCTACGGCGGGCTGGCACAGGTCATCGCCGGGATCATGGAATGGAAGAAGGGCAATACCTTCGGCACCGTTGCGTTCACTTCGTACGGCATGTTCTGGCTCTCGCTGGTCGCGCTGCTCGTGCTGCCCAAGCTCGGTCTGGCCGAGGCGCAGAACGCCGACGGCATGGGCGCCTACATGCTGGTATGGGGGCTGTTCACGCTCTGCCTGTTTGCCGCCACACTGCGCGCCAGCCTGGCCACCCGCGTGGTGTTCGCCACGCTGACCATCCTCTTCTTCCTGCTCGGCGCGGCGGAACTCAGCGGTAGCGTGGCGCTGACGCGTTGCGCCGGCGTGGTGGGCCTCATTTGCGGCGCCTCGGCGTTCTACACCGCTATCGCCGAAGTGCTGAACGAAACCTACGGCCGGACCGTGCTGCCGCTCGGCGGCCACTAAGCCCCCCCTCAGGCGGCTAAGCCCTTGCAGCTTGCCCCGCCCGATACGCCGAACGCCCCAAGGGTGCCACCAAGGGGGCGTCCGCATGGACGCCACGCCCAAGCCGTTTTCTGCGCTTCGGGCGGCGCCAAACTGCCTTGGCTCGCTCGCCGATTGGAATAGGTTCCAAGCCGTTCCCAGACTGCACCGTTTCAACACGGTGCAGTCTGTACCGATCGTCCTGGCGATTGCAGGCCTAAACTAGACTGCCATTTTCGGCAGTCCGCCTCATGCAAATCGGCATTCTCTACGCAACACTGGCCTTCCTGATCTGGGGCTTGCTGCCGCTCTACCTCAAGGCCCTGACCGGCATTCCCGCTGGCGAAATCCTGCTGCACCGGATGGTCTGGTCGCTGGTTTTCCTTGGCGTGATTCTCGCGCTCCGGCGCCAGTGGGCCTGGCTGGGGCAATTGCGGCACCAACTCAGATTGCTTGCCGGCTTCATGGCCTCGGCGCTGCTGCTCAGTGCCAACTGGTTCACCTATATCTGGGCCGTCCAGGCCGGCCGCGTCATCGATGCCAGCCTCGGTTACTACATCAATCCCTTGGTCAATGTGCTGTTCGGCGTACTGTTCCTGCACGAACGCCTGCGTGTCGGCCAATGGCTCGCCATCGGCACCGCCGCAGCCGGCGTCGGCTGGCTGACCTGGCAAACAGGCCAGCTGCCGTGGATTGCATTGCTGCTCGCCGTCACTTTCGGCACCTACGGCCTGCTGCGAAAAACCGCATCACTCGGCGCACTGGAAGGGCTGTCGCTCGAAACGCTGCTGCTGTTTCCGCTGGCCGGCAGCGCCCTGCTCTGGCTGATCGGCAGCGGCCAGTCCGGCTTCACCGGCGCCAGCTCGACCGTTCAGCTGCTTTGCCTGCTGGCCGGTCCGATCACCGCGATACCGCTGCTGCTGTTTGCCGCCGGTGCCCGGCGCATCCCGTTGTCGCTGCTGGGCATCCTCCAGTACACCGGACCCACGGTGCAGCTGCTGCTCGGCGTCTGGCTCTGGCACGAGCCGTTCGGACACGCCAAGCTCATCGGCTTCGCACTGATCTGGCTCGCGATCGTGCTCTATACGCTGGAAGGCCTCTGGACCCGCCAACGGCGAGCTTGAGCCACCGCCACTCATCTGAATATTGACAACGGCCGTACGGCGAAATCTTAAATTCGGGAACCGAATCAAGGATTTGCCCTCCAGGCTGTGTTCGTCCCATTCCAGCTGCTTCATACGGAGCGTTCGCCATGCGCAAAGCTTTGCGCATTTTCTCCATGCCGCTCTATGCCGCCCCCATCGCCTTGCTCGTGCAAGGCGGCATGGCAACGGCCGCCGTAATCCAGACCGATAAGCAAGCGTGGCCAGCACCGGCCCATAACGCCGTCGTGCTGCAACTGGGGAGTGGCGAAACACAGCGGGCGCTGACCCTGGCCGACCTGGAGGCATTGCCGCATTACAAGGTCACGGTATCGCTGATCTGGGGCGAACAAGGCACCTTTCAAGGCATCAAGCTCAACGACTTGCTGAGACGTTACGGCCTTTCGAATAGCGCGACGCTGCGCTTCTCGGCCGCCGACCGCTACACCCTCGACATTGGCGCAGCCGACTGGCGGCAGCGCGATCCACTTATCGCAACCCGCTTTGAAATGCGGGAGCTCACCATCAGGCAGAAAGGGCCATTGCGCTTGCTGTGGCCCGACGAAACGGCGTCGCTCGAGTCGACCCGGGGGATGCTATGGATCTGGAATCTGGTCTCGATCAAGCCAATTGCAGCCGAATAGGCCTGTTTTGTCAGCGCTACCGAACCAGTCTGGTGGCCTCCGGCATCCTGTTCATCATCGGGATGACGCTGGTTGCGAGCGCGGCGACGGTGTTCAGCAGCATGCAGCGCACCTTCGACAAACCGTCGAGCATCGTCGGTTATCACAGCGCCCGCCTGTCTGCCGTCTGGGAGCGATTCAACTCCATCGCCGAGGCCCGGCTCGGCGGTCGCGAGGACGTCTTTCTGCCCTACCAGAATGCCGAGGAACTGTTGCTGCTGCAGCTGGACCTCGTCGAGGCCAGCTATCGCCGTGCCGCGCTGATGCCGCTGCATCTGGCGCACATGCAGCAGTATCGCGGCAAGCTCGACATGGTGTTGCAGCAGCTACGGACGCTGCTGCTGCACGGTGACAACACCCCCGTCGCACGCAGCCGGTTGCGCAATCTGCTTGAGGAGGGCGGCCAGCTCGTCAACCTGATTTCGCTCGAAACCACCAATGCCATCACCAAGGCCGACGACGCCCAGCGCAACCTGCTGGTCGAGGCCGGCCACTTCACGCTGGTGCTGCTTGCCGTGCTGGTGACCCTGGGCGCCGTGCTGGCCGGCGCGTTCATCGTCGTGCTGACCCAACGGCGGGCGCTGAAAATGCTGGCGATGACCGATGGCCTCACCGGCCTGGCCAACCGGCGCGTATTCATGCAGCAGCTCGAGGCCGAGCATACGCGGGCGCTACGCTATGCACTGCCGATCGCCTTGATCCTGGTCGACCTCGACTACTTCAAGGCGATCAACGACAACTGGGGGCACCCGGGGGGCGACGCTGTGCTCAAGGCGGTCAGTGCAACCATGCAGGCCATGTCGCGACAATCGGATCTGGTCGCCCGGATCGGCGGCGAGGAGTTTGCGATCCTGATGCCGGAGACCACACTGGCGGCCGCCACCGATGCTGCAACGCGTTACTGCGAAGCCATCGCTGCGATGGCGATCCAGCACGGCAATCACACCCTTGGCGTGACGGCATCATTTGGCGTCGCCGCGCTGCGCCACGATGCAGACCCGTCGGCATCGGCGACGTTTGCGCAGGCCGACGCAGCGCTCTACCGCGCCAAGCACTGCGGTCGGAACCGGGTCATTGCAGCGCCGGTGCTGTCGCTGTCGCCCGGACTCGGTGACAGCGTTTACAGCGCGTCGAGCGATATCTCGCCGACGTTCTGAAATACATAATCGGGCCGGTACGGAAAATCGTCGATCATGGTTTGCGTGGTCACGCCCGAGAGCACCAGTGCCGTTTTCATCCCGGCTTCCATGCCGCCGACGATGTCGGTATCCATCCGGTCGCCGACCATCAGCGCCTCTTCGGGATGCAGGCCCAGCTTGCGCGACGCCAGCATCATCATCAGCGCGTTCGGCTTGCCGACGATATACGGCTGCTTGCCGGTCGCGGCCGAGATCGCCGCGAGCAGCGTACCGGCGGCAGGCTCATAACCACCTTCGATCGGGTCGATCATGTCCGGGTTGGTGCCGATGAACTTGGCACCGCCGTCGATCAGCCGCACCGCCTTTTTCAGCTGTTCGAACGAGAAACTCGTCGTCTTGCTGACCACGACGTAATCAGGGTGCGACTCCGAGATCGAAAAACCGACGTTGTACAGCTCGTTGATCAGGCCACCGCCGCCGACGACGAACACCGTCGCGTGTTCCTTCTGCTGCTTGAGGAACATCGCGGTTGCCATCGCGCTGGTGATGAAATTGTCTTCGGTCAGCCCGGAAATGCCCAGCTGCTGCAGCTTGAGCTTGAGGTCGAGCGGCGTCTGCTCGGCGTTGTTGGTCAGAAACAGGAAGGGGGTACTGGCATCGAGCAGGCGCTTCACGAAGGCCTGCGCCCCCGGGACCAACTGTTTGCCACGATAGATCACGCCGTCCATGTCACTGATGATGCCCTTGATCATGCCTTTCTCCCGGTTGAATCGACGCCATCGTACCGCGATGCGCCAGCGCCGGCGATGAACCGCCAGCCGAAAATCGACTCCAAGCGGAATCGACACGCTGCACCGGAGCGCATCATGCAACATTCACTCCATTCGCACGCCGGTCCCGGCGAGCGCATCCCGCTGCCCGCGCTCTTGCTGGGCGTCGCCGGCCTGTTGCCCTTTGTGTTCTTTGCCGCCCTCGGCTGGAGCAGCGATTCGCTCGAGCGTGGCCATGCATTGACGACGTATTTCGCCTACGCCGCCAGTATTCTGAGTTTTCTTGGGGGGCTGCATTGGGCGCTCGGTCTGGAACCCGACCTGAGCAATAGCGAGCGCTGGCTGAGGATGAGCTGGGCAGTGCTGCCGCCGCTGGTCGCCTGGGCGGCACTGCTCGCCCCGTGGCGCGTCGGCATCTGGTTGCTGCTCGCGATGTTTGTCGCCCAATACGGCGCGGACATGCTGCTCAGCCGCGCCGATCCGGACCATTACCCGGGATGGTTCATGCGCTTACGCTTTGGCCTGACCGTGGTCGTGCTGCTCACAGGACTGGCCGTCGCAACGCGCGTTTGATCGGCCTCAATACGGCAGCACGCCATTCAACGCCGGCAGGTAGCGCAGCGAGAAGAACACGCTGTCGCGGTTGCAGTCCGCCCGTTTGCCAAGAATGTGGCGGGCCTCGTTGACCGGACGCGGCTCGGCGCGGAAAGCCGTATCGTCACCGGTCTGCACGAACAGCTCGTAGACGACGCCGTGGCTGGCCGGGTTGTGGCAGTCACCGCCCGCATCGCTGACCGCGTCCAGATAGACCTGGCGCTCGGCAACATTGAGCTTGGCCGTGCCGGCACCGTCCTGCACCCACAGGCGGATGCCGCTGTCCTGTTCGAGCTGGCGGAGCATCTGGGCATAGGTTTGTGGGGCCATGTTGCCGGCAAAGAAACTGCTCGCGTAAACCGGCCGGTCGACCACCGCGCGCAGCTGTTTGGCCTCGTTGGACAGATAGTGCGTCAGCACGTCGTTCGCATCGGCGTCCCGCCATTGGACATCGTCGATTTCCGCCGGCAAATACCAGCCCTGAATCAGCGCCGGATCGAGCCGGCCAGCCCACAATTTCGCCAGACTCAGATTGTCGCGTGACAAGCGGCGAAGGTAGCCGGTGAGCATGCGGGCGGGCTGTTGCTGCCGAATGTAGAAATCCGGGTCGGAGTTCAGGCCAAGCACCAGCTTCAAGCCGGCCGCGTCGGCATCGGCAAAGCGTGCAGCAAGCCAGTCCTGATCGGCTGGCGCGGTAAACCCGCCCTCGCCATGCTGGGTCCACTGCACCACCAGCGTATCGAAGCCCTGTGCCCGTGCCACGCCAAAGATGTGCGTCCAGCTGGCCGCCGGCACGTCACGATCGCGTAGTTGCGGCTGATAGATGATCGCGGTCATTGCCTGAGCCATGGCCGGCAGCGCCAGCAACGTTGCCAGCAAGAGCCCTGTCAAACGCCGTCTCACCAATTGCCTCCGAAAGTCAGAAACACGCTGTTGGTCTCGTCCAGATAGGTCTGGAAAGCATGCTGGAATTCGATGCCGACGCTGTTCTTGTGTCGATAGGCATCATAGGCGCTCTCGCCATACCAGAAGTTCCAGCGCACACCGATCCCGGCGCGGAAATCGTTGCTGTCACCGCTGTCGTCATGAATCGCGTTGTACTGGACGTGGGCATAGGGCTCGATCGTCTGCGCCCTGAAGACCTTCTTGTGATAGCTGAGACGATAGTCAGCGGTCGCCGCCGTGCGCTCCGCCTTGATGTAATAGGCGGCATCCAGATAGAGGTTCTGCGCCATCCAGCCCCTGCCCGACTCGTGCCAGTCATCGCTGAACCGACCATCGTTGAGCAGCGATGCGCTGGCGCGCAGCATGTAGTCGAACTCGGTATCGCCGCCGCGGTCGAGTGGCGCCTGTGCTTCGGCGGCGAGATAGAACGTACGGCTGCCGAACGGCTTCCAGCGCAAGCCGGCGCCGAGCATCGGCGAATAGATCGGCAGCGCGTCGTAGTTGTTTTCATTGTCGCCGCTACCGGCAAAGATACGCGCGTAGGCTTCCAGCGTCCGGCCGTTCCGGATCGCCGGATCGCCAAGCCGGTAGGCCGCTTCAAGCTGCGCGTAGCTGCGATAGGCATTGCCGGGTTCGGCCGCATTGGCCACACCGCCGGTGTTGGTGCCGCTGAACGCGCCGGCGCTGAAGCTCCAGCGCCGGCCCAGATCCTCGTGCAAGCGACGGAAGCCGAACCATTGGTCCAGCACCTCGTCGGTCTTGTCTTCCGGCGGATAACGGTTGAGGTCGTCGATCGCCAGGCGCGCATAAGCGCGTGCAGCGCGGTTGTCGGTCAGGCGCTGGTTCACGTAAACCAGCTGCTGAACGATGGCCGGATCGTCCGGATAGCGGGCGCGTGCCTGTTCGAGCACTTCGCGCGCCTTGGCTGCGTCGCCTGCGCGCCAGTAGGCGTAGCCCAGCGTCGTCAGCAACTCCGGATCGTCCGGCTCCAGCGCCTTGGCGCACAGCAGGCTGCTCAGCGCGCTCTCGTTGTCGTTGGCGGCGCTCTGCAGTGCCGCCAGCCTGAGGTAGTAGTTCACGTCGGGCCGGAGCTCGATCGCCTGCTCCAGCGCCTCGATCTGCCGCGCGGGCTCGGCTTCGGTTTGGGCACGCAGCGACCAGTACTGGTCGTCCATGTCTCCACCCCGCGCCGCATACGCATCCAGCCAGCGCGTTGCGGCGGTGGTGTCGCCGGCACTGACGCCGGTGGTCGCGGCAGACAGCAGCTCGGCCGGCTTGAGCTCATCCTGTGGCAAGGACTGCCAGGCCTGCAGCGCGGTCGGATAGTCCTTGGTCGCATAGGCCTGGTACGCCAGTGCCCGGGTCGCGTCACCATCCGGCGCCCGCGATGCAGCCTCGCCATAACTGTACTGCGCCAGACCCGGCGCCGTTTCGCGATAGCAGTTGCCGAGTCGTATCCATGCATCCTGGTCATAAGCCGGCGACAAGTCACCCAGCAAGGTGTGCACCCGCTTGCAATCGTTGAGCCCGGCAAAAATTGCGGCTTGGCGACTCCGCTGGCCTGCCGTGTTCAACGGCCGCGCCAGCTTGGTCTTGTCCGCCGCAGTCAGCAGGCCCGGGGTTGCATTGACCAGTTGCGCCAGACGCTGCTCGAGCGCGGCACGACGCAACGGGGGCGCATCGTCGTACGGATAGGCCTCAAGCAGCAGCCGTGCCGCCTGCGTCTGTCCGCCGGCCTGGATCAACTGGTAGCTGAGCGTATCCAGCAGCGCGGGATCATTGCCTTGCTCGCGCAGCAGCGCCGAGGCCTGCCGTCCCGCCTGCTCGACCTGTCCGCGCTTGAGGTTGAGCGCAAACCGCTCATTCAACAACTGATTCGCCGGCAACTGATCGAGCAGTTTTTGCGCCTCGACGTCCTTGCCCTGCTGGATCAGCTTCGGCACCAGCACCGCAGCCTGATCGCCGCGGTTCGCTGCAAAGCGCGGGTTGTAGTCGGCAAAGAGCGCCTCGTTTCGCTGCAGCAGACTCATCCACTGCCGCTCGTCCGCAGCACTCTGGAATGCCGGCTGCTTGCCCGCCATGAAGCGCCCCAGCTCTGCGCCATCCCGCTGGCGCGAGAGCGTCTGGGCGTAGACGAGCTGGTCCTGCGCGCGGCTTGCGCCCCCTTGCTCGATCAGCGCCCGTGCCGCGTCGACCCGGCCTTGCGCCAACAACACGTTGAGCCACTGGCTGCGTTCATTGCTGGTCAACAGGTTGGCCGACTTCAACGCCTCCAGCTGCGCCTCGGCCCGCTTCCAGTCTTTCAGGTAGATCGATCGTTGCAGCAAGGCACGGCGCAGGGCAATGCCTTCGGGGCTGGCAGCAAAGTCGGGCGCGTCGAGTTCGGCCTGGGCCTGCGCCAGCTGCCCGCGGCGCAACGCCGCATTGCCGGCGATGGCACGGCACGCCGGGGTTTTGTCTTGTGTGCAGTCCGCAGCGCGTGGCGCAGCCGTCGGCGTCGACGCACTGACGCTCGCCTGCGGGTCCGGTTTCGTATCGGGGTCGTCGTCGAGCGGAACCACCGGTTTCAGCCCTTGCAGCGACGCCAGCGCCTGACTCACCCGGGCATCTTTCGGCCTCGCCCGCCGCGCCTCTTCGAGCACCGCCTCCGCACGATCCGGCTGACCGGCTCGCTCGTAAGCGTTCGCCAGGTAGAGCGCAATGGTCGCATTGCCCGGCGCCAGACGGCGCGCAGCCTCAAACTCGGTAATGGCGCGCCGGTCGTCGCCGCGCTCCAGCGATGCGAAGCCTTTCTGCAAGTGCGGATAGATGATGAAACGCTGATAACTGCTGACCTCGTCTCCAAGGTCGAAATTCTTTTCCACCGCCCCCACCGCCGGCGCGGCCAAAGCCAGCGCCAGCAAGGTCGGCAGGATTTTCATTTGTGCATTCATGCTGCCGCTGCCGGACGGAGTGAATTGAGCGCATCGACGCCGATGCCGTTTTGCTGCAACAGCGCCTGCATATCGGGCTGCAGCTCGCGCTGTAAACGCAACGCCTCATCCAGCGTCGCATCGCTGATGACACCTTCGTCGACGAGGAACTGGCCAAAGGTCAAATCGCTGCGTTCATGCCGCAACAGCAAGGCATTCAGCGCCGCAGGGCCGATGTGTCCCAGCGACATCAGGATTTCCGCAACCAGCACTTGCCTGGAAACATAGGACTGCCAGAGCTGCTCGGCCTGCGCACGGGGCAACAACTGCGCAGCCACGGCTTCGTCAAGCAAGGCACGCGGATCCGCCTGCGGCGCACGGACGTACCAGCGGCGCAAACCGACGGTCACCTGCCCCTTGGCGGCGATGACGTAACGCACCGGCCGCGCCAGCTTGCGCGACAGCGCCGCCAGCGACACGGGATCAATGTCGGATTCGCTGGCAACGACGAGCGTGTCGCCCTCTTCGCGAACCGGCAAGATCACATAGTGCAAAGCAATCGCCGCAGGAATCTGCGCGATCAAGGTCTCGGGCAAGGCGTAGGCGTCGACCGGTTCATAGTCGACGTGGCTTTGTACCGCAACCGCCTTGGCCAGTTGCTCGGCACTGAGGATGCCTTCATGAACCAGCCAGCTGCCGAGCCGCAGGCCATGGTTGCGATGCGCGAGCGCGGCTTCAAGCTGCGCCTGATCCAGCGCACCCTGCTCGATCAGGATCTGCCCCAGCGGGTGGCGCGCCCGGTTCTCGCCGCCGACGCTCGGAAAATCGTGAGTGGTTTTATCCCAGGCCACCCGGCGCGGATCGCCCTGGGCAATGATCTGGCTCAGCGCCCGCCAGTTGGCGAGGAAGTTGATCAGATTGCCCCAGAACAGCCGCGGCAGCGCCATCAGCCCTTGTGCAAGCCCGTAGTAGCCGGAAACGAAGATGATCCGCTGCAGCATCCGGTTGCTCATCAGCAGGAAGTTGACCCACAGCAGCGTGACCAGCCAGATGTCGCCTTCGAAAATCGACAGGAAGTGATAGGCGTCGGGCCACAGGCGCTGATACAGCCACAGGCTGAGCAGCTGCAACAGGATCAGCGACGCGATGAAGCTGACGAAGTTGCTGATCGCGCCCTTGCGATCGCGCCACAGGAAGTAGTTGAGCGTCCAGTTGCTGGTCCAGCGGTGGGTTTTGAAGCCCTGATAGACGATACCGATGATCCAGCGGGACTTCTGCCGCACCGCGGTCTGCATGGTATCGGGGAAATACTCGCGAACGCAGATCACGTTCGAATCACGCTCGTTCTGGCCAAACAACAGCTGGCTGACCCCCTTGCGCTGCGGTTCGCGGATGACCGGAAAGCGCACGAAGATTTCCTTCATGCCCTTTTCCTTGAGCCGGAAGCCGATGTCGTAGTCCTCGGTCAGACTCTGGACGTCGAAGGCGATGCCGTCACCATCGGCCAGCAGCGCCAGCACCGCACGGCGGCTGAAGCAGGTACCGACGCCGGCGCTCGGCACCTGGCCGGCCAGTGCTTCGCGCACCGGCACATCCTTGCCGTGCAGCTCGGCGAACTCGTCGAGGTAGGACAGGCTGGTGAAGTTGGTCCATGTGCGCTCGAACGGATAGACCGGGATCTGGATCAGGTCCTTGCGGTCGACCAGATAATTGAACAGCCGCAGCTCCATATCCGAGATCACATCCTCGGCATCATGGAGAATGAAACCGGCGAATTCAAACTTGGCGCTGTGCTCGAACTGCTGGATCGCGTCGAGCACGTTGTTCAGGCAGTCGGCCTTGCTGGTCGGGCCCGGCCGGGCACAAACCACCTTGTGGACGTTGGGAAAGCGCGCACAGACCTCGTCGACGTCGTTTTGCGTATCCGGATCGTTCGGATAGGTGCCGACGAAAATATGGTAGTTCTCGTAATCGAGCGTCGTTGCCGCCAGCTCGGCCATCTTGCCGATCACGCCGGTCTCGTGCCACGCGGGCACCATGATCGCCAGCGGCCGCTCGGCCGGTTCGTACAGCGCCTTGTAGTCGAGGTGCTCGTGATTGCGGTAGACGGTGATCGCCCGCCAAAAGCGGCGCGCCCAGTACACGATGTCGATGAACAGATCGTCGACGCCGCTGATCAGCATCATCACGGCAACGATGATGGCGACCAGCTTCAGGCCGTACAGATAGGTCGAGAAAACATCCAGAAATGACATTGCCGTAATCCGGGGTCAGGCGAAATCCGGCGCCTGGTTGTGTGGCCGATAAGCGAGACCCTTGCGCAGGGCGGCAACGATGTATTCGCACGATTTGCCGTCGCCGAAGGGATTGCCGGCGCGCTGCATCGCACGGTAGGCGTCTGCGTCCTGCCACAGGGCTTCGACCTGCTCGACAATGGTTTGCCGGCGCGTGCCGACCAGCCGCGCGCAGCCCGCCTCGATCGCCTCGGGACGCTCGGTTTCATCACGCAGCACCAGCAGCGGCACGCCGAATGTCGGCGCCTCTTCCTGCAGGCCGCCCGAGTCGGTCAGCACCAACCACGAATCGGCCAAAGCCTGCTGCATGTCCAGGTAGTCCATCGGCGCGGTGAGCCTGACATTGGCAACATGGCCGAGGATGTCGCGCACCGGTTTCTGGATCACCGGGTTCAGGTGCACCGGGAACAGAATATCGAGCTCGGGATGGCGGGTCGCGATATCGGCGATTGCATGGCAGATTTCCTCGACATCGTTACCCCAGTTTTCACGCCGGTGCACGGTGACCAGCATATGCCCGCGGCCTTCGGCACGACGACGGATACCTCGGTTGCGCATCACCCACTGCTGGGCGTCGACGACGGTATTGCCGCTCATGGTGATGTGCTTGTCGGCGATGTTTTCCTTGCGCAGCGCCTCATGCGCGCGCGGGGTCGGCGGAAAGTGGAAACGGGCAACCCGGCCGATCATCTGACGGATACCCTCCTCCGGAAACGGCCGATCCGGATTGTAGGTGCGCAAGCCTGCTTCGATATGGGCCACCGGTACGCGGTGATAGAAACCGGCCAGCGCGCCGATGAAGGCACTTTCGGTGTCGCCCTGCACCACCACCAGCGACCAGGACTTGCCCAGCATGACGTCTTCAAGCTGCTCGCGACAACCGATGCTGAAATCGGCCAGCGTGTTGCCGCGGCGGTCAAGCACGATGTCCGGCGTGATGTCGAAACAGGCCAGAATCTGCTGGGCCATCTCGCCATGCTGCCCGGTATGCAGCCATTGAACATTCGCCCGCGTGTGGGCTTTGAGCGCATGATACAGCGGCGCGATCTTGATAATTTCGGGACGCGTCCCGGATACCAGCAGAATGTCTTGCATGGGTGTCCCTCAAGCAATCCTCCCAGTAAGGAAAACTGGAAATCCACCAGTGGGAGGACGGCGTATCCTGATACTCAATGGCTTATAGCATTGATTTCAAAAGCAACGGCATGCTGTCTTTCCCGTAGTAAGGAAAAACCTTTTCCTTTCATTGGTTCTAGCATGTCAGCCGCCCTATGCCAGCACGAGCTTTCGCCATCACCGCCCGAAAGTACGCTATTCGATTGCGTGTATGGCAAGTATTTTGACATTTAATGCCGAGCGCACAATAGGCAAATAGTTACCGGTAACGCATGCTCGGAAAATGGGCAGCAAAAAACCGCGCACTGCGCGGCTTTTTTTGCTTTGAGTCCAGCCTGGAATTAGCGGCTGGCCATATTCTGGACCACCGTTTCGACGTCCTTGGGCTTGTAGATGGCATCACCGGCACTGGCGTAGACCACCAGCTTCCCCTTGGACATCATACCGACCTCAAGCTTGCGGCCGACCGGATCGATCAGCAAATAGGCACTACCATCGCCAGCCGCATTCGGCTTGTTGCCGGTGGTGTAGAGCACCCCCTGCTCCTGCTGCAGCGGCCCCTGCGTCCCCATCCACGCCTTGAAGGTCTCGAAACGGGCACCCAGCAGGCGCTTGAGCTCCGGGGCAATCGGGCTGACATCGGTATACAGACCGATATCGCGCGGATACTTGCCGACGTGCTGGTCCAGCGTGCGCCAGTCGCTGGCGCCGAGCGATGCAGCCTGCTCCTTGATGGCCGCACGCGCCTTCTCCTTGAGCGAGTCGACTGCGGCACTAGCATCGATCCCCATGCCCGACAGCGTGTCGTTGGCATCGCTCTTGGCCTTGTCCAACACCGCCTGCGCCTGCCCCCCCGCCTGCTTCAGTGTTTCCGCCACAACGGCCGATGCCGCCTGCTGGGCGATCGGCTCGACCTTGTCGCAGGCGGTAAGGCCGACGACCAGTGGAAGTAGCAAGAGTGAGCAAACGCGCATGTATTCGATTCCTTTTCCAGATTGGGCAAAGTGATGGATAGCCGAAGCCCGGGCCAAGTTCCCGCCCATCGCTTTCTTTCAGTGCCGATGATGACCGTGGTGATGGTCATGGCGATGATCATGATGGTGCCCATGGTGCCGGTATCGATGGCCACGGTGATCGCCGTACGACCGGTAATGCGGGTCTCGCGCCCAGTAACCGCGGCGCCAGCGATAGCGGCTACGCGGCTCTACCGCAACCCAGGAACCGGGTCGCCACGCATAGCCAGGCCGCACGGGCGGCGCCTGTTCGATACGCACCGGCGGCGAAATCCCGACATAAATGTCGATATTGGTGCGGGCGATCGCCTGCGGCGCCTGCCATAGAACAGCGGCAAGCAGCAGCGCCCATATCGGCTTTGCGGGGATCATGAAGGCTTCCTGCTGATTCGATCCCCCAAAGCCTACGGGGCCGCGCGGCAATGGTCTGTGAACGCGACCACAGCTTAACGACGCCTGAACACCTCGCCTTCCGGTGCGATCAAGCGCGTCGTCAACCCGTTGATCTGCTGCACGCCACGTGTGGCCTGCAAATGCGATGCATCGCGTGCCCATGCATTGCGCACGGTCGCACGCTCGTTGTTGTCGAGCGTAAACGCCAGACTACCCAGATAAACGACCTCGCCCGCCTTGACCTCGAACTCGCGCCCGATCGGGATGAAGGTTTGGCGGGCATTGCTGTCGACACCCATGCCGCCGGCACCCCAACTGGTATAGGCACCGACCACCACGTAGCGCCCCGGCTTGAGGTCAAGCACTGCCAGCTGCCCGTTCGGATCCGATTGCGCCGTCGTGGTGCGCAACACGTCACGCCGGCTGGCATACAGCTTGGCGCGAAAAGCCGGATCATCGACCCCGCGGATATCGGTCTCGGCCTTGGCGGTCACCTTGTCGGTTGAATCGACCGTCGCCGAAATCAGCGCAATACCGTCGCCACTTGCGGGCAGCAGCCCTGCCGACTGCGGCACCGAGGCACATGCCACCAGCCCGATGCAGCCTAATACCGTTAACGCTTTCATATGCCTGCTCCTTGTCGTGTGCTGCAACCCTGTATGACAGCGCGCCGCGCTTTATGGCGTAGACAAAAAATGCCCTCCTGTCGGCTTCGCTGGACGGACGGCTGCCGACAGCGGCGCCAAGCCGGCGCGAAAGCAGCACGCCGGGGTATAAATGAATAGGCACCCCATGCTGCTCTCCAGCGTGGAAGGCACCGTTGCCTGCAACCAGGAGTCGAATCATGAGCAGGAAATACATTGATTGCCGCGACTATCCGGGCAGCACCTGTTCGGTGAAAATTTCCGCAGATACCGACGCGGAACTGCTTGAAGCCACGATCGAACACGCCGTGAAGGTACACGGCCATCAGGACAGCCCCGAATTGCGTACGCAACTGTCTGCAATGTTCAAGGATGAACCAGGCAGCGTCGAACCGCGTCTCGCCGCCTGAACGTTCACACACCCAGGGAGACGATCGGCAACCGACCGTCTCTTTCTGACAAAACCCATTACAAACAATCAGTTACTGACCTTGTGAGCTTGCTCACAAGCCTTTCTATGCGCCATGGGTATGCTGGAAGCAGCGATACCACAACAGGCCGTACAGCTTCGCCCGCAAGCAGCTGTCGCCAGGCAAGCCGGACCGACAGGCCCGGACGGAAGCAGAAAGGAGAGTCACATGAAGCATCGCCACACCCTGATCCGCGCTGCGGCGGCCCTGGTGGCCGCTGGCGCACTCTTGGTCGCCCCAGCACAGGCGCGGACCAATATCGATATCGGCATTGGTATCGGCGTTCCCGGCGCGGTAGTCGTGCAGCCGGCACCGGTCGTGATTGCCCCGGCGCCACGGCCGGGTTATGCCTGGGTCGAAGGCGGCTGGATCCGTGCGCCACGGCCTTACTGGCGCGACGGCTACTGGCGCCGCGCCGAATATCGGCCGGGCCCGCCACCCTGGGCGTACGATCGTCATCGCTACTATGACGGCTACCGCGACGGTTACCGCCATGGCCGCCACGACGACGATGATGATGGCAAGCGTCGCCACCGTCGCGGTCGTGACTGGGACGACTAAGCCACGGTCGCATTCCTGGGCGCTAGACTGAAATATCCAAATACCTAGCAGCCGGAGCGCCCCGATGGATACCAGCCACCACACCTTGGCCGTGCTGTTCAAACAGCTTGGCCTGCCCGACGATGCCCACAGCATTCGCCAGTTCATTGCCAGCCACCGGCTGGCTGCGGATACCGAACTGGCAGCTGCACCGTTCTGGACAGCGGCGCAGTCCGAATTCCTCGCCGAAGCACTCGACGACGACTCGGACTGGGCCGAGCTGGTCGACGAACTCGCGGCCACCCTCAGCGACTGAATGCGGCTCGTCTCCCACACGAGCAGCGCGGCAGCAAGCCGACCGGTCAGCCCTTGCCGCCGAACGTATTGCAGTCCTGCATCCGCCCTGAATCGAAGCCACGCTGCAGCCACTGCATCCGCTCGGCCGACGAGCCATGGGTGAACGAGTCCGGTGCCACGTTGCGGCCGGCATTGCGCTGCAGGGTGTCGTCACCAATCGCTTGCGCTGCGGTCAGCGCGTCCTGCAAGTCGCCGGCCTCAAGCAGGCCACGCGACTGCGCGTAGTGCCCCCAGACCCCGGCGAGACAGTCGGCCTGCAGCTCCAGCTTCACCGATAGCGCGTTCGCGGCGGCCTCGCCCTTGCCTTGCTGCAAGCGGTGCACCTTGTCCGAGATGCCCATCAGGTTTTGTACGTGATGCCCCACTTCATGGGCAATCACATACGCCTGGGCGAATTCGCCCTTGGCGCCGAAACGCTGATTCAGCTCGCGAAAAAAGCCGAGATCAAGATAAACCGTACTATCCGCCGGACAGTAGAACGGGCCGATCGCCGAGACCGCCTGGCCGCAGCCCGAGTGCGTCGGGTTGTTGAACAACACCAGCTGCGGCACCTTGTAGGCCATGCCATTGTCGGCAAACAGCTTGGTCCAGGTGTCCTCGGTATCACCCAGCACCCGCGCGGTAAACTGCCTGCCCGGATCATCACCGGCCGGTGTAGCGACCTGCTGCTGCGTGACTTGGCCACCGCCGGTGAATTGCGAAACGAGGCCGAGCATTTCGAGCGGGTTTTTGCCGAGCAACAGGCTGATTACCACCACCGCGATGATGCCGCCAATCCCGAGCCGGAATCCACCCCGGCCTCTACCCCCCTGCCCGCGCCGATCTTCGACGTTTGCGCTTTCGCGCATATCCTTCCAACGCATCATGCTCTCCCGCCGGCATATCGCGCCGATGTGCTTCAAAATAGCGCCGATCGCCCTAGCGTGCAGGAGTAGCCGATTCGACCGCGCGCAACAGCGCCGGCAACGCCAGCGCCAGGGTGATGCCACGCAGCAGCATCATGACCATGAACGCCAGCCACAGACCGTGATTGCCGAGCATCGCCGGCAACACCGTAACCGCCACTGCAAATCCGGCCAGCGAGAGCAGCATGCCGCGCATCAGCGCCCCGGTCTGGGTTGCGCCGATGAAAATGCCGTCAAACAGAAAGCCCCAGACCGACAGCAGCGGCGCCAACACCACCCAAGGTAAATAGCGCAATGCCGCATCGCGCACCGCCGGCTGATCGGTCAACAGGCGCACGATGGCCGGGCCGAACAAGGCATAAGCAAGCGAAAAGAGCACCGCAATGCCCAGCGACCAGCACAGCGTCACCCTGATCGTTTGCCGTAGCGCATCGCGCCGGCGTGCGCCGACCGCGGAGCCGGCCAGCGCCTCGGCCGCATGGGCAAAACCATCGAGCCCATAGGCCATGAATGTTTGGAAGTTTAGCAAGAGCGCATTGGCGGCAAGGATCGCGTCGCCCTGACTGGCACCAGCGCGGGCGAACCAGGCAAAACCAAGCAGCAGACAGATGGTGCGAATAAATAGGTCGCGATTGATCGCGACCAGTCGCCACAGTGCGGCACGCTCGACGACGACCGACCAGGCCGGCCACGCGCCCCGCACGTTGCGGTACAGCACCGGCGCGGCGGCGACAAAACCCATTACATCGGCAGTGGCCGTCGCGGCGCCGATACCCGCAACGCCGGCACCCAGCCCATACACATAAGCCCATACCGCAAGCGCATTGACGAGATTGATCCAGATTTGCAGCGCCAGCGCCAAGCGCACCCGCTGGGTGCCGAGCAGGAATCCGAGCACGACATAATTGCCCAGCGCAAATGGCGCCGCCCAGATGCGCGCACCGGCATAGGCGGCAGCGTGTGCCTGCACATCGGCGCTACCACCAAGTGCGGCGAGCCCCAAACCCAGCAACAACGGCTTGAGCAACAGCAAGCCGGCACCCAGGCCGAATGCCAGCAGCAGCGCACGGGCCAGCGTCGCACGGAGTTCATCGACATTGCCGGCACCATGCGCTTGCGCCACCAGCCCGGTGGTACCCATACGCAGGAAGCCAAAGCCCCAGAAAACGAAGTTGAGCAGCAAGCCGCCGAGCGCCACACCGCCAAGATAAGCCGGATCCGGCAGATGCCCGGCAACGGCAGTGTCCACTGCGGACATCAGGGGTTGGGTCAGATTGGCGAGCACCACCGGCACCGCCAGATACAAGACACGGCGATGCCAGGCGGCGGAATCGGAAACGGCAGGCAGAAAGGCAGGCATGGGGACGACGACGACGGGCAATTCCGAATTGTCGGCGCCCCCTCGTCCTGCGGCAAGCTTGCCCGAACGACTACCAGGTCAGATGAAGGTTGCGACTGCCTTGTTTGCCGACCTGCAGCATCCGCTGCTGCGGACGCTCATCCAGCGTCACGACCAGTTGATAACGCCCAGGCTTGAGTTTCATATAGAAGTAAGGACCATCCGCCACGGCATCGACGACCGGCTTGCCCTTGGCATCCAGCACCTGCACCGTCGCGTTGGCCAGATACTGCCCCTGCTTACCGGTCATCAGCAATCGAACGTTGTAGTCCCCGGCTGCGGCGCGGATCGCACTGGCCTCGTCATCGCCGATGCCACCACTCAGATAGGCAATCCCCTGCGCCGAATGCTGCACATCGGGCAGCGGTCCGGCAAGGACGGTCACGGGTGTGGCAAGCGAAACGACGAGGGCGGTCTGGATCAACTGGCGTGGCATGCGCTTCATGGGCGGTCCTCCGTGGTAGGCCTTCGGAGTTGAAGGCCTGAGTAGGATGTGTCCGCCTCAGTACCGAACGGGTTCCGCCAGCGTGCACATTTAAAATGTACACGGACCGAATGCCGAACGTTTAAATGCGCCGCTTGTCGCCTTGAACCAGCGCAGGCAGCACGTGCTCGGCCAGCAGCGGCGCCAGTGGCACCGACGAGGTTCCGTCGAGCTTCAGCCAATGCATGGCTTCGATCTCGGCAGCCAGTGCAATTTCACCATCGAGCTCGCCGCGATACACCCGAGCCAAGACCTGCCGTCCCGGCTCGTTCGCCGCCATGGCGGAAAACTCGCCGAGCAGCATACCCGGCATCACACCGCACCGCAGCTCCTCGGCCACTTCGCGCACCAGCGTCGCCATCTCGGTTTCGCCGGCATCGGGCTTGCCGCCCGGCAGCATGAATCGATCGGTGCCGCGCTTGCGCACCGTCAGCAGCCGACCGTCGCGCACCACGGCCAGCGTGACAACCCGAATCGATTCGGCCCCCATTCACTCAGCGCCGACGGAACGATCCAGGTGCCGGAGCGTTGGCATCCTTGTGACGGAAGCTGACCCGACCCTTGGTCAGGTCATAGGGCGACATTTCTACGGTGACCCGGTCACCGGCGAGGATGCGGATGTGGTGCTTGCGCATCTTGCCCGACGCATAAGCCGAAATCTGTACCCCGTTGCTGAGTTCCACGCGAAAACGCGTATCCGGGAGCACTTCGAGTACGACACCTTCGAATTCGATCGAATCTTCCTTAGCCATAGATATTCCTTTGAGTGCGGAGTAAGCCCTGTGCCGGCAACGGCGATGCATCGCCCGAACGCTCGTGCGCCGGGAAAGCGTAGGTAACGGCAAGGGGGAAAGTCGGACCAGCTCAAACCCAATGCATGGGTCGGCCCGATTGGAGTGTAAACACCGATTGTACGCTTACTCCTTGTTGTGCGGCGTCAATGTCAGTGGACTTGCCCGGGGAATATGACCATGCGGCTACAACGCAACACCTTGAATAACCATTTGTCATTTCCACGAACGAACGCACAATTTCCACTTGCAGCCCTCCCCAAACGGGGGTAAAAAGGCAATCGCAGGATTTTCAAGCAGTGAGTTGTCGGTATCTGTAGTGCCTCTGGCAGTACCTCGTATCCCCCACATCCCTTGATTTCCGTGCACCCCGGGCTTCGCCCGTTTTCATTCAACACCTGTTTTAAAAGCAAGGGATATTCTCATGGCTACCGGTACCGTTAAGTGGTTCAATGACTCCAAGGGCTTCGGCTTCATCACCCCGGACGAAGGCGGCGACGACCTGTTCGCGCACTTCTCGCAAATTCAATCGAACGGTTTCAAGACCCTGGCCGAAGGCCAGCGCGTGACCTTCGATGTCACCACCGGCCCGAAGGGCAAGCAAGCCTCGAACATCAAGGCTGCTTAATTGATCGCGGCTTGAGCCGCATCGATTCAGGAAAAGCCCGGCTCAGCCGGGCTTTTTTGCGTCCATTTTCCGTGGCAAGACTATGCTGAATCTACTTCAACGGGAGAGGGAGAGGCAGCATGAGCGAACACGTATACAAAATGGTCGAGCTGGTCGGTTCGTCCACCCAAGGCAGCGACGAAGCGATCCGTAACGCCATTACCAAGGCGGCGCAAACGATCAAGCACATGGATTGGTTCGAGGTCACCGAAACCCGCGGCCACATCGTCGACGGCAAGGTCGGTCACTGGCAGGTGACGCTGAAAGTCGGCTTCCGCGTCGACTGACACTGCGCACGCCAACGTACGCGGCGCCCGGTCATGGCAAGGCTGGCCAACTCCCAGCCGCGAGAGAGTTAGACCGTACCCGAGCGCGTGACAAACGATGCAGTGCGGCCGGGTTACGCCGCGTTCAGTCGATGACCTTGCCGCGCATCGCCTTGATCGATCCACGCTGGGTTTTCTTTTCCAGCCGGCGTTTCTGCGAACCATACGTCGGCTTGGTCGCCCTTCTTGCCTTGGCCGTCTGCGCAACGCCGTCGACCAGCGCCTGCAAGCGCGCCAGCGCGTCGACCCGGTTCTGCTCCTGGCTGCGCGACTGCTGCGCTTTGATCACGACCACGCCGTCCTTGCTGATCCGGCTATCGCTCAACGCCAGCAAACGCGTCTTGATCAAGTCCGGCAGCGATGACGCCCCGATGTCGAAGCGCAGGTGCACCGCGCTCGACACCTTGTTGACGTTCTGGCCACCGGCCCCCTGTGCGCGGATCGCACTGAACTCGACCTCATCATCACGGACAACACAGGCCATCAGGCGGCGCTCATTCCGGGCTGCAACTGCCGGATCAAGGCTCGTTGGCGTCGAGGAAGGTCTCGCCGTCCTCGGCCTTGTCAAACTCGGCACCCACCGGCGAGTTGAGCAGCGGAATGATCGCCTCGTCATAGTTGGCGACGACGTTGACGTCGATGACGGCAAAATTCTTGCTGTTGTCGATGTAGCCGTCCGATTCGTAGCCCGACAGGAAGCGCCAGCCGCTGTCATCGGCATCTTCCGGCTCTTCACGGTACATGAAACCGACACCGTGACCGTCGACGGTGATCATGTCGCTGACCACACACAGGCCGTGTCCGGTCGCGAGCTCGCGGATCTGGGTCTTGTCGAGCTTGAACTGCTTTTGCATGGCAACTTCCTCAATGACGTGTCCGCCAAGGATACGCGTTGCCCTTTGGGCCGTCATCGCCAAGCAGGCAGCGCAACACAGCGGCATAAAGGAAAGCCGCAACGGCCCCGCTTCGCGCCAGTGCTAAGATCGACGCAATAATGATAAAGACCTGAATGAAATCATGAGCAATCCGCTGTCCGGCCAAGGCGTACTGCTGTCGGTCGTTGCCTCGGTCGTCTTCGCCATCCTCGGCTGGTTCACCACGCTGCTGCTGCCGTTGACCGGGCTGGAGATTTTCGCCTGGCGGATTGTCTGGACAGTACCCGGCATGATCATCGTCGTATCCTTGCTGCGGCACTGGCCCAAGTTTGCCGCCACCACTGCCCGCCTGCGCCACGAGCCGGTGCTGTGGCTGGCGCTGCCCGTCGGCGGCTTTCTGCTGGGGGTGCAGCAATGGCTGTTCATGTGGGCGCCGCTCGAAGGCCGGCTGCTCGAGGTCACGCTCGGCTATTTCCTGTTGCCACTGGTGATGGTGCTGGTCGGTTTCGTGTTCTATGGCGAGCGCCCCAGCCGGCTGCAATGGCTTGCGGTTGCGTTTGCCTGCGCCGGCGTGGCACACGAACTGTGGCTGACGCGCGCGTTCTCGTGGGTCACGCTGGTCACCGCGCTCGGCTATCCGCCGTATCTGATGCTGCGCCGCGCAGTCCGGCTCGATCCGGTCAGCGGCTTCCTGCTCGAAACCCTGGTGATCCTGCCGTTTGCGTTCTGGTTGATCGCCACCCACCCGCTGGCGACCGATGCCTTGTCGACGGCACCGCGGCTATGGCTGCTGCTGCCCTGCCTCGGCGCGATGACGGCCATCGCCTTCGCCTGTTACCTCGACGCCAGCAAGCTGTTGCCAATCAGCCTGCTAGGCATACTCGGCTACGTCGAACCGGTGCTGCTGTTCGTGATCTCGCTGCTCTTCCTGGCCGAGCCCTTCAGTGCGGCCGGACTCGGCACCTATGTGCCGATCTGGATCGCCGTGACGTTGACGTGCAGCCATAGCGCGCTGACGCTGGCCCGCCAGCGCCGCGCCGGGCTCAGCGCTTCTTCGCCGACACCCACATCGTAATCGTCGCCCGCACGACGATCTGACCGGCCGCGTCGATGACATCCACCTTGACCGGCAGATCCAGCCCGTCACCCCATACCGCCGGTTGCGCCACGGTGGCCACCGCGCGCAAGCCGGTTTCGGCCTTCTTCAAATAATCGACCTGCATGCCTTTCGGAATCCAGCGATGACTGGCCGGGATGGTGACATCGGTCATCGTCCCGGCCGCCAGCTCGGCCATATTGCACATCGCGATCGCATGCACGGTACCGATATGGTTGAGCACCTTGCGACGTTTGGCGATGCTCAACTCGCAGCGCCCCGGCGCCAACTGCACGAAGCGCGGCGAGATCGAGCCGAAGTACGGCGCCTTGAAGCACACCAGCCTGGAAAACAGCCAGCGCCCGGCGGGCAAGCGGGAACAGCGCAGCCACAGGTGCAGGATCGCGTTGGGGCGGGCCATGTCTCATCCTCTCTTTGCTGAAATTATCCGTACAGCATTGCACGGCCAGCCCGTCGCGCCGATGCGGGCGCGCGGTGATACGGTCGTTTCAAACGCCATTTTCCACACCACAGCGCCATTGCCCTCGTGACCAAGCCAGCGCAAACTTTCTGCCCGCCCCCGCCCTTTCGACATCATGACCGCACTCGACCAACTCGCCGACGCCATCCGCAACGCCCAGCACATTGCCGTGCTGTCCGGCGCCGGCATGAGCACCGAATCGGGCATTCCGGATTTCCGCTCGGCCAACGGCCTGTTCACCGGCAATCGCAGCTTTGCCGACGTGGTGTCGATCGACTACTTCATGGACGACGCCGCCGGCTTCTGGGCGGCTTTCCGCGAGATATTCAAGATCAAGCTCGCCGGCGGCTACCAGCCCAATGCCGGCCACGCCTTTCTCGCCGAGCTGGCACGGGCACACGGCAAGCGCGTCTCGGTGCTGACGCAGAACATCGATGGCCTGCACCACAAGGCCGGCAGCGACGAGGTACTGGAAATGCATGGCTCGTTGATGGGCGCGACCTGCCTGTTTTGCCACACCGGCCACGATCTGGCCTGGGTGCAGCAACACGAGGTGCCGCGCTGCCGCGCTTGCGGCATGGTGATCAAACCCGACGTCGTGCTTTACGGTGAGGCGGTGCCGCTGATCGAACCGGCGTTCGATCTCGCCACGCAGGCCGACCTACTGATCGTCATGGGCTCATCGCTCGAAGTCGGCCCGGTCAACCTGATTCCGCTCGAAGCGCGCCGTGCCGGCGTGCCAACCGCCTTGATCAACCTGTCGGCCACCCGGCTCGACCACGCCTTCGACGTACGTATCGAAGCGGGCATCGGCGACACCTGCCAGCAACTCGCGGCGCGACTCTAGGCACGGTTCGCGCGCCCGATCGCATCGGCGTCGATGCCGAACACCTGCGCCAGCGGCGCGGGCTCGGCAAGCAGTTCGGCCAGCGTGTGTTTGCCGAGTTCGGCATAGAACGCCTCCTGCGCTGCGTGCAGCACCCCCTTGAGCCGGCACACCGCGCCGATCCGGCACTGCGAATGTGCGCGGTCGAAACACTCGACGAGCACATCGTTGGTTTCGGTCAGCCGCACCAGTTCGCCGATATTGATATCGGCCGGATCGCGCGCCAGCCGCATCCCGCCGCCCTTGCCGCGCTGCGTGGCAAGGTATTGGTGCTGGCTGAGGAAATGCACGACCTTCATCAGGTGGTTGGACGAAATGTCGTACACCTCGGCCAGCTCGGCGATCGTCACCAGCCGGTCGCGCGCCAGACCGGCATACATCAGCACTCGCAGGCTGTAGTCGGTAAATCGGGTTAGTCTCATAAGGTGTATTTTACATATTGATTTTGAAATCGGCGTCGTGATAATTTTGATGCATCAAAAATACATCTTAAAGGTGCCGCGATGCCGATCACGACCGGACAGATCTTGGCCGCCCTCGCCGACGTCATCGATCCGGAGGTCGGCGAAGACATCGTCGCGATCGGCCTGATCTACGACGTTGCAATCGGCGATGCGGCAATCACCGTCACGATGACGATGACGTCGGCCGCGTGCCCGATGGGCGACCTCATTATCGACGAAGTCCGCAACGTACTCGCCGCGGTCGCTCCCGAAGACACCGGCATCCGGATCGACCTTGTCTGGGAACCGGCGTGGACGCCGGGCCGGATGTCGCCGGCGCTGCGCCAACGCTTCGGCTGGCAAGCATGAACCGCTTGCCTTTTCTGCTGCTGCCTGCACTGTTCTACCTCGCCATCGGCGGCGGTCTTGCACGACTAGGACTGGCGCTGCCGACCACGCTCGGCGCGATGGCGTGGCACGGTTTCGTGATGATCGGCGGTGTGTTCGGCGGGCTGATCGCGGTCGAGCGCGCCGTGGCCGCCAAGGTGCCTTGGGCCTGGCTGGCGCCGCTCGCGGCCTTCGTCGGCGCGGCGCTGCTGCTGGCAAATCGGGTCGAGGGCGCGTGGGCGATCACGCTGGCCAGCGCGCTGCTGACCGCGGTGACGCTGCTACTGTGGCGCAAGCAGCCACAGCCATTCACCTTGCTGCTCGCCGTTGCCGCCGCCTGCTGGCTGATCGGCAATGGCCTGATGCTGGCCGTGACCGACACCAACGCCGTGCTCGGCTGGTGGGTCGCCTTTCTCGTCCTGACGATCGCGGCCGAGCGGCTTGAGCTGTCGCGGCTCATGCCCAAGCCCCGCCGGGCCGAAGCCGCCTTCGTCGCGATCACGCTGGCGATGCTCGCCGGTCTGGCACTGGCACAAGCCTGGCTGATCGCCGCAACGCAACTGCTGCTGGCCGTGTGGCTGCTGCGCTTCGACGTCGCTCGCCACACGATCAAGGGCCGCGGTCTGCCGCGCTACATCGCGGTCTGCCTGCTGTCGGGCTACGGCTGGCTAGTGATCGGCGCCGCGGCCTTGTGGGCCAACGGCAACTACCTCGGCGGCCGCTTCGACGATCTCGCACTGCACGCTGTGCTGGTCGGCTTCGTCATGGCGATGGTGTTCGGCCATGCGGCGATCATTCTGCCGGCGGTAACCGGCTGGCGCTTGCGTTACCACGCGCTGTTCTACCTGCCGCTGCTGCTGTTGCAGCTTGGGCTGCTGTGCAGGCTGGCCGGCACGCTGGCCGGGTTCCATGCTGCGATCGTAACCGGCGCCGGGCTCAACGGTATCGCGCTGCTGGTCTTCATCGCTACGGCCATTGCGCGGGTACAGCGCGGCCGACCCCGCACCGCATTCCAGTGATCAGGTGATGGCCACAAGGCAAGGCCACACCGTTTTCTTTCTCTCTTAAAGATGTATTTTATTTACATTTATCAAGCAACGAGGTCAGCACCATGGGATTTCAGGTCAAGAACAATATCCGCTGGGTCGGCAAGCAAGACTGGGAACTGCGCGAGTTCCACGGCAGCGAATACAGCACCCACCGCGGTTCGAGCTACAACAGCTACCTGATCCAGGAGGAGAAGGTCGCGCTGATCGACACCGTCTGGGCACCGTATGCCGAGGAGTTCGTCGCCAATCTTGCCAAGGAGATCGACCTCGACCAGATCGACTACATCATCGCCAACCACGGCGAGATCGACCACAGCGGCGCGCTACCGGCACTGATGGCGCGCATCCCGAATGCGCCGATCTACTGCACCGAAAACGGCGTCAAGTCGCTCAAGGGCCATTACCACCAGGACTGGAACTTCAGGGTGGTGAAAACCGGCGATTCGCTCGATCTGGGCAACGGCAAGCAGCTGGTTTTCGTCGAAATGCCGATGCTGCACTGGCCCGACAGCATGGCGACCTATATGACCGGCGACGCGGTGCTGTTCAGCAACGACGCCTTCGGCCAGCACTACGCCAGTGCACAGATGTTCAACGACCTGTGCGACCAGAACGAGCTGTACGAGGAGTGCATCAAGTACTACGCCAATATCCTCACGCCGTTCAGCCCGCTGGTGACACGCAAGATCGAGGAAGTGCTGTCGCTGCAGCTGCCGATCGACATGATCGCGACCAGCCACGGCATCATCTGGCGCGACAAGCCGACGCAAATCGTCGAGCAGTACCTGAAATGGGCCGACGACTATCAGGAAAACCAGATCACGCTGATCTACGACACGATGTGGAACGGCACGCGGATGATGGCCGACGCCATTGCCGAGGGCATCCGCGCCGTCGATCCCGATGTGGTGATCAAGCTGTTCAATTTGTCGAACACCGACAAGAACGACGTGCTGACCCACGTGTTCAAGTCCAAGGCCATCCTCGTCGGCAGCCCGACGATCAACAACGTGATGCTGCCGCATATCGCCGCGCTGCTCGAAGACATGGAGGGGCTGCGCTTCCGCAACAAGACCGCAGCGGCGTTCGGCACGCACGGCTGGAGCGGTGGCGCCGTGGCGCGGATTGCCAAGCAGCTCGGCGAAGCCGGCTTCAGGGTGATCAACGACGGCATCACCGCCGAATGGCGGCCGACCGACGGCGCGCTCGCCGATGCAACCGCCTTCGGCCAGCGTTTCGCCACCGCCCTCGCCGCGCCGGCCGCCGACACCGACTGCAGCTGTCAGCAGAACGGCAAGATGCGCTGCAAGACCTGCTCGTGGATCTACGACCCGGCGGTGGGCGACGCCAATCAGGGCGTGGCCACCGGTACCGCCTGGGCCGACGTGCCGGACACTTTCCTGTGCCCGACGTGCTTCATGGGCAAGGGCGACTTCGTACCGGCCTGACTCTCCGGGTCGGTTCGCCGGCCCGATCACCGAACAGAGGAAATGCGATGAACAGACCCATCGTCATCATCGGCAGCGGCCACGCCGGCTACACGCTGGCGCGCGCCTACCGCAAACTGAACCGCACCCGGCCGGTCGTCGTCGTCACCGCCGACGACGGTGCCGACTACCCGAAACCACAGCTCAGCCACGCCTTCGGCAACGGCGCCAGCGCCGAGCGGCTGATCCGGCAGACCGCCAGCGAGGTCGCCTTTGACGCCAGCATCATGGTACTGCCGCACACCACGGTAACCGGCATCGATTTCGACCGGCAACTCGTCGACCTCGGCCAACGCAGCCTGCCCTACGGCGAGCTGGTGCTGGCGGTCGGCGCACGGCCCATTGTGCCGACAATGGCCGGCGACGCCGTCGCTGCCGTGCTGACGCTCAACAACCTCGGCGACTATCGCGTGTTGCGCGAACGGCTCGACGCCAGCGAACACGTGCTCGTGATCGGTGGCGGGCTGATCGGCACCGAAATCGCCCACGACATCGCCCGCCACAAGCGGGTCACGCTGGTTGACGTCAATGCGCGGGTACTGTTGAAACAGGCGCCGCCGGTCATCAGCGCCCGGCTGCAGTCGGCGCTCGGCGATGTCGACTTCCGCTTCGGCACCCAAGTGACGGCAATCGACCATGATGGCGGGCGATTGCGGGCAACGCTGGCCGACGGCGATACGCTCACGGTCGACGCCGTCGTCTGCGCCGCCGGGTTGCGGCCGCGACTCGATCTGGCACAGGGGTTGGATACGGCAACCGGCATCATCGTCGACGCCGAGCTGCGCACCTCACGCGAACACGTTTACGCGCTGGGCGATTGCGCCGAGATCGACGGCCGCGTCCTGCCCTACCTGCAACCGATCACGCTGTCGGCGAACGCGCTGGCGCAGACGCTGGCCGGCACGCCGACCGCGGTCGCCTTCGGGCCGATGCCGGTCGCGGTCAAGACGCCGCGCTATCCGGTTCAGCTCGGCGGCATTACCGATGGCGAAGTCGACTGGCAAATCGACGAGGACAGCCGCGGCCTGACCGCCCGAGCCATACGGGATGGCCAGCTTGTCGGCTATGCGACCGGCGGTGGTCACAACGGCTTCCGGCTGCTGTCGCAACTGATGCGCTGAGTCCCCTCAAGGCAAAGTGCCAAGCGCTGAACCGATCACCCCGTGTCGCCGCGATTTCAGCGCGCATACGCCGGGCAGATTGGTGCACACCGAAACGCCCCGCTGCCGCTCGAACAGTTTTTCCCGCTGAGCTGCAACAACGATGCTACGAACAATGCGGGGCCGACACCGTCGGCCAGCCAACCGGAGCACAACGATGGACAAACAGCACACCGAGCCGTTCGCACAGGCGCTTGCCGCTTACAAGGCCGCCGTCTTCACCAAGGATGCCGACGCCTTTGCCGCGCTGTACGGCGATGACGTAACCGTCTTCGACATGTGGGGCGCATGGGCGCTGCACGGCCAGCCCGCCTGGCGGGCCATGGCGGTGGACTGGTTCGCATCGCTGGGCGATGAACGCGTCGAGGTCGACTTCACCGCGGTGCAGACGACGCAAAACGACGGGATCGCCGCCGGGCATGCGATTGCCACCTATACCGCCATCGCCGCCGACGGCAAGGTGCTGCGGGCGCAAAGCAACCGGATCACGATGATTCTGAAGCGCGCCGACACCGTCTGGCACATCATCCACGAACACACATCGGCACCGCTTGACCCCGGATCGCAGCGGGTCATGCTGGACCAGCCGGGCTGATGTGTCCCCTCGCCAGGCCACCTCAGCCCGGGGTGCGTTCGGCCACCGCGACGGTGCCGCAACTATGGCAGAAATGACCAAAAGCACTCTTGCGCGTCTGGCAATGCCCGCAATGGTCGAACAGGCAGATGCCGCAGTGCATGCAGAAGTTGCGACCGGTGTCTTTCAGATCCACGGGCCGCTCGCAGCCCGGGCAGATCTGCTTGGCCATGCGCGCCTGCGCCAAGTCATAGCTCAGCGCCTGACGACGCTGCGCATCCGGTTTTTGTTCGGCCAGCTTCTGCTGCGCCAGATAGCGCTGCATCGCACCGATCAGGTAATGGCCAATCACGCCGGTAAGCACAATGCCGACGATGTAGCGGACGTAGCCGCCGTAGTTGGGCAAATACGGGACGAGTTCGACAAAGAACGCGAACAGCGCAAAAAACACGAAGCCCCAGACGAAGGGCCAATGCGCGCTTTTGCGCTTCTTGACGAACAGCCAGCCGGCAATCAGCAGCAGCGGCAACGTCACCGCCAGCCGGAACAGGAAGACGCGCATTTCCTGCGCACGCACCGCAGATTCATAGGCCTTGCGGCCGCCATCCTCTAGCTTGGACAGGGTTTGTTGATTGCGTTCGGCTTCGCGCTGCAGCGTCAGATCGCCCTGTTGCAGCCGTTCAAGCGCCTGTTGTGCGTTGCGCTCGCTGGCCTTGAGCGCATCGAGCGCACGCGTGCGGGCAATCAGCTCGCGATCCTGCTCGGGCAACTCGGTCGCCTTGCGCGTGGCCAGCCAGTTGGCGAAGGTTTCCCTGGCGCTCTGGTTGGCATTGCCCGCGGCCGTCAGCGTCAGTTCGGCCTGCGCAATCGCATCCTGAGTGTCCTTGCGTTGCGCGGTGTTGGCGGAGATCGCCGCTCGCACCCTCGCAAGCTGGGCCGGATCAATGAATTGTTCGGGTTCCAGCGTCCGCTCGACCTTGGGCAGATCGCCGACGATCAGGCCACCGAGGCCGATGAGGAAGCTGGCGAACACCAGCGCGACCAGCCAGAGGCCGCGCTGAAACCATTTCTCCGATAACCGCAGCCCCTTGCTCATCCGTTTCTCCGTTCAGACATGGCCAGACTTTCGCATTGTGCTTGCCGTTCTATTTCCGTCGAACAGCCTGCGACCTACTTCGACACGGTAGCCGACGGCATCGCATTTTCCGAGCGGATGTTGTCGGAGCAATGTTCGGCCGCTTGGCGGCAGCCGCCACTCGCCATGCGCACGGCACCGCGCGCCCGCGACGGAAAGCCGTGGGGAAACCGGGTATTTAGAAACTGCAGGCGAGGCCGACCGAGATACCGGAGACGTTGTTGCCGAATACGTAACGCGTCACTAGGCGTGTCCGGGTGACGAGCACATTGTATTTGCTCGAATCCAGTTCAACGCCGGCACCGATCGACGTCAGGTAATTGAAGCCGAGCGCACCGCGCAAATCGCCGATGAACTGCGTCTGCGCAAATTCGAGCACATAGCGGAACGGCCGGTCGAGCAGGCTCCAGTCGCTGATCGGCGCTCGGTAGCGCGCCCACAGGCTGGCGCTTTCGGCGGTGGAAGTCCCCTGCACCGATTCATCGCTGTTGCCGAAGCTTTTGAGCTGGATATTGCTGTAGCGCAGCTCGATATCGATATCGCGTTCCGGTTGCAGATCCTCGTAGTCGAGCATGATCGAACCGCCGAGCCCGTAAGCGCTGAGCGCGCCACCGTCGAGGAAATTGAACTCGCGGTCGACCTGTCGTTCGACATACCACTTGGCCGCGGTCACATCGCTGGCTACCTGGCCGACGGCGAAGTTGAAAATCGGCCGGATCACCAGATGCTCGGCAATCGGGAAATCCCAGCCGATGCCGCCGCTGGCCGACAGGCTGTTCCATTTGAGCGGCAACCTGCGCTCCTCCTGGCCATCGGTTGCGACAAAGGTCGGGTCATAACGGGCGTATGACAGGGCGCCCTCCAGATAAACCGGCACCGACTGGCTCATCGTCGCACCGCCGCCGAGTTGGGTCATGTTCAGCCCGGCATCGCCGCTCGACACATTGTTGATCGACAGCGAGCTTGTCGTGACGTCCGGCACGACCGTATAGCCCATTAGCGCCAGCACACCATTGGCGCGCTCCTGAACGTTGGCGTCGACCAGCTTGAATCGGCGTTCATCGTCGGCATGCGCAGCCGCGCAGACACCCAACGCAGTGGCACACACGAGATGGCGGTATTGCAGGAATCGGAACATGGACAAAACAGACCTAAAAAACGATGGAATTCGGAACAAGCCGGCTATTGTCGCCAAGCCTTGTTGCGACTACAACCATCATGGCCCATCGGCAACAATCGCGGCAACATTGGGCACCCGCCTCCCAGCCCCGGCGGGTATGCGATAATCGGCCATCCCTGCCGGAGTAAACCGATGACCGCGCACGCGTTCACTACCCTGTTCGTTTTTGCGCTGACCGCCAGCGTGCTGTTGCAAATGTGGCTGGCGCAGCGCCACATCAACCATGTACGCCGCCATCGCGGCGCGGTGCCGGACGAGTTTGCCAACGAGATCACGCTGCTGTCGCACCAGCGCGCCGCCGACTACACGGTGGCGAAAACCCGCTTCGGCATGCTGGCGACGATCTGGGACGCGATGCTGCTGGCCGCGTTTACGCTCGGCGGCGGCATTGCCTGGCTGTCCGACCTCACCACCCACTGGTTCGGGACCGGCATCGCTGCCGGCGTGGCGATGATTGCGCTGCTGGCCATCGCCAACACCTTGCTGACACTGCCGTTCTCGTGGGTTTCGACATTCCGGATCGAGACCGCGTTCGGCTTCAACCAGACGACGCCGGCCACCTTCTTTGCCGACCTTTTGAAGACCTCGCTGATTGCTGCGGCCGTCGGCCTGCCGCTGGTCGCGGTCGTGCTGTGGCTGATGGACGCAATGGGCGACGCCTGGTGGCTGTGGGTCTGGGCGACGTGGGTCGGTTTTTCGCTGCTGCTGATGTGGATCTTCCCGACCTGGATCGCCCCGCTGTTCAACAAGTTCGAGCCACTGCCCGACGAAACCCTGCGCGCGCGGATCGAAGCGCTGCTGACCCGCTGCGGCTTTCGCGCCGGCGGCATCTTCATGATGGACGGCAGCAAGCGCTCGAGCCACGGCAACGCCTATTTCACCGGCCTCGGCGCCAAGAAGCGCATCGTGTTTTTCGACACCTTGCTCAAGCAGCTCAGCGGCGACGAGATCGAGGCCGTGCTTGCGCATGAACTCGGCCATTTCAAGCGCCGCCACATCGTCAAACGGCTGGCCTGGACCTTCATCCTGATGCTCGGCATGCTGTGGCTGCTCGGCCAGTTGAAAACACTGCCGTGGTTCTATGAAGGCCTCGGCGTGTCCACGCCGACCACCGCCGTCGCACTGGTGCTGTTCTTCCTGGTGCTGCCGGTCTTCACCTTCCTGTTCGGGCCGATCGGCTCGATGCTGTCGCGCAAGCATGAGTACGAGGCCGATGCCTACGCCGCCGAACAGGCCTCCAGCACCGACCTGATCCGCGCGCTGGTGAAGCTATATCGCGACAACGCCGCAACGCTGACGCCGGACCCGCTGCACAGTCTGTTCTATGACAGCCACCCGCCGGCCAGCCTGCGGATCGCCGCCTTGAAGCGACTCGGATGACACTGGCGGCTACAAAGGAAACTGGTGTCCATACCCTGGAGCACGCCATGAGCCTCGCAACCGAACATTGCACACCCAACGCCCCGGCCATGCCGGTCGAAGACACAACCCGGCTGGCTACGGCCCAGCTCGACGGCTGGCAGGTGGTGGGTCCGATCCTGGAAAAGACTTTCCACCTGGGCAACTTCCACGAGACCATGGCACTGGTGAATGCCATTGCCTGGATCGCCCACAGCCAGGACCACCACCCCGACCTCGAGGTCGGCTACAACCGTTGCCGGGTCATCTGGAGCACCCATTCGGCCGGCGCCCTGACCCGCAACGACTTCATCTGCGCCGCGCGCGTCGATGCCCTTTTCCCCGAACCGGCTTCTGAATGACCGATACCGCCCAGATCATCGCCAGCCATGGCAGGTCCTACATCATCGAGCTGCCCGATGGCAGCACCCGCGTCGCCAGTGCGCGCGGCAAGAAAACCGATTTCGCCTGCGGCGACCGTGTCGCCATCAAGGTCACCAGCACCGAGCAGGCGGTCATTGAAAAAGCGCTGAAGCGCGACACGCTGCTGTACCGCTCCGATGCATGGCGCGAGAAGCTGATCGCGGCCAACGTTACGCAGATCATCGTCGTCGTCGCGCCGGTGCCGAGCTTCTTCGACGAGCTGATCGGTCGCTGCCTGATTGCCGCCGAGGATGCCGGCATCCGGCCGCTGATCCTGCTGAACAAGTGCGACCTGCCCGAAGCCGACGCCGCGCGCGCACGGCTCGGCTACTACCGCGAACTCGGTTACGGCGTGGTCGAGCTTGCGGCGACCGAAGACATTTCCCCGCTGAACGGCTGGCTTTCCGGCCACGTCTCGGTACTGGTCGGCCAGTCGGGCATGGGCAAATCGACAATCACCAACGCACTGATTCCCGAGGCCCGCGCGCGGGTCAACGACATCTCGGTCGCGCTCGATTCGGGCAAGCACACCACGACCAATGCCACGCTCTACCACCTTGAACCCGGCGCCGACCTGATCGATTCGCCCGGCCTGCAGTCGTTCGGGCTCGCGCACGTTACCGTCGAGGATTTACCGCGGCTGATGCCGGAATTCCGCGAACGGCTCGGCACGTGCCGCTTCCACAACTGCCGCCACCGGCACGAACCGGGCTGTGCCATCCTCGGTGCCGTCAGCAGCGGCGACATCCCGGAAAGCCGCCTGCAGCTCCTCCATCGACTGCAGGACGAACTGGCCGCAGCGCAAACCTACTGAGGCCTGCAACAGCGTCTGGCCCGCTTGCGCAGCGCCAGCCAGATGTGCACGCGCCAGATCCCGTGCACCGTAAAAAAGCCGCCGATCGCCAGCAATGCCGCCAGGGTCGGCAGGCCGATCAGCAAGGGCGTGCCGAGCGACAGCATCCAGTGCCACATCGCCTGCGTCCATTCGAGCAGCGACAGGCCGGCCCAAGCCGGCATCGGCGGTACATGGGCCCCGCCGCCAAGGCCGGTGATGAAACTGCCGAGCTTCACCGCCAACCAGTACAAGGGGCCGATCGTCAGCGGGTTGGTATAGAAAGTGGCGAAGACCGCGACAGGCAGATTGACGCGAAAACCCAGCGCCAGCAGGCTGGCCGTGATCACCTGCAGCGGCCCGGGAATCAAGCCGCCGATCATTCCCGCCGCGACACCACCAGCAACCGAATGCCGATTCAGGTGCCATAGATTCGGATGCGAGAACCAATGGGCATAGCGGCGCAGAAACGCGTTCTGCGTCAGCGTGGCATGGTCGGGCAGCAAGCGCCGCAAAAAACGTCGTGGCATGAAAACCTTGATCGAAAAGTGAATAGGGCCGCTGCTGCAACTGTATACCGCTGTTACGGCTGCCCAGTGCCTGTCGTATGAACGGACCGCCGCATCGGCACCGAGCACCGAGCACCGAGCACCTAGCACCTAGCACCTAGCACCTAGCACCTAGCGCGGACCCTGCGCTTGTCCGCCACAATCCAAAATGCGACTGTGAAAAATCCCGAACAGCTTCTTTAATTGCAATCAGCAAAATCTGACCTTCTACTGACCCGGTGAATGGGGCAAAATTCCTGACTCATCGGTCACAATTTGATTCCATGGTCGCCGTCACCCGCCCACTCGCCCAGTCGATCGCTGAGGCCGCCAATCCGCAAGGTTGGCTGGCACAGTTATCCGACCGTTATCCGCCCGACACGATGAGCCGCCTCAAGGCCGCGCTGGCGTGGGCGGCCGAGTGTTACGGCGACGAACGGCTGCCGGATATCGGCGAACGCATTTTTCCGCATTCGGTCGCCAGCGCGGCCATCGTTGCCGATCTGCGCCTCGACGCCGACGCGGTCATTGCTGCGCTGCTGTTCGCCGTCCCCGATTATCTGAAGGACGCTGCGGTCGAGATCGAAAAGCGCTTCGGCAAGGAAGTCGCGACGCTGGTCGACGGCGTCAACCGCGTGCGCAAGATCCGCCAGCTGACCGTTTCGGCCGTGCACAAACCGCAGGAAGCCGCAGCGCAGATCGAATCGATCCGCAAGATGCTGCTGGCGATGGTCGAAGACATGCGCGTCGTGCTGATCAAGCTCGCGTGGCGCACGCAGACCATGCACGTGCTCGGCCAGGCGCCGGACGACGTACGCCGCCGCATTGCCGAGGAAACGCTCGACTTCTTCGCGCCGCTCGCCAACCGGCTTGGCGTCTGGCAGATCAAGTGGGAACTCGAAGACCTCGGTTTCCGCTATCAGCATCCGGACGTCTACAAGAAGATCGCCAAGCTGCTCGACGAGCGCCGCATCGACCGGCAGCACTTCATCGACGACGTCATCGCCAAGCTGCGCATCGAACTGGCAGCGGCCGGCGTCGAACACGCCAGCCTGATGGGCCGACCCAAGCACATCTACAGCATCTACAAGAAGATGCAGAAGAAGAAGCTCGATTTCTCCGAACTGTACGACATCCGCGCGGTGCGCGTGCTGGTCGACGACGTCAAGGATTGCTATACGGTGCTCGGCATCGTCCACAACCTGTGGCAGCCGATTCCGGGCGAATTCGACGATTACATCGCCAACCCGAAGGGCAATTTCTATCGCAGCCTGCACACCGCGGTAATCGGGCCAAACGACAAGGCGCTCGAGGTGCAGATCCGCACCTTCGACATGCACGAACACGCCGAATTCGGCGTCGCCGCGCACTGGCGCTACAAGGAAGGTGGCAAGGGCGACAGCAAGTACGAAGAAAAGATCGCCTGGCTGCGCCAGCTGCTCGACTGGAAGAGCGACGTCGTCGGCGAAGGCGAGCTGGCCGACGCGTTCAAGGCCGAATTGTTCGACGACACCATCTACGTGCTGACCCCGGCCGGCCGCGTGATCGCGCTGCCGAAGGACAGCACGCCGGTCGACTTCGCCTATCACCTGCACACCGACCTCGGCCATCGCTGCCGCGGCGCCAAGGTCGACGGCGCCATCGTGCCGCTGTCGACGGCGCTGAAAAACGGCCAGCGCGTCGAGATCCTCTCGGCCAAGGAAGGCGGCCCGAGTCTGGACTGGCTGCATCAGGGCTATGTAAAAAGCCACCGCGCGGCGCAGAAGATCCGTTACTGGATCCGCCAGCAGAATCTCGACGTCGCGATCGAGGCCGGCCGCACGCTGTACGACAAGGAAGCCGCGCGCGTCGGCCGCACCCAGGCCAAGCAGGAAGACGTCGCGCACCGGATCGGCTTCAAGACCGTCGATGAAATGCTCGCCGCGCTCGGCCAGGGCGAGCTGACGCTGCGCGCACTCGCCGAATCGCTGACCTTCGACGAAAAGCCGCCCGCCCCCGAAGAGCCGGTCCATCCCGACGACGTGATCCGCCGCGCCCGCGCCGACCAGCGCGGCGAAGGCATCCTGATCGAGGGCGTCGACAAGTTGATGACGCTGCTCGCCCGCTGCTGCAAGCCCGTGCCGCCCGATGCGGTCTGCGGCTTCGTCACCAAGGGCCGGGGCATTTCGATCCACCGCAGCGACTGCCCGACGCTCAAGCGCCTGGCCGCCGAAGCGCCGGAGCGCTTGATCAAGGCCGACTGGGGCACCGCACAGGCCGGCGGCGTGTTCTCGACCGACATCCTCGTCGAAGCGCAGGATAGAACCAGCCTGCTGCGCGATCTGTCGGACGTGATGTCGCGGGAGAAGATCAACGTCACCGCCGTCAACACCTTGTCGCGCGATACGCTGGCGCGGATGCGCTTCACCGTCGAGATCCAGCGCGTCGACGATCTGCCGCGCATTTTTACCCGGCTGAACGAAGTCCCCGGTGTACTGCGCGTGATTCGACTCTGAGCACGCCTAAAAAAAAACCGGCCCTAGCGGCCGGTTTTTTTGTATCTAGGCAGCATCGACCACCCGGTCTTGCCGCACCCGTTTCGCCAGCCACTCCAGCACGACGATCGCCGCCCAGGCATACAGCGACACACCGACAAACAGCGCCAGCCTGATCAGCGCGGCCTGCATGACATCCTTGCCATTGGCGCTGTCCTCGACCGCGGGGCCGACAAAGATCACCAGCGTGATCAGCGCATTCATCCAGTACGACGGCGGATGCTGCACCGGGCGCAAGCGGTACAGCCGCATCGCCAGCCACAACCCCGCCAGCGCCATCCACAGCGCATACATCCACAGCACCGGCCACAGACTCAGCCCCACCCAGACCAGCGATGCGACGCCCGCACCCAGCAGCGTCGAGCCGAGCAGCTCGCGCCCGGCATTGCGTGCATTGAGCGCGCTGGCCTGCTGGCCAAGCGCCGACGTTTTCATGATCGCCGCCATGTACTGGCTCGGATTCGACAAGGCCAGCACCAGCACCGGCATGATGATGACGACGCCGCGCAAGGCCTGCCAGCGCGATGCCGTCTTCGACTCGGGCTTGGTCGTCTTGCCGGGCACCGCTTCATCGCCCCACAGCGCATGCGCGATCAGGCCGACGACCACGCCGAGTACCACGCCGCGCGCCAGCGCCAGAATCACCGCCACCGCCAACGCCTGTTCCTGGCTGCCGGCGACCGGAATCATCGTGAAGCCGACAACCATCAGCGTCAGCAGCGGATTGGCACTGCGCTGGCTCAGGTAGAAAAGCAGGAACAGCACCAGCGCGATCAGCAGCATCGCCGCTGCTGCGTAGTGTTCGAGCAAGGGCGTGATCCAGACGCCGACGCCGGTCAGCACGAACAAGGCGCCGCCCAGTACGCAACCCTTGACGAAGGGAATCGGCGCACCGGGCTTGGCAAGCAACATTACCGCAACCAGCACGCTGACGTGCGGCGCGGTCCAGCCGGCGCCGTAGGCGACGACAATGGCCAAAGCCAGACCCAGTGCCAGCCGCAAGGCCGGCCGACTGGCCCGGTCAATAGACATAGGACAGCCAGCTCATCAACCGCAAATAGGCCGAGCCGAGCAGATTCATCAGACCGTTGTCGCCGGTGTAGACCATCACATCGGCCTGACCACCGACACGTACGCCTTTCAGCTTCTCCAGCTCGGCTGGCTCGAATTCGATCGCCACCGGAAAGCGCTGCGCCTGACGCAGCCAGTCCCGGCTGTTGTCGACGGTCGGCAGGCTGCCGGCCGGTGTCGATTTGCCGGCGCTGACGCCATTGCCGACGCTGCGCACCTTTGCCTCGAGCACCTGCCCCGGCAACACGTCGAGCACGACGCCGACCCGGTCGCCCGGTTCGACATGACCGAGATTGTTCTCGGTCATGTCGGCGCTGATCCACAGATCGTGCACCGCGATCAGCGTCAGCAGCGGCGCGCCGGGCTGGGCAAACTGGCCGGCATCGATGCGCAGATCGGTCACCAGCCCGCGCGACGGCGACACCACCTTCGTTCTGGCCAGATCGAGCTCGGCCTTTTCGACCGCCGTCCGTGCGCTCGCCAGCTTGCCGTTGTCGGCGCTGCCGCCGGCGTTCTGCTGTGCCTGCACGACTTGCGCGCGCGCGACGTCGACCTGGGCCCGTGCCTGATCGCGCGTCGCCCGGGCGACTTCGAGCCGGCGGACCGAGATCGCGCCCGGATCCTCGGCATACAGCCGCTCCTGACGCGTCGCGTCCTTCTCGGCCTTGACGCGCCCCGCCTCGGCAGCACGCAGCGAGGCCCGGGCCGCCTCGACGCCGGCATCGGCAGCGCCGATGCTGTCACGCGCCGATTCCAGATCGGCGCGGGCACGTTCGAGCGCAATCCGGTAGCTGCTGTCATCGATGCCGAACAACAACTGCCCCTGCTTGACGTCGTCGTTGTTCTTCACCGCGACGGCCTTGACCTTGCCGGCCACCTCGGCGGCCACCGGGACGACAAAGGCCTGCACCCTTGCCTGGCTGCTGTACGGCGTCAGCCGGTCGGCGACGAAGTACCAGGCCAGACTGGCGACGATCAGCACGACGATCAAACGGCTCGCCCATCGCGCGGCGCGACCTTTTTCGGGCTGTTTGACGGTTTTTTCACTCATTGTTTGGTTTCCTGCGCTTGCGGCGGTGCCGGCAGCGGCGCGGTCAGCATGTCATTCCAGTCGGTGCGGGCCTTCATTGCCCTGATCGTTGCGTCGTCGAGCAGCGGTCGCGTCCGCGCCGATTGCCAGCCGCCGCCCATGGCCTTGTAAAGCGCGATCAGGCTCAGTACGACGTTGCCACGATTGCTGACCACGCGCTCCTGCTGCGAAAACAGCGCGCGCTGTGCATCGAGCACCCGCTGGAAGTCGGCCATGCCCTCGCGATACTGGATGTTGGCGATGTCGAGCGAACGGCGCGCGGCCTGCTCGCCCTGTTCGAGCAAGGCGATCTGCTCGATGTTCTTGGCGTAGGCCATCGCGCTGTCGTCGACATCGCGCGCGGCCTGCAGCACGCTGTCCTGATACTGCTCGATCAATTGCTGGTAGCGCGCATCCTGAACCCGCACGGCATTGCGCAAGCGACCATAGTCGAACACATTCCATTTCAGGCTGGGACCGATGCCCAGGTCCGTGCTCGTCGGCGTCGCCAGCGAACTGGCCGACAAGCCGAGCGAGCCCAGCAGGCTCAAGGATGGATACAGTTCGGTTTCGGCGATGCCGATCTGCGCAGACTGGGCGGCCAATTGCATCTCGGCAACCCGCACATCGGGGCGGCGCAGCAAGGCTGTGGCCGGCAGATCAACGGCAATGCCAAGCGCCGGCTCGGGAATCCGCCCCGTATCCGACGCCAGCTCGGGCGGCGGGCCGGGCGGCCGCGCCAGCAATATCGACAGCGCGTTCTGTGCCTTGCGCAAGCTGGCCTCGAGCGGCGGAATGCTCGCCACCGTGCTCAGGTACTGCGTCTTGGCCTGCTGCACATCGAGCTCGGAGTCGTTGCCGCTCTTGAACAGCTTTTCGGTGATATCGAGACTGCGGCGCTGAATCGCCGCATTGTCCTGGGCGATTTTCAGCCGGGCTTCGAGCGTACGGATATTGACGTAGACCTCGGCAACCTGCGCGGCCATCAGCACCTGCAGATCGTCGTACTGCGCCAGCCGGGCCAGATACGACGCATCGGCGGCCTCGATGCCGCGCCGGAAGCGGCCCCAGAAGTCCAGCTCCCAGCCCATGTTGAAGGCTGCGTCGTACTGCATGAAGCGGCTCGAGCTGCCGCCCGAAACGCGGTGATCGACGCCGAGCGCGCTGCCACTGAGCTGCTGCACCTGCGGATACATCGTGCTGTCGGCGATACCCAGCTGCGCCCGGGCCTCGATGATCCGCAAACCGGCGATGCGTACCTGGTGGTTGCGCTGCAAGGCTTCGTCGATCAGTGCATCCAGCACCGGGTCGGCAAGGTTGCGCCACCAGTCGGCCTGAACCTTTTCGCCGACCGGCAGCGCCTTCAAGGCGCTGCTCTGCCAATCCTCGGGCACCGGACTGCCCGGCCGGACGTAATCCGGCCCCAGTGCAGTACAACCAGCCAGCGTGACACCCAGTAGTGCGATCGCCAGGCTGGACTTCGTCACGCCTTCTCCTCGGCGCCCTGCTCATCCTGCAGTGCAACCCAGCCCATGAAGATCTGATAGCCCAGTGCCAGCAGCACGGCACCGACAAACATCCCCAAAATACCGGCCGACACCATACCGCCCAGCGCCCCCAGCAGGATGACCGGCATCGGCGCATCAACGCCGCGGCCCAGCAGAATCGGCTTGAGCACATTGTCGGCCATGCCGCCGGCGATCAGCAGCACCGAGTACAGCACCGCAGGCACCGTGCCGTAATCGCCGCCCATCCAGATGTACGCGATCACCGGCAGCGAAACAATCAGCACCGGCAGCTGGGCAATGCCGAGAACCAGCACAACCAAGGCCAGAATCCCGGCGAACGGGACGCCGGCGACCATCAGGACGACGCCGACGATCAGCGACTGGATGAAGGCGACACCAATCACGCCCTGGGCGACGGCACGGATGGTCTTGGTCGACAGTTCGACCAGGCCGTCGCCGTGCTCGGCACCGGCAAGCCGGCGTCCGATGGCGCGCATGCTTGCTGCGCCATCGTGGCCATAGGCCATCATCACCCCGGAAATGATCAGCGAGAACACGAACTTCAGGATACCGCCGCCCATGCTGGCGACCATGCCCAGCGCCGACTTCGACAGGTCACCGATTTTTGGCTGCATTTTCTGGATCAGCCCGGGCAGGTCGGTCGCAGCTAGGTGCCAGGCGGCATAGATCTTCTTGCCGACCAGGGGCCAGGTGGCGACGTTCTCCGAGGGCACCGGGATATTGATCGAGTCGTCGCGCATGCCGTGGACCAGGCCGGTAATCGAATCGGCCATCGAGCTACCAAGGAAAGCCGCCGGCACGACGATCAGCACCAGACCGGCAATCACGATCGCGGTCGCCGCCCGCCCCTCGCCCAGGCGTGGCGCGAGTTTCTGGTGCAGCGGAAACAAGGTCACGGCCATGATCAACGCCCACAGCATCATGGTCAGGAACGGCGAAAAGATCTTGTAGCAGACGAAGACCATCGCGATGACCAGCGCAGCCTGAATCAGCGTATCGAGGAGCTGTCGCGAGAACAGCTTGGTCAGGCCAGGCTGATTGAACATGTCGTTTTCCCTAGAGAGATTGAGAGGCAGTCGCAATTTAAGGGCCCAACAGGCCATTGTCGAGCCAACTTTATCTGTTTACGCCAGCGGCCATGTGCGGCTCACCGCACATCGGCTCATGACAACGTCACTGGTTCCCCCTAATTGGCGCAAAGTCCCGAATGACATAAGGTCGCGCCTCAAAGCTATAACACCGAAGTCTGATACAGGACTCGCCCTTTTCGCCCTCGGGAGATGAAATGCAGTCGTTGCGCACCAAACTCATTGTCTTTGTCGCTGTCTTGTCGGCACTGATCACCATCCTGCTGTCGCTTGCCGCTTACACCAGCATGCGCACGCAGATCCTCGGCACGCTGGCCGACGAAATCCACAACACCGCCATCGGCTACAACGTCGCGCTGACCAACTGGGTCGAAGGCAAGCAACGCATCGTCGCCGGCACCGCACATGCGCTCGGCACCGCCACCGACCTGCACGCCCCGTTGGTGCAGGCCGCCAAGAGCGCCAAGTTCGACAGTACCTATATAGGCACGATCGACAAGCAGATGGTGCAAGATCACCCGCTTGAGCTGCCCAAAGATTACGACCCGACGTCGCGCCCCTGGTACAAGCAGGCCGTCGCAGCCGGCCAGTCCATCGTCACACCACCTTATGTCGATGCATCGACCAAGCAACTGGTGCTGACCTTTGCTGCACCGGTCAAGGATGCCGGCGGCAACCTCAAGGGCGTGGCTGCTGCCGATATCTACCTCGACGGCGTGGTCAAGGACGTACTCAATATCAAGCTACCGGGTGACGGCTACGCCTTCCTCGCGGGCAAGGACGGCAAGGTGCTCGCCCACACCGATGCCAACCGGGTACTCAAGCCGGTCAGTGATTTCGCCCCCGAAATGAGTGCCGACAAGATGGCGGCCATCGCCGGCGACAACGCGCTGAGCGAAGTCGTCGTCGATGGTGCGGCCAAGTTCGTCGACATCCAGCCGATCGACGGCACCGACTTCGAACTCGTCCTCGTTGTCGACAAGGCCGTCGCACTGGCGCCGCTCAACCGGCTGCTGTGGCTGAGCATCGGCGCACTGGTCGTGATGCTTGCGGTGATCGTGCCACTATCGGGCGTACTGGTTCGCCGCATGCTCGCCGGGCTGGTGCGCGTCCGCGATGCGATGAGTGAAATCGCCCAGGGCGGCGGCGATCTGACCCGCAAGATCGACGTCGCTGGTCGCGATGAAATCGCCGAAACCGCACAGGCGTTCAACCGCTTTACCGATCAACTCCAGACGATGTTCGGCGAGCTGCAACGTGAAAACGAGCAGCTGACGCTGGGCGTCGCCGACATCGACCAGTTGGTGAAGCAACTGTCGACCGACTCACAGGCGCTGTCCGACCTGTCGGCGTCGAACGCGGCGACGATCGAGGAAATCACCGTCAGCATCAGCCACATTGCCGACAATGCCCGCGAAGCCGATCGCCTCGTCAACGCCACCGGCGCGCTCTCGGGCGAATCGGCGTCGACGGTCAAGGCCGTCGCCGACGAGGTCGGCAAATCGGCCGAAGCGGTCAGCGAACTCGCCGGCCTGCTCGATGGCCTGAACCAGCGTGCGCAAGACATCAGCGGCATCATCCGCGTGATCAGCGACATCGCCGATCAGACCAATCTCCTGGCGCTGAACGCGGCGATCGAAGCCGCCCGGGCCGGTGAAACCGGGCGTGGCTTCGCCGTCGTCGCCGATGAAGTACGCAAGCTGGCCGAGCGCACCGGCAAGGCCACGCTGGAGATCACCGGCATGATCGACGGCGTCCGCGCCGAAACCGCCGCTGCCGTCAGCAATATGGAACGCACCCACGCCGCGGTGCAAAGCGGTGTGTCACTGTCGAATACCGCCGCCGAAAAGATCGCCCACATCCGCGAGAACATGGACGAAGTGATGCGACGGATGGGCGAAATCGCCCTGTCGACCAGCGAGCAGCAGAACGCCACGACCGCGATGGCACAGAGCGCCGAGCACATCACCACGCAGATGCACAAGTCCGATGCGGCGATGCAGCGCGCAACGTCGACGGTGCATCAGCTCAATGAGATGGCGACCTTTCTGCGGCAGATGTTCGGCAAATTCAAGCTGTGAACCGGTTGGCGTCGCGTGCATTTATTCTCAAAATACAACTACACACAAACGAAATGGTTGATATGTGAATTTTCGCCAAATCAAACGTAACTCGTTCCGCTGCGCCGGCCACGGCTAACACATATGATGGTTTCAGGAACTCCGGTTCCTAGATACGAGAGATTCAAGCCCGCGCTGAGCGGGCTTTTTTTTGCCCGCCTTCCATGCAAAAGGGCCGCAACCCTGAGGTTGCGGCCCTTTTGCCACCGACATCGATCAACCGACGCGGTGATCGCCGATTTTGACGATCTTCATGCTGTTGGTGCCACCGCCCTGGCCGACGACCTCGCCATAGGTGAACACGACCAGATCGCCCTGTTGCACCACGCCTTGGCGCAGCATCTCGACTTCCGCCCGGATCAGCAGGCTATCGCGATCGGTATTTTCCTGCGAAATCGTCAGCGGCAGCACATCACGGAACAGCGCCAGACGCTGATAGGTTTCGACTTCCGGCGTCAGTGCATAGATCGGGATGCCCGAAACGAAGCGCGACAGCCACAGCGCCGACGAACCCGATTGTGTCAGCGCCGCGATCGCCTTGACCTGCAAGTGTGCCGATGCAAACAGCGCTGCCATCGAAATGCTCTGGTCGATGCGCGAGAATTCGCCCGGGCCAAGAATGTCATCGCTGATCTTGCGACCGATCGACTTCTCGGCCTCGACACAGACGCGTGCCATCGACTCGACCGTCTCGACCGGAAACTGCCCCGCCGCCGATTCGGCCGACAGCATCACCGCGTCGGTGCCGTCGAGCACCGCGTTGGCGACGTCCGACACCTCGGCGCGTGTCGGCACCGGGCTGCTGATCATCGACTCCATCATTTGCGTCGCGGTGATCGACAGCTTGTTCTTCAGCCGCGCCAACCGGATCATGCGCTTCTGCAGCGCTGGCACCGCCGCATCGCCGACCTCAACCGCCAGATCACCACGCGCGACCATGATGCCGTCCGACGCGTCGAGGATTTCCTCAAGATTGGTGATGGCCTCGGTGCGCTCGATCTTGGCGATCAGCTGCGCCTTGCTGCCCGCGGCACGCAGCAGCGTGCGCGCCATGTACATGTCGGCGCCCGACTTCGGGAACGACACCGCCACGTAGTCGGCGCCCAGCTTGGCGGCCGTCTTGATGTCTTCCATGTCCTTGGCGGTCAGCGCCGGCGCGGTCAGGCCGCCCCCCTGGCGATTGATCCCCTTGTTGTTCGACAACGGACCACCGATCAGCACCGTCGTGTACACCTCGGGACCGTGGACTTCGAGCACCTCAAGTTGCACCTTGCCATCGTCGAGCAGCAGGATCGCGCCCGGCTCGACATCGTTCGGCAGTTCCTTGTAATCCAGGCCAACGCGCTCCTGGTTGCCGAGTTCGCACGCGGCATCCAGGATGAAACGGTCGCCCTTTTTCAGCACGATCTTGTTCTTCTCGAACTTGCCGACACGGATTTTCGGCCCCTGCAGATCGGCCATGATTGCCAGCGACTGGTTCGCACGCGCGGCACAGCCACGGACCATCGTCGCGCGGTCGATATGATCCTGCGCACTCCCGTGCGAGAAGTTCAGCCGGACCATGTTGACGCCGGCCGCGAGCAAACGATCCAGCGTTTCCTGATCACTCGAAGCCGGGCCGAGCGTGGCGACAATCTTGGTGCTGCGAAACATAGTTTTCCTTTGCCTGAAGTTGCGGTCGAATTGTTATAGCTGACACCTGTTCATCACGGCGTCATCTCGGCGCAGATTATATGCCAGCGCCCATGCCATTGAACTAAAGCAAGACCCTAGCGCGCAACTACCGGGCAAAACGTCGGACTCGCGGAATCAAACACGCCAAAGCCACGCAGCGACTACGCCTTGCCGTCTCGTACACAGGTGAAGCGAACACAGCGGCAAAGACAAAGCGCAGGCAAGGAGACGTACAAGGGGGAAGGCGAAGCTGCGGTGCCCGACAGGCATCGAACATGGCCAACTGAGACTTGATTCGCCACTACTTTCCCAGACGCTCCCAAGTCATTCTTATGAAATCGCGCCGCTCGAACGCCACCGGAGTGTGCCGGCCGATGGCCGATATGACCCCCGTGCCCAGAGCGCCATCGTGAAGCCCAAGCCGCACCGAAGGCCGGCCAGATCAACGCTGAACTGCTGGCGAGTGCCGAACAGTTCAATCCGGGCTTTGCCTTCGCCACTGTCGACCAGTCTGCAACTACGCGCGGCGAACCGGTGTTCTGTCGCTTGGCATCCCGGCAGGGCTGACGTCGGTCATCCCTGACCGGTGGTGCGTGGCAGCAGCCGCCGCAATCTGCCCAGGCTGCCCGGTACCAACCGTACGATCAGCACGGCCATGACGCCGTTGCCCACCGCGGCGAGGCCGAAGAGTTGCGGAATCGTGCATCCGGCCGAGAGCAGTTTTGCGGCAAGGAGCGCGCCGACCACCATGAAGAGCGCGTTGGCGATGTTGTTGGCGGCGATGACCCGAGCGCGGTGCGCCGGATTCGCGCGCAACTGCATCAGCGCGTACAGCGGCACGATGAACAACCCGCCGAACAGGCCGATTGCAAACAGATCGACCAGTACCCTCGGCGTACCCGCCGCAGCAAGCAGTGCCTGCATGCCGAGCGTCGCGGGCGCCGGTCTGGCCGGAGAAGCAAACGACAGGTCGAGGCCGAACAGCATCATGCCGATAGCACCCAGCAGCACCAGGCCGGCCTTCACCTGCCCGGCGGACAGCCGCTCGCACAGCAGAGACCCGATGCCGACGCCGAAGGTGAACGTCGCCAGCAGCAGCGTGACGCTGGTCTCGCTGCCGCCCAGCACACTGCGCGCATAGGCGGGAAACTGGGCGAGCAACAGCGCACCGAACAGCCAGAACCAGGAAATGCCGAGGATGGCCTGAAACACCTTGCGATCTTCCCGGGCGTAGCCGATGTTGCGCCAGGTCTCGGAAAACGGGTTGGGGTTGATGCGCAGCGCCGGATCGGGCGCAGGTGCAGCCGGGATACCACGGCTTACCAGATAGCCTGCCACCGCGGTCGCCAAACAGGCGCCCGTAATCCACAGGCTGTCGATGGTCGCGAGCAGCCCGCCCGCCAGCGTCCCGACGAGGATCGCCACGAAGGTGCCGGCCTCGATCATTGCATTGCCGCCCACGAGCTCGTCGTCCCGGAGGTGTTGCGGCAACAGCGCATACTTGACCGGCCCGAACAGCGTCGAGTGCAGGCCGAACAGGAACAGCGCACCAAGCAACACCGCCAGGCTGTGCAGCGCGAAGCCGACACCGGCGATCAGCACGATGCCGATTTCGAGCACCTTCACCAGCCGGGCCAGCAAGGCCTTGTCGTATTTGTCCGCCAGTTGTCCGGCCGTCGCCGAGAACAGGAAGAACGGCAGGATGAACACGCCGGCGGCGACATTGGCGAGCAGCTCAGGCGCCAGTGTCGTCCATTGCGCCGCATGGAAGGTCAGCAGGACGATCAGCGCATTCTTGAACAGATTGTCGTTGAAGGCACCGAGGAACTGGGTGCCGAAGAACGGGCCGAAGCGGCGGGTTGCGAGTAACGAGAAAGAGGTGCTCATGATCAGGCCTCGATCGGCGCCGGGGCCGCAGTGTCGGCCGCCAGCTGTTTCAGTTGTACGTAATCGGTCTTGCCCGAGCCCAGCAACGGAATCGCCTCGAGCTGCCGGATCACGCGTGGCACCGCCAGTTCCGAGGCGCCCCCGGCTCGGGCAGCGGCCAGCAGCGCATCCCGGCTCAGCGCCGGCGATGTCGTGAACAGCACCAGCGCCTCGCCCTTGGCGGCGTCCGGGCGGCTGGAGGCGGCATGGACATGCCCAGGGGCTGCGGCTGCGGCAAACTGCTCGACCACTTCGAGCGACACCATTTCGCCGGCGATTTTGGCGAACCGCTTGAGGCGGCCGCGGATGTGCACGAAGCCGTCATCGTCAATCGTGACGATGTCGCCGGTGGCGTACCAGCCCGGCCCCATCGATTGCGGCGGCTGGATCTGGCCCGGCAGGTCGAACAGGTAGTAGCCCAGCATGACGTTCGGACCCCGCACGTGCAGTGCCCCGCCGTCCTCGATGCCAGGGACGGCCTCGAGCTTTGCCTCGACACCGGGAACGAGCTGACCAACGCTGCCGATCTTGCAGGCCATCGGCACGTTGACCGCCACCACCGGCGCGCACTCGGTGACACCGTAGCCTTCGAGAATGCGGATGCCGAACTTGTCGATCCACAGCTTGCGCACGTCGTCCGCCAGCTTCTCCGCGCCGGCGACCACGTAGCGCAAGCGGCCGAAATCGTAGGGGTGCGCATACTTGCCGTAGTTGGCGAGGAAGGTCGACGTGCCGAACAGCACCGTGCAATCCCGGTCGTACACCACCTCGGGGATGATCCGGTAATGCAGCGGGCTCGGGTAGAGAAACGCCTTGCAGCCGGACACCAGCGGCAGGATCGCGCCGCAGGTCAGCCCGAATGAATGGAACATGGGCAGCGCGATCATGAATTTGTCGAGTGGCGTGAAATCCGCGACCGCCCTCACCTGCGCCACGTTCGACAGCAGGGACTGATGCGAATGCACCACGCCCTTGGGCTTACCCTCCGACCCCGAGGTGAACAGGACCACCGCCGGATCTTCCGGCGATTGCGGCAGCGCAGCGCAGCGGGCAAAACACAGGTGCCAGACGATCCAGAGTTTGTCGGCAAGGCGGACCTGGGTTTTCAGGTCCTCGAGGTAATGCACCGTGATACCCGGCAACGATTCGACCAGCGTGGTCAGCTGCGCTTTCTCCAGGAAGGTGCGCGAGGTGACGATGGAGCGGATGCCGGCCGCGGTGCAGGCCGAGCGCAAGCCGTCCTGGCCGGCGGTGTAGTTGAGCATCGCCGGCACGCGCCGTCCAGCACTGAGGGCCAGGATCAGCCCCAGAGTCGGCGCTGCGTTGGGCGTCAGGACACCGACCACGTCACCCGCGGCGGTGATGCGGGACAGCAGCCGCTGCATGCCGAGGGTCATCTTCAGCAGCGAGCCGTACGACTCCTCCTGCAGCCGGATGTCCTCGACCAGCTTGTAGTTGGCACCGAAGCTTTCCTTGGCGTCGAGGAAGGCGTCGAACAGGGTCCGTTGCGGCCGGGTTGCGACCAGCATGTCGAGCAGGATGGCCCGTAGCAGCTCGCCCGTGCGGCGGCGGCGGAGCTTGGCCGACGGCAGGTTGGGCATCGGGATAGCCCGGCGTGGCAGGACCGTGATGGCGACCCTGGGCAGCAGTTTGCGCGGATAAACGCCGGCGAGCCGGCCGAAGTAGCTGCGGCCGGTGCCATCGATGCGTACCGGCACCACCACCGCACCGGTACGGGCGGCGACAAAGGCAGCGCCGTCGTAGACCTTCATCAGCGATCCGGTGCGGGTCAGCCGGCCTTCGGGAAAGATCACCACCGGTCGACCGGTGTCGACTAGCCGGACGATCTGTTTGATCGCCAGCGGACTGGTCGAGTCGACGGCCAGATGGTCGACGAAGCGTAGGCCGATCCGGAACAGCGGATGACGCGCCACCTGCGTATGCACCACGAAGACCGGGTTCACCGGCAGCGACAGGCCAAGCAGCAGCCCGTCGAGCAGGGATTCATGGTTGGCAACGATCAGGGTTTTCGGATTGTTGAAGACCGACGGATCGCAGCGGAATTCGATACGGAACAACACCTTCAACGCCCACCGCAACATGATTCTGAGCATGATCTTCCCTTCCTTATCGTTGTTCCGGAACAAACGCGACCGCATGTGCAATCCGCAACTCGAGGCCGGCCACGATACTGGCGGCCGCCAGCGTCGCCAACAGGTGCTTGAGCGTGTGGCCAGTGAGACACAGCACCGAGCCGATCAGGTGATCGTTGAGCTCGGCCAGCTTGGCCACGCCGTACAGCAGCAGCGCCAAGCCGAAGTAAACGCGGTCGCGACGGTTTCCGCCCCACTGCCAGATGGGCACCAGCACGATCGGGAGTGCCTGCAGGAGCAGATACGGCCGAAGATCGCCGATGCCGGTCAAACCGGTGAACCACCACCACGCCACGCTTGCGACCGCCAGGCCGGCGAGGACAAGGGTAAGGACACGGCCATCGCGCTGGTGGGTATCTCCCCAGACGCCAGCCAGCAAGCCGGCGCAGACAAGCGCGATCGGCAACCGGTCCCAGACCAGACGCGCGTCATCGGGCGCGAGGTGGTAGAAGGTCGAACCGATGCTGGTCAGCAGCAGGCCGGACAGAAACAGCCGGTAACCCGGCCAGCCGTGCGCCAGCGCCACCTCTTCACGGTAAGGTGCGATTCGGACGAAACCCCAGAGCCCGACCAGCAGGAAGCCGAAGTTGGAGACGACGTCGGCGAAATGCGGAATGCCGAAGTGCCGGGCCTGGTCGGCAAACGCGTGGTAATTCGGCAGCTGGGCGATCGGGCCATGAACAAGGCCCGCCAGCACGAGAACCAGCGTGGCGAGGATCGGAAACAGTGTGCGCAGCATGTCGGGCTCCGGGGGGTGGAATGCGCACAGCATCGGCGAAAGTAGCTATATAGAAAACTCATCTCTGTGAAGTCACATGAGTTAGCATAAAAAGTATCTATTAATGATACTTTTGACATGCGCGAAACCGACCAGTTGATCGCAACGATCAAGCGGCAGCTCAAACTGCAGGGACTGACTTACCGCGACCTCGCCGGGAAACTCGGGCTGGCCGAACCCAGCGTGAAACGGCTGTTCGCCAGCGGACGATTCACGCTCGAGCGGCTGGCAGAGATTGCCCGAGTGCTCGGCTTCACCCTCGCCGAACTGACCCACGAGGCCGCCCAGGCCGAAGGCCGGCTGCACCTGCTGGAGGTGGCACAGGAGCGGGAACTCGTCGCCGACGAACAACTGTTGCTCGTCGCCGTGTGCGTCCTGAACCACTGGACCATCGCCGACATCACCCGGACCTACACCCTGACGGTGCCTCAGGTCATCGTCCACCTGGCCCGCCTCGACCGGCTCCGCATGATCGATTTGCTCCCCGGCGACCGGGTCCGCCTCAACGTCGCCCGGGATTTCAACTGGTTGCCGCAAGGTCCGATCCGGATGTTTTTCCTGCGTCAGGGGATGGGCGAATTTCTCGGCAGTCCCTTTGATGCAGACACCGAGACGCTTGCTTTCTCGCATGCGATGCTGACGCCGGCGGCAGTGGCAACGATGCAGGTCGAGTTGCGCAAGCTGCGCCAGCGCCTGGCGGAACTGCACGACGACAGTCGCGATGCACCACTGTCCGAGCGTCAAGGGGTTGGCTTGCTATGTGCGATGCGGGTTTGGGAGCCGGCGGCGTTTACGGCTTTGCGGCGGTAACGTGGTGACAGACTGCCGCAGCGATGCGAGGTTGCTTGGGCCACGCTCGCCAGTCTTGCCCGGAGTATCCAGCATCTACCTTGGTCGCATTGGTCGCCGCCACTGGCGCCCCCACCCGGACGACTCAACCGCTGCCCGGACGCCGAAACCTGCCAACCACAATGCCCCAATGCGGCGGCGGCATTTCAAGCAGGTGCGAAGCCCGCTGGATTTTTTCGCTGATTACGTCAGGTTCGAATCGGTGAAACTAAGCACGTCGCAGGCGGTTGCAACGAGCAAGACTGGAACAAGGCATTCCAGTTGCGCTCGGTGCAGTCCGTACTGTGGAAAAAACGCCAGCGCTGATGCCCCCACTCCCTCATGGCGCCGTCGGCGACATGGGCTGGCGCGTGCCTGTCAGCACTTTAGCCATTCCACGAAACGCGCTTCCCCGGCTGGTTTGAGCGTGACACCCAGGCAAGTCACTCGACAAACAGAGCCGTTTGAAAATACGAGCTCCAGTTCGACGCTGCATGCCGACTCAAACGGAACCGGAACCAGACGCAACATCGCGCCACCCACACGCAGCACGCCGCTTGAAAGGTTTCCGACACAGCCTGCCTCTTGATGAATTGCCGACGGCTGAAAACACGTTAGCTCGAGGGCCTGCAGAAACCCGGCACGATCATCCGCGCCAGGCAGGCCGCCTGAGCGATGAACATGGCCCGCCGAAATCCGAACGACAATGTGTCCCGCCCGAGTCTCGATATTCGAGACTTCGGAATCGCAAAACGCCAGAAGATCGGAATCAGGCATCATTACCTCAGATTGCTACGTCAACATTTGACCCGGGCTACGACGCCGGAATGCCTTGCGTCGTAAATCCTCGTACCGTGCGCTTGGTTTTGACGAGCCGACTTCACATCTGCACTTTTCCAGCGCGTCGCATAGCGTGTGCCCCTGCAACGTTCCCCACGCCCGGGAAAGAATCTCCGCCTCTCGCTTCGTTGCCCATGCAACCGCTTCGGCCTTGGCATCGAACGTTGCCGGCTCCCTAGTCCCCTTGCGCACCATCCCGCGCTGCGTTTCCGATACGTGACCATGGCGTAATTTTGGCGTAGTGACGCCGGGGAATTTACACTTACGTCCAGGAAAAATGAGAGCTGACAGAGGCTTTGCACCGGCGAAACCAAGCAATGGCGGGGTCTAGCGGGGAAAGGGAAATGCGGAAAGTGCGGTGGTACCCCCGACAGGAATCGAACCTGTAACTGGCCCTTAGGAGGGGCCCGTTATATCCATTTAACTACAGGGGCATAGATCTTGAGTGAAACCCTTGTTTCCTCAATAATTTCAAGCACCTAACCAATAAAACAGGCCAAAACAACGGGTGCTACTTCTCTGCGTTCAACGTCATTTTTCGCTGTTTTTTTGGGTGGTCAGTGCGACTGAAGTGCTACGCAGCGAGTCACTAACGACATCCAGCCGCACTCAGCATGGCTGCGCATTATACAGATCAACGGCAAATGGCGGGCAACGGTCCGCGTTAAAGACGGCAGGAAGCTGATCCTCAACCGGTCGAAGACCTTTGACAGCAAGCGAGATGCCAGCGAGTAAGCACTCTGGTCGAAGCGCAAATCGTCAAACGTGGCGCCGACCAGGTCGCCAGCGAAATCCAGAACAAAGGCCTCACCGTGGCCGATCTGCTCAACCGCTACATCAGCGAATTCGATGCCCCACCCCGGATACCAAGCGCCGAAGCCTCGAAGTCATGGCCGCATCCGACTTGGGTGCCGTGCCGGCGCCACAAGATATTGCCGTTGACGTCGGTCGCCGCAACCGGGCTGCCCAGCACATCGGTATGGTAGTAGGTGACCGTCTCGGCGCCGCTGCGCGTTTCAATATCGGCAGCCTTGTTGCGGCCGAGGTAGAGGTATTCGCGCGTGGTACCGCTACTCAAGTCCTGCTCGTACACCAGCTGGCCGGCCTGGTCGGTAAATTCGACCCGGTTCAGGTTGTTGCCGACGCTGCGTACACGCTGGCCGGCGCCGTCGTAGCTGTAGGCGATCTGACTGGGCGCGCCTTTGTTGGCGTAGCGCAAGTTGCCGGCTGCGTCGTACTGGAAGCCGACGCCGTCACCGCGGGTGATCAGTAGCCCCAGCCGTCGTATCACATAGTGCAGCCCCTGACTCCCCTATACCGATCACGCGCTGTGAGAAATCGTTGCTGCTGCACCTATGGCCTCTCCGTGCTACCGCACTTCAAAATCATCAATATGGTCACACGAAATCCTATCATAGAACTGCACTTCCAAGTATTGGATAGCTCCGCAAGAACTGTGAATCAAAATATCCGCAACCTCTTCACCCATATTCCAAAGTGAATATACAAATACTCTACTAGGCTCTTCAATTTTCTTTTCCACCGCAGTTTCGGGTGAAAACCGAAAGTCAGCAAAGAATCCGAAATCTGTCATTTCGGTCACCTCCACATCAGCAAGCACAAGTTGTTCCGCCAGTGCCGCACCTGCACTCAACTCAACAATGGAAGCAACAATTTTACTAGTCACTTCATTGAAGTTCTTCATTCAAACTCACCGCAAATCGATAGTTTTCCCAAGTGCTCACTCTGAAACCCCCGGAAATGCATTAACGTTAACCAGCTTACCGTCAGAAATTCTAACTCTGACAGTGGTCACCTGATCCCTTATTGTTGCAGTAATAGTGTTATTTCCTTCCGTCAAATCCTTTGCCGCTTGCTTTACTGCATTTGCAGTATCAGCAGAAACTTCTTTCTGAGTCCCAACGTTATCAAAGTGTCCTTTAGCAAAGATATGCGACGCTTTTTCAGAGATTACCGCTTCGACACGCGCAACTACATTTGTTACGACAGCGGTAGGACTAACCATACCAACAGCCAAAGCCGGATTTCCTGCAAAAGCCCATACCTGCTGCATTTGTTTCGCCCAAACTCCGGAAGCAACACAGCCAATGCAACTGGCCTTAGCATCAACCCCCATCCAGCCCGCGTGTGGTCCCAAAACACTACCAGCGGTGCTAGCAACTTCCCTTCCATCCGGATCAATGTACTTAAACGGATTTTTGCTTGCGTATGCGTATGCGTATGCGTATGCGTATGCGTATGCGTATGCGTATGCGTATGCGTATGCATTGAAACTGTATAGCGGATTTCCCTCCACCCACGGCACCGGATCAATCGCCGCAAACCGCCCCAGCACCGGGTCATACCAGCGCGCGCCAAAATAGCTCAGGCCAATCTGATCCTCATAGGGCTTGCCGGTAAACCACTGCTTGTTCTTGCCACCGTCGCCGCCCACCGTCCGCTCGCCATACGGGCGATAGTAGGTGCGCCACAAGATATTGCCGTTGACGTCGGTCGCCGCAACTGGGCTGCCCAGCACATCGGTATGGTAGTAGGTGACTGTCTCGGCGCCGCTGCGCGTTTCGATATCGGCAGTCTTGTTCCTGCCGAGATAGATGTATTCGCGGGTGGTGCCGGTGCCAAGGTCCTGTTCGTACAATAACTGCCCGGCCGAGTTGGTGAATTCGATCCGGTTCAGGTTGTTGCCGACACTGAGCACGCGCTGGCCGGCGCCGTCGTAGCTGTAGGCGATCTGACTGGGCGCGCCTTTGTTGGCGTAGCGCAGATTGCCGGCAGCATCGTACTGGAAGCTGACCCCGTCACCCCGGGTGGTCATGTTGCCCCAGCCGTCGTACTGCATGGCGTAGTTCTTGGCGCCTTGCACCCCGGTCAGCCGCTGTTGGGCGTCGTAGTTGTAGTCGATCAGCCAGTCGCCGTACTTCTGTCGCTGAATGTTGTTGTTGCCGTCGTAGTAAATCTCGCCACTGCCCCACGGGCCGTTGGCGACGACCAGACTGTCGATTTCGTCGTAGCTCAGTGTCCGGTTCAGTTCCGGGTAAACCGTATCCTGAATCTGCGTGACGTTGTTGTTGCCGTCGTAGCGGTAGTTGGTGTCCAGTACCGTGGCCACGGCCGACGCCGTGACCGGAGCCAACAGGGCCAGACCCAATGCGACGGCCGGCAGTACATTCAAGCGCGCGATATTTTTCATGTTCTTGTCCTTCGCACCTTAGGGGTAGCAACGCTGGCCGGTTGAAATGCGACGCTGCAAGCACGCGCTCTTGATACACGGCGTACCAACCCCTGGGCGTACCAGGTTGCAAAGCTCCGTTCCCTTCCCCAGATACTGCCCCGTCTGGGTGCACGCATCGCCAATGGCGCTTGGGCTGCAGGTGGTTCCTTGGTAGCTAAGTTGCTCAACGAGCGGGAGCGAACCGCACTGGGTCTGGCAGGAGGATTGGGTGGCGTAATCTACCTTGTAAAGGTTGTACTGGAAGCCCGGCGGCGTGGGCACCGGGGTGGGGACAGGTGTCGGCACCGGGGTAGGAACAGGTGTTGGTACCGGAGTGGGCACCGGAGTAGGAACGGGTGTGGGCACCGGCGTCGGCACTGGGGTAGGAACTGTGCAGCGTGCGCCAGTCGACAACCGCTTTTGCACACACGCACTCTTGATGCATGCGGTTCCTACTCCGGGGCGAGTCTCATTGCAGGTATCACGGCCTATGCCGAGGTACTCACCATACCCGGTGCACCCCTCCGCCATCGTCGTTGCACAACCAGAGGGCCCCGTGATGGTACATACCCAAGACCTTGCCGAACTGATCGATCTACAACGGCAAGCCGCAGTGACAAATTGGGATCGGATGAACACGTTGCGAATCACGCAGCATTTGTAGCAAAAAGCCCGCCGATTTGGCGGGCTTTCTCATTGTCCGAATAATATAGAAACCAGACGCAAGATCTCGATCAGATGATCGTATCATGAGTCATACTCGGCTTGTATATAGTCCATGCCGCCTTCCAAGAAACATCCTTACCTGAAGGCAATTTAACCGTTTCCCCGTCGTTATCCCAAGGGGGGCAGCAGGGGTCTTTATCTTTCCAAAATTGGACACTCTGCTGAACCAACGGATTATTGCGATTACGATAAATCCAGCGCAACTCAGAATGAGTGATCGTTCTTATTCTATCATCACCAGGTTTAGATTTACCCCTCGGAAGATCCTGAGCCAACACGTTTTGATTCGAATCCTCGAATCGATGGGTTTTTGTTACAACAGCGGCCATATCCATGCTATCAAGCACAAAATGAATATGGACCGCCGAATGAATAGAGTGAACATCTCTACCTTCATTTTTTTTAATGGTCCACTCCATCCCAAATTTTGACTTGGCGCGAAACGCTGAATTAGATATTACATCACTCACTTTTCCTGCAAATGCAGTTTCATTCATGCCATGTTTTTTTAGTTCAGTCATGTACCTTCCATACTTAGCATGACCGCCTAACTGCTCTTGAAAACCAGTGAGATCCTTTGAAAAATCAAGCGCCACCCCCTTTCTCGCCAACCTCCTCTCTTGTGCCTCATCAATCGAACCCTGATTGTACTGCGGCACATACCCCTTAATTTCTTCAGCGTATGCCTGATCATATTCGGAGATTTTTTGCCAAAATGTCTCACCTCGATAGTGATCAACTGTTGTGGCTACAAATTTCACGTCGGTTGCTTTACTTAAAATCAAATCCGCACCGAAGAATTTAATCATAAGGCCAGTTCGAGACGGAGCTAGGCCATAAATAAGATCACCTTTAGTAAAATAAGTCTTGTACGGCTGAGAAAATGGCATAACCCGCTCCTAACCATTTAGAAAACAATCGCTCATTTCCCACAAACAGTATCAACCATGAGAAAGAAAGGTGATATCGATACGGGCGTCGCAGCTACGGGAATACGATCCAGACGAATAGCGCGCAGCCAACTACACCAACCTCAATAATATTGCGCTCACCTTGGAAACCCGCCAACACCAGCAAGTATCAATAGCTCTTCAATGAAAATGTCGCAACTCCGTAGACTACGGCAAATCCATGCTTCTTTAATAAGAAGCAGATAATAGCGAAATTAAGAGAAATACAAGTAACTCACTTGGCTACTATATTCGACCATCTAACATTAACGTACATGCATGTACAAACACAGCCAGTCTGATATTAAGCCAAGGTAATTCACCACCGCACATCCGCCTCTGTCAGATAGTATCTCTTCACACAGAGAAAATCAAAAGGTTCACGTAAGCATGAAAAACAAGGATTGTCATCGTGTCCTTCATTAGCGCGAAGGCCAGAACGCCCTACTGCGGCTACATGCCTCGGATTTGGCCGATCTGATCCAAGCCTCGACGCCGAGCAAATAGGATCAAGCGCCGTGGGCAAGTAGCGCCGACGGCAAAAAGCCCGCCTAAATGGCGGGCTTTTTGCTTCTGAAGCAGGGGCGCTGATTGAATGCCCGCGCTACGTAAACAACGGCATCGTTCTCGATTCAACGCCACCGGCATCTGCACTCAACCAATCCAGCTTCAGCAGCGCACTGTGAGCGCGCAGCGTCGTGGTCCTCATCGTCGGCCAGTCGAGGCGTTTTTGGTGCCCCATATTGTTGTTTCGCCCCCCCCAGGACCGGCTCAACCAAGCAGACCGGTTTTGCCGAGACTACGCTGTAGCTGATCGCAGTGATGCCGAGGACCAAGGCATGCCAAGCAATCGCAAGCAGAATCAGCACAAATCCACGGGAGCAGCAAATGCCGTTTGAAAATGCCAATTGTTATGGTTATGCGTGGAACGTCAATTACAACTTCGCACCGGGATCACTTAGTCAAGCGCATGAGAGCGTCGATCTGGAGGGGATAACAGACGTCAACGAAGCGGCGCGCATCGTCATGGAGGCTTGCCAGGCCGATGGTCTGCTGTCGCAACAAAATGCAACCGCCTACCAAATCGCCGTTTTCATCAACACCTACGAGGGGGAAAGACTGGACTACCATTTTTATCGGCATGGCCCATCCAAATGGAGCCATAAAATGAGCAATACGGGTGCGGTCGAAGATGGGATTGACGATCCGGTGGCGCACAATCTAGGCCTGATCAATACAAAAGATACAAATGATGACCTGATCATTGGCCAACACAGCTGTGGCACGCTTTACCGACCAGAGACCCCAACACCGGACAAAATTATCGAAATTCTTGAAGATTAGCCCCGGCAGCAAGCAAAAACAACGGACACCGAATATACAGCATGCTCCCCCCATCACGAGCAACACGGCTCTATTTGGCAAAGCCAGCTTCAACGTGCACCCAATTTACTACGCATGCAACGCAACGACAACCACGAAAATCAACTACATATTATTGATTCTTAAAATCAACAAAAAAAACACCATCCAACTTCATTGGGACCAACTCTAGTTCACTTGTAAATATTGCGCCCACCCACCAAAAAACCACTGAATTCCGCCACAGCAAACCCGGCGAACAGTGCAATGGCAGCCACCCAAGATAGATCAAAGACTGAATATTCGTTCGGTCACGAATCGACAACTATCGCTACGCACCCAACATCAAATTTACAAATAAAAATCTTCTTAGGCAACACGGCTATCGAGCGAAGTTGAGAAAGCCCTGATCGCTTGCGCAGCCAGGGCTTGAGTAATTTGGATTTGAAAACCACAGATATCAAACAACCTGAATTTACATCACGACAGAACCAGCACATGTATCGTCACGTTCCGTCTGGAGATCAAATCAAAATGCGGGTCCATCAATTGAGAATGACCTTGGGTTCACCATCTCGATCAGCATAGAAATAGGTCAGACGCTCAAAGCCCAGATCCTGAGCCAGATCATCGGCATATTCGCCATAGGTTGGGCTACGTTCATCGGGTTGTAATTTCTTATGTGTTTCAAGTACAACGTCCAGCTCTTCTTTCTCGCCGCGTTGATCCGGCATCGCAAAGCAGACCTCCCCGCATCTTCCCCTAAACACAAATACCGATCTAACTTGCATTAAGTGATCCTCCTTCGCGAGCGAGCCTCCCGGTTGCACCGAAAGGTAACAGCCTGCGCTTGCGCAATTCGGGTGAATGAGTTGCCCCTGACTCCATGAGGGATGGCTGTCAGCTCAGTTGGACCCAAGAAGTTCCATCAGGTTACGTCGTCTGTCTGAAATTTTTGTCACCACCCGCATCGACCATCGACGCGACGACACCACTTCGAGCTGGCCTCGTCCCCACGCTCAAGCGTGACCAATGATCACGCAACCCATGGTTTTCTGCCCCGCGCGGAACCTCATCACGGATGCCGCTGCAGATTTCCAGCCTCCTCCGATCGGCGCCGATCCGCCCCGCTGAGAACACGCCGGAAATCGCTCCAAAACATCGCCTGGGGGCACGATCACCGCGTAAAACAGCCCAGCCCGGGATCTCATGCCGTACCTCGGGAAGCCCCCGGCCACGTTGTTTTCCTTCACTCCCAAGCCAAACTACGCAGCCCATCGTTTTGGGACTGCGGTCGTTCACCCTACCCCAAGCAGGGCCAGCGTTTGCCGTACGCCCACAGAACAGGGCCCTGAACAAGGACACGCCAAAATGTGCCCTGATGACGCTCAGCGCCCGGCCTTGGAGTTCGCGAATTTCCGACTACGCTCAGCATAGGGAACACACGGAATGTGACGCCCTGATGCAGCTAGCTGTCCGTCCCGCAGTGGCTTGCATCGCTAACGTCCAATTGATTTGTTGACGATCGTTCAGCAGTAAATTGTCAGTAAAAACAAGATTCTGTGCTCACGACCTGTATCCGTACATTCTGGGGAAGATCATGGAACGGCAATTGATATCGAGTGAGGAGTTGATGGCGCTGATCAACCGCGAGGCCCGCGAATGCGGCTTTGCCGAGGTGGAGTTCGGCCCGCCAGTGTTGCGTACGCCCAAGTCCGGCGAAGCCAACTGGGCCTTGGGGCATGTCAGCGGACCACGACGCCAGGTCGGTCGATGCCTGGAACGCATGCGGCTGAGCATTGAGCGTCTGCAGGCGATCTACGCGCTACCAGGACCGGCGATCAGGCGCATCAGCGTGACCAGCATCCACGGCAAGAGCGCCGTACGAATCGAGTATTGAATACACGTATGTCGCCGGCAGCGATCAAGGCGGTCTACTCAGGCCGCCCGGTGCTTCGTGCTGCCGTTACTTGGCGCGATCACCCAGCTTGATGTTGCTGAGCCGGCCCGACTCGAAACGCAAGGTGGTCAGAAACTTCCCGCTGCCAGGGTTGTAGGTCCACTCGTCGACGGTTTCGCACTGGGTCACATTGACCACCGTACCGCCATTGGGTAGCGGTGTAGTGCTGGTCTGCCTGGCCTCACAGAACGAATCCTTGGCAAGCGGTTCGCCGCACTTCTGCAACACAGCTGCCCGTGAATCCCCTTCGGACACCAGGCTATTCTGGCAACGGAATGAATCGGCAAGGGCGGGTACTACGCACAGCGCGGAGACCGTTGCGAGGGTAATAGCGGTAAGTTTCATGGATTTACACACTTGGAGTATTTGCCGTTGTCGTTTTGAACTCGGACGCTTGAACGAATACACAGCGCTGACATGGAGGGGCTTGGACGAGCGCCAACCTTGAAGGTTCAGCGTTCACAGTGTGTTTTGCAAGTTACATTCGAGTAAGCCTATGTATCGCTTCAGCTCGTCACCGTCGGCGCATCCAGAGCAGCCTCGGAAAATCCGGCCCATTGCGTTCGAGCAGCGCGGCATATCGCACCGTCACCCGGCCAAACTGCGCGTCGACTTCGCTGATGAAATAGCGACTCTGCACCGTCAACGCTTCAGGCCGAAGTTGGCCTCGCACGCGTTCGGGCAACGCAGCGATGAACTCGCCCACAGAAGCGAAATGGCGGCCGGCGCGACGTGAGACCACCGCCTGCGCCTCCGCAAGCGCCAGCTCCGGCACGATCGCAGCGATCACCTCGGGTGGCGCAAAATTGACGTTGATCGGCGTCTGTGGCGGCAGCACCGAGACGAACGGCGTGAGCCGCGCAATGGTCTCGGCATCAAAACCCTGGACCCGGACCAGTGATGCCAGATCGGTCAGCGGTTGGTTCGCCGCGCGATAGGGCTGAGGCAAGGCCAGATACGCGGCGTCCTCGGCACCACCAGGGCGGGTCTCGCCGTCGGCATCAAGCCAGTCGACCAGCGCATCGACCCGTTGCGGCGGTACACCCGCCAGTTCGAACAAACGGCGGCAGGCGGCGATATCGTTGTCGCTGGCGACGCCGTTGCTGATCAGATTGTTGAGGTTGAATCGCCCCTGCTGTTCAAGCAAGCGGCCGCCGACCTTGCCCTGCTCGACCGGGATCGCCGGAATCGGCACATTCCATGGCTCGCCCAGATGGTCGACCTGATTATTGCGCGCATCATCGCGCAGCGTGAAACGCGCGAGCTGCACGCCCGAGTACGCAATCGCCCTCGCCTGCCCTTGATCGAGCTGGTTTTCCAGCTGGAAGAACCACAGCTGCTGCCGCCAGGCAATCCACGCCGCCAGTGCGGCCACCAGCGCGGCGGTAATCACCGCCGTAATCAGCGCAATACCGGCCTGTTTTCTCCGCATGGTTGGCCTCATGGCAGCGCGAATATCCGTTCAATCGGCGCACTGCCATTACGCGCCAGCGTAATCTTGACCGCCCGTGGCAATGGCGCCGACGCCGGATCGCTGGCGTTCGTCGGCCAGCGCGGCTGCCACTGATTCGCGTTGTCGAGAAAGGTCGGCACAAACTGCTCGACCGATTCGAGCAAGGGCAAGACCTTCGCCTGCTCGCTCTGCGCCGGATCGAGCGAATCCCAGAGCAGCAGCTCCAAGCGGCCATCATGCAGACGGTAGGCCACGCGTTGCGGGTCGCGGTCTCGCACCAGCCGCACCAGTTCGAGCGCAGGCGCACTCACCGCGGCCTCGCCGTGACGGCCGACCAGGGCCGGTTGCAACTGGCCGCTGCCGTCACGCCACGGCCGCTGCACCGACTGGCCGACGTCGTCGCCGATCCGGTCGAAGACCAGCGACAGATCGCGCCACTGCTGCGCCTCGGCATCGAGTCTCAGCTTGGTCGTCGCAACCGAATCAAGCCCGCGCCACGCAACGAGCGCAATCACGCTGAAAATCGCCAGCGCAATCAGCAGCTCGAGCAAGGTAAACCCGGTACGGTCAGCGCGGCGTACGGGCAAGATAGCCAACCAGGGTCGCAAAAGCGTGGCTGGTGTCGCCAGCGGCGTACACCTTGATTTCGACGCGGCGGAAGCTGCGATTGGGCGAAATGCCATCTTCCTCCTGCCAGACGAACGACCGCCCAGCCATATCCACCTGACCTTCGCGACGCCCGGGATCGGGGAAGTCGCCGCGCGCGGTGATCTCGGCAAGCCGGTTCTGCGCAACCCAGCCGGCGAGCGTGCGCGTCGCCAGCTCGCCAGCGGTATCGGTGCTTGCCGACACCGCGCGCAAGGCCGCCGCCATCGCGATCGCGAGCACCGCCAGCGCAACCAGCACCTCGACCAGCGTAAAACCGCGGCTAGTCATTCCTGCCCACCGCGCGGGCACTGACCCGCCCCATTGCATCGCCATCGAGCTGCCAGCGGGCATCGCCAAGTTGCAATTCGAAATGGAACGGCGCATTGACGCCCGACGGCTCGAACACGATGCGCTCGCCGATCGGTCGATCGCGCAGATTGATCGTCAATGCACTCAAGCTGATGCCTTCGGGAAATGACCGTGCGCGCAGCACCTCGTCGGCGCCGATCGCCTGCCAGCTGTTCTGGTCGTCAAGCAGCCAGAATTGATAACCGCGGCCATCGCTGGACCATGCCGTGGTCCGCCCGGAATTGATCGCTGCATCGCGCGCGTTATCGAGCAGCAGCGCCAGACGTTCGGCCTCACGTGACAGCGTCGTCGCGTCCGAATCGTTCAGCTTCACCACCGCCAGCCCGAGAATCAGGCCGACGATGGCGAGCGCAACCAGGATCTCGACCAGCGTGAAGCCGCGACAACGCTGCACGACTGCTTACTGCTGCCAGGAGCCGACGTCGGCATCGTAGCCTTCGCCGCCTTGCGCGCCGTCGGCGCCATAGCTCATCACATCGATTTCGCCGTGCAGCCCCGGGTTCAGATAGAGGTAATCGCCGCCCCACGGATCCTTGGGCAATTTTTCGAGGTAGCCGCCCGTTTTCCAGTTCATCGGTACCGGCGGCGCGCTCGGTTTCTCGGTCAGCGCCTTCAGTCCCTGTTCGGTGCTCGGATAGCGACCGTTGTCGAGTTTGTAGAGTTTGAGCGCCTGCACCACGCTGCGGATGTCCTGCTTGGCGGCGACGACCCGTGCTTCGTTCGGCCGATCCATGATCTTGGGTACGATCAGCGCACCGAGAATCGCCAGAATCGTGATGACGACGAGGATTTCGATCAGGGTAAAACCGCGCTGGACCGCGCTTCGGGCTTGCATCATCTCTACTCCGTTTTTACGTTTTTATTGGATTGCTTTATTTGATCAACTGGTTCATTTCGAAGACCGGCATCAGAATCGCCAGCACGATCAGCAGCACCACGCCGCCCATCAGCAGCACCATGATCGGCCCGAGCAGACTGGTGAAGGTCGCCACGCGGTTTTCCAGTTCCTGGCTTTGCTGCTGCGCGGCCTTGTCGAGCATATGTTCGAGCCGGCCGGTGGCCTCGCCGCTACCGATCAGGTGAATCAGTACCGGTGGAAACAGTTTCGATTCGGCCAGCGCCCGCGACAGCGTCATCCCCTCGCGCACCTGCGCGGCGGCGGTCTGCACCGCATCGCGCAATGGCAGGTTGCCGATTACGCCAGCGGCAGCGTTCATTGCACGGAGCAGCGGCACGCCGCTGCCGACCAGAATCGCCAGCGTCGACGCCAGTCTGGCGGTGTTGCCGGCCCGCACGAAGCGGCCGAACAGCGGCAGCCGCAACACCCAGAGATCAAAAGCACAGCGAAACCCGGGCTGCTTCAAAGCACGCCACGCAGCAAAGCCGGCAAGCGTCAGCGCAGCCAGCAGCACCGCCCCCCAATCACGGACCAGCGCGCTGACCCACAAGAGCGCGCGCGTCAGAAAAGGCAGTGTCTGCTTGGCGCTCTGGAACACCGTCACCATCTGCGGCACGACCCAGGTCAGCAGGCCGACGATGACCAGTACCGAGACGACCATGACGACCAGCGGATAAATGAAGGCCAGCATCACCTTGGACGCCAGTGCCGCACGGCTTTCCAGATAATCCGCCAGCCGCTGCATCACCGCCGCCGCCTTGCCGGACTCTTCGCCGGCCGCGACGATGGTGCGGTACAACTCGGGGAATGCCGCCGGATGACTCGAAAGCGCCTGCGACAGCGACACGCCGGCGAGGATTTCACTACGGATCGCCGCCACCAGTGCTTTTTCGCGCTCGCCGTCGCTCTGCTCGCCCAGCACGACCAAGGCCTCGTCGATCGTCAATCCGGCATCGAGCAGCGTCGACAACTGCCGCGTCAACAACGCCAGCCGCGCGGTACCAAGGCGACGCTGACGTTGCGTTCTGGCGTCGATGGCGCCTTCGTTCAGCTCGCTGACCCACAGGCCACGCTCACGCAGCTGCAGTCTTGCACCACGCGCGTTATCGGCCTCGATCCCGCCGCGTACTTCCTTGCCGCTGGCGTCGACTGCGCGATAACGGAACGCGCTCATCGCGCCACCTCGGCGGCAACCCAGCCAAACGAGGTGGCCAATTGCACCGCCAGCCCGTACTGCAGCAGCGCCAGCGGCAGATAGGCCAGCAAGCCGGCGACAATCTGCCCAGCGCGGTGGGCGGTGGATACGGCCACCGCACGAACCAGCACGACAAGGCCGTACAGCGTCAGCACGATCGTCGCGACCAGTTCGGCATCGCCTCCAAGCAGCGAGACGAGCGGCTGCAACAACTGCGGTGTCGCCGCGAGTACGACCAGCGGAAACAGACTGGCGCCCAGCGGCTTGCGGTCGAGCAATTTGAGCCAGCCCATCAGCCACAAGGTCGACACTATGCTGCTGAGCAGGTCGAGCGTGACGAAAAATGCCACGCGGGCGGGCAACGGCGCGTCAAAATCACCGGCGCTGAGCGCTGCCGCCGTCGACAGCAGCGCCAGCCACAGCAACGGCTGCCACACCGGATAGCGATAGTGCGCCAGTGGTGCGACCTTGAAACGGGCGACGTCGAAGGCGTCTCGAATCAGAGTTTGCATCAGGCCCGGCGGATCAGGCGAAGATCACGGTCTTGTTCGAATACACCAGCACACGGTGCTCGAGATGCCACTTCACCGCGCGCGCCAGCACCATTTTTTCCAGGTCGCGGCCCTTGCGGATCAGCTCTTCGACATCGTCGCGATGCGAGATGCGGATGACGTCCTGCTCGATGATCGGACCATCGTCGAGCACTTCGGTCACATAGTGGCTGGTCGCACCGATCAGCTTCACGCCGCGCGCAAAGGCCCGGTGATAAGGCTTGGCGCCGTCGAACGCCGGCAGGAAGCTGTGGTGGATATTGATCACGCGCTGCGGATACGCGGCGGTGAATTCGTGCGACAGCACCTGCATATAGCGCGCCAGCACGATCAGGTCGATACCGTGCGCGAGCAGCAGCGCCTTCTGCGCGGCCTCGGCCTCGGCCTTGTTGTCCTTGCCGACCGGAATCACGTGATAGGCGATACCGTAAAACTCGGCGAGCGCGCGGCAATCTTCGTGATTGGAAATGATCAGCGGAATGTCGCAATGCAGCTCGCCGCTCTTGTGGCGGTACAGCAGATCGACCAGGCAATGGTCGTACTTGGAGACGAAAATCGCCATCTTCGGCCGTTCGGCCGACAGCGCGACGGTCCACTGCATCTGAAAACGATCGGCGATCGGCTGGAAAGCCGGCGTGAACGCGCCCATATCGAGGGTGAAGTCGGTCAGATCCCATTCGACACGCATCAAGAACAGATTTTCCGAATTGTCCTGATGCTGATCGACGTGAACGATGTTGGCGTTGTAGGTGTACAGAAAATTGGCGATCGCGGCAGACAGGCCTTTGCGGTCCGGGCAACTGATCAGCAAAGTGGCGGTATTCATGAAGATTCCGGTATAGAAAGCTGCAGCCGATTCTAGCAGCTCGCTTTCGCACTGGGCAGAAACGCTGAGAGCGCAAGGCTAACGGCAGAACATGTCAGCGCAGTGACAACAGTCAGGCAACCAGTTGCCGGCGTCGCCGATGACTGTCGACGAGCAGCATGGCTTCGATGAACAGGCCTTGAAACGGCTGGCTGTAGCCGTGTTCGGGTAGTTCACTCTCCCAGCGATGCCCGCCGCGCGCCGTCGGGTCGATGACAAACCGCAGCGGATAGCCGAACATGGCGGCATAGATCGCCGCCCCGACCCCAGCGGTACGGGCCGGATTGAAGCGGCGCCCGCCGGCGCCGGCAAATTCATGATCGATCGCGCGAAACACCACCGCCATCGTCTGCGCCGGTGCCAGCCCGTCGAGCATGGCCATCTTTGCTGCCGAGATCAGAATCTCTTCTGGAATCAGTACCATAGGGACTTACCCCGACACATAATGTGCTGCTGCAGCATAGGCACAACCACTTACTCATTGCGTCAATAATCACCCACCATTTATCGGTTCATCCAATGTTCGACATCGTCCTCTTCCAGCCGGAAATCCCCCCCAACACCGGCAACGTCATCCGTCTGGCCGCCAATACCGGCTGTACGCTACACCTTGTCAAACCGCTGGGTTTTGAACTTGACGACAGCAAGCTCAAGCGCGCCGGGCTCGACTACCACGAGTACGCCGAGCTGCGCGTTCACGAGGATTGGGATGCACTGCTCGCAGCCCTGCCCGACCGGCGCTTTTTTGCAATGACGACCAAGGGCAGCACGCGCTTCGATGCGCTGCGCTTCCAGCCCGGTGATGTGTTTGTTTTCGGCCCGGAAACGCGCGGCCTGCCGGACGAAGTACTGGCCCGCTTCGCCGCTGAACGGCGCATCCGCCTGCCGATGCAGGCCGGCCAGCGCAGTCTCAACCTTTCCAACGCGGTCGCGGTCACGGTGTTCGAAGCCTGGCGACAAAACGGCTACGCCGACGGAACGTAATATGCGCATTCAGATGCTTGCCCTGTTGTTGCTCACCAGCCCGCTACTGCTGGCAGCGCCGTGCACGACACAAACGCCGGTCGGCAACGATTGCCAGTTGCCGCTGACCGCGCTGCGCCCGACGCAGGCCAATGTCGGGCAAATGCAGGTCGATGACGAAGCGAGCGAGCTCGTCGGCAAAACAGCGGCGCAGCTCGACACGATCGAACGCAAGAAGCAGATTCCGGTCGTACTTGGCCCTGATGGCAACTTCTATCTGACCGACCGCCATCACCTGAGCAGCGCGCTGCTGAAAATCGGCCAGACACAGGCAACGGTCAGACTGATCGGCAAGCTCGACAGCGATTTTTGGCCGCAAATGGCGGCGCGCCACTGGGCCTGGCTGTACGACGCACGCGGCAAGGCGATCCAGCCGAGCCAGTTACCGACCTCGCTGACGGCCCTCGGCGATGATCCCTACCGCAGCCTGGCCGGCTACGCGCAGGATGCGGGCATCTACGACAAGACCAAGCACGCTTACTTCGTCGAATTTGCGTGGGCACGCTACTTTGGCGAGCAAATGGGCTGGCGCACGCTCGATCGCGCGGCACTCCCCGCAGCCATCGAACAAGCCCGCAAACTGGCCTGCGCGCCCGCCGCAGCGGATCTACCCGGCTACCGCAAGGATTGCCAACACGGCGACTGAGGGGCAGAAGCGCCGGACACCCGGCACGCCCGCTCCGGCCCGACACGCAGTCACTGTCTGACGTAAAAATGACGCCGATCCTATTGCTCGGATAAAGTATCGGCGTTTCCGTTCACCCAGCCCAGACCATGACCACGCGCCGCCCGACCGCCGCTGCCATCACCCCCTACTGGGAGTGCTTTCCCGGGTTTTTCGCCTATCCGTTCCGGGTGGAAGCGCTTCTGCCGCTGATCGGTTTCGTGCTGATCTTTGGCGCGCTGATGTGGCTGACCGGCGGCGGATTGCCCAGCACACTGGGCATGCTGCTTGTCGCGGTCTGCTTTCTGCGCTTCGCATTTTCTGTGCTGGAGCGCACTGCGATCGGCCTCCACGGCGAAATGCCGCTGGCGTTCGAGCATGACGAATCACATCGCTGGCGACCCTACAAACACTTCGCCGCCCTGGTGCTTGCTGGCGCCGCCGTAGCGCTGGCCGGCACGGCGCTAGGGTCGCTGGCTGCCGAACTGCTGTCGCTGGTACTGCTGCTGGTCTGGCCGGCCAGCATCATGCAGCTCACCCTCAGCGACAGCCTGATCGAGTCGGTATCGCCCGAACGGCTCTGGGGTCTGATCCGCGATATCGGCCTGCCCTATCTCGGCCTCTGGGCCTGCCTGTCCATGCTCGGGATCAGCGCCTCGGCAGCGACGTACTACCTGCCGCGCTGGCTCGACAACCCGCTGCTGATCTGGCTGGGCGTGGGCTTCATCTACATGTACTTCACGCTGGTGATGTACCGGCTGATGGGCTACGTGCTGTATCAGTATCACGACGCCATCGGTCTGGCCGTGCACGACGCGGCACCGACACCGCAAACGCCGCAGCAACGCGCGATCGACGAAGTCGGGGCGCTGCTGAGCGCCGGCAATACCGATGCCGCGCTGATGGCGCTGCGCAGCGCGCTGCGTGAGCACGCTGCAGACCTTACGCTGCACGAGCGTTATCTGAAACTGCTGCTGGCCACCGAGGCGGCGGACGACATGCTGCGCAGCGCGGCAAACCACTACCTTGCGGCCCTACAGCATGCCGGCAAGCCCGGTCAGGGCCTGAGTGTCGTCGAGTCGGTCCGGCTGCGGCTTGCCGACTTCCAGCCGGCCGGCGGTGAATTGGCCGTGCGGCTGGCACAACTGGCGCGCGAGCAGCACAAACCCGCGCTGGCGATCAGCCTGTTGCGCGGATTTGAAAAACGTTATCCGGGCAATGCCGAGATCGCCTCGGCGATGCTGCTGGGCGCGCGCATCCTGTGCGAGCACCGGGGTGACGATGCGCAGGCCCGAAAACTGCTGCAGGCCTTGATCGCGCGCTTCCCGCAGCATGCCGCCCGCCCCGAAGCCGAGAAGCTGCTGCAGGTACTCGACCGGCTCGCAACTCAGTGAGGCAGCAGCCTGACCTCATCGGCGGCCGGATAATGCTGAGTCAGCAGCAGCCAGACGGCGTCGGCGCGCCTCGCCTCGCCCTGCTGCCGGAACTGCTTGCCGGTACGGTATAGCAAGGCAGGTAGCGCCGCCTGCGCAGGTGCGCGCTGCACCAGCATCCGCAACAAGCGGTCGGCACTGTCGAGCTGACCGTCGTCCAGCCAGCCCGCAGCCAGCCGCAGCCACTGCGACACCGACAGCTTCGGGAGCGGCCAGCGCTGGGCCAGCGCAACCTGCCAGGCTTCGGATGCCGCCGCACGCAGCGCTGGCTCGGCTGGCGCCAGCTCCAGCACCTTGAGCGCCGCCTGCTGCCGCAAGGCCGAATCGGCCTGCAGTTTGGCAACGTGATAAAAGGCGGCGGCAAGCGCGGCGCGGTCGGGCTGTCGCTGGATCAGTCTGGCGTAGGCCGTTGCCGCCTTGTCGAACTGCAGCGCCTTGGCCCACTGCTCGGCCTGACGTCGCTGCACGACATCCTGTTCGGCTACGTCGTCGGCCTCGATCCGCGCAGCCGACCGCCCCTTGCGATAACCGCGATACGCGGCGGCCAGCGCGGCACCGCTCAACAGGCCGGCAAAGTGCGCCATATAGTTGACGTTGCTCTCGGGCGAACTCAGCCTCATCCACAACTCGGTCAGCAGCCAGATCGGCAGCACGATCAGTGCCGGCGCCTTCATCGTGCTGAAGTACACGACGACCCAGTAAAAGAAGCGGATCTTGCGCAGGCCATAGAGCACGACAAACATCGCCATCACACCAGCGATCGCGCCGGACGCGCCCAGCGAGACCGAGTAGCGCGGCGCGCCGCCGATCAGATCCGGAATCGCCGCGCCGAGGCCCGCCAGCACGTAGAACAGCAGAAACACGCTACCACCGAGCGCCGCCTCGACGGTGTAGCCGACGATAAACAGGATCGCCATATTGCCCAGCAGGTGGTCAACGCTACCGTGCATGAACATATGCATCAGCGTCGCCACCGTTGTCGGCGCCGCCGGCCGCAAGGCAAAACGATCGGTGAACACCTGCCGGTACAAGCGGTCGAATTCGGCCCTGCCGCTGCGCCACTCGGCGTATTCGGGCATGTCCGGCGTGATGATCCGGTCACTGGCGAGCCGCTGCAGGAAATCCGGATCGCCCTGCAAGGCCATCAAGGTGAGCGGTGACAGGCCGTCCCCCTGCGCGCGCAGCTCAGCCAGCAGCGCCCGTTCGCCGCGACGCTCGAGCTCGCTGAGGTAGCGCGGCAGCTCGACCTCGGCCAAGCCGACCGCGTGATAGCGCTGGAAGGCACGCTCGCGACGCGCGTCATCATGATACTGCGCGCCAAAATAGATCAGGCAGCAGCTGACAATCAGCAGCAAGGTCACCCACGGCGGGCGGCGCCAGTCGGGTTGCGCCGGCAAGGGCAGAATCAGCATCCGTGTCTCCCGGCGCGGGCCGATCAGCCCTGGTTGCGCATAAAGTCGGCGGTCTTGTAGAACGCCTCTTCCAGATGCTCGCGCAGCGCCGGATCCATGGGTGTCTGCTCCATGGCCTGAAACATGCACAGCAGCCACTGATCACGCTCGGATTCGCCGATCGCAAACGGCATATGCCGCGCACGCAGGCGCGGGTGGCCATATTTGTCGATAAAGCGCTGCGGCCCGCCGAGCCAGCCGGAGAGAAAATCGAAAAACTTGTCGCGGATCAGCGCGGTGTCCGGCGCGTGCATCGCGTGGATGCCCGCCGCACGCGGGTCGGTTGCCATGATGTCGTAGAAACGATCAACCAGCTGTCGCAACACCACATCGCCGCCAAGCAGTTGATACGGCGTCATTTCCTGTACTTCGCTCATGCCTGCCCCTCGACCGGCTTGACCTTGCCGGCGGCAAGCTTGGCGCGTTCGCGCGCGACTTCGGTATCGGCTGCGGCGACGATCGCCACACCCATACGGCGGCGCTCGAACGCCTCGGGCTTGCCGAACAGGCGCAGATCCGCGCCCGGCACCGCCAGCGCCTCGGCCACGCCATCGAAAGCGATGCCAACCGCGTCCATGCCGCCGTATATCACCGCACTCGCCGCCGGTTCGCGCAGACTGGCATCGACCGGCAGCTTGAGAATCGCGCGCGCGTGCAGCTCGAACTCGGAGAAACGCTGACTGGCTAGCGTGACCAAGCCGGTATCGTGCGGTCGCGGGCTGACTTCTGAGAACCACACCGTGTCGCCGTTGACGAACAGCTCGACGCCAAACAGACCACGACCGCCGAGGTTGTCGGTGACGGCCTTGGCGATCTCCTGGGCGCGCTGCAGCGCCAGCGGGCTCATCGCCTGCGGCTGCCAGCTCTCGACATAGTCGCCCTGGACCTGCACATGGCCGACCGGCGCGCAGAACTGCGTTTCGATCTCGCCCGATGCGCCGATCGCGCGAACCGTCAGCAGCGTGATTTCGTAATCGAAATCGATGAAGCCTTCGACGATGACCTTGCCGGCATCGACCCGGCCGCCGCTGGCCGCGTAATCCCACGCCGCGCGCAGATCATCCGGCCCCTTCAGCGTCGATTGCCCCTTGCCCGACGACGACATCACCGGCTTCACCAGACACGGATAACCGATCTCGGCAACCGCTGCCGCCATCTCGTCGAAGCTTGCGGCAAAACGGTAAGGTGACGTCGGCAGCCCGAGCGTCTCGGCGGCGAGACGGCGAATGCCTTCGCGGTTCATCGTCAGATTGGCTGCGCGCGCGGTCGGAATCACCTCGGCCAGGCCGTCGGCCTCGATGCGCAGCAGCTCTTCGGTCGCAATCGCTTCGATTTCGGGCACGATCAGCTGCGGGCGCTCGGCTTCAACCAGTGCCCGCAAGGCCTGCGCGTCCGCCATATTGATCACGTGGCTGCGATGTGCAACCTGCATGCCGGGCGCATCGACATAGCGATCGACACCGATCACTTCAACGCCAAGGCGCTGCAAGGCGATGATCACTTCTTTACCGAGCTCGCCGCAGCCGAGCAGCATGACCTTGGTGGCCGATGCGGACAATGGGGTACCCAGACGCATGGAGGACTTCCTAGGATTGAATCGGGCCGATATTAACATGCAGCCCCGGCAGCCCAGCCGGGCCGAAAAGCAAACAGGCCGGGGAAACCGGCCTGTTCACAACATCGACGCGAGTGAATTACTCGGTCAGATACGGGTAGGACTTTTGCGCCACGTTCGACTCGGCGGCGCGGGTGCGCTCGTCCAGATTGATCGGTGACTTGTCCCACAGCAGCGCACGACCATCGACCTGGCCCTTGGCCACTTCTGGGTTGTCCTTCAGGAAACCCTGCATGAACTGGGTGTATTCGGAAACGTATTGGGTGTTCTTGAACATGATCGGCTAATCCGTGCGGCGGTATTTACGCCGATTATACCGCCAATGCCGCCAGCTCGGGGAGCACCGCCGCATGCAGCGTCGCATTGGCCGCAGCCAGCACGCAGCCTTCGCTATGGCGGTGCAATGCCCGCCCCTGCCAGTCGGTCATTTTGCCACCGGCAGCGTTGACCACTGGCGCCAGCGCCGCAAAATCGTGCAGTTTCAGGCCTTCCTCGACAACAAGCTGCAACCAGCCGCTCGCCAGTTGCGCGTACAGGTAACCGTCGCCGCCGTAGATCTGGTAGCGGCCACGCTTGGCCAGCGACTCGAACACCGGTCGGGCACGCGGCAGGTATTCCGGGCCGGTAGTGCCGATGATCGCCCCGGCCAGCGTCGCGACATCGCTGCTGCGTACCGGCTGGCCGTTCAGGGTCGTCGGCACGCCTTCACCGCCGACCCAGCGGTCTGCGGTGATCGGCTGGTTGATCACGCCGAAAACCGGTTCGCCGCGATACATCAAACCAATCAGCGTTACGAACAGCGGACGTCCGACGGTGAACGATTTGGTGCCATCGACCGGATCCAGCACCCAGACCCAATCTGCCTCGGCATTCTGCTCGCCGAACTCCTCGCCGATGATGCCATCCTGCGGCCGCTTCGCTTCGATCAGCGCCCGCATCGCCTTCTCGGCCTCGCGATCCGCCAGGGTCACCGGGCTGGCATCGTCCTTGTCGACGATGGCGAAATCACTGCGGTAGTAACTGCGGATCACCTTGGCACTGGCATCGGCGAGTTCTTGCGCCAGCGCAAGCTGGTCGGCGGACGGCATTGGCATGGATGCACCTCATCATCTGGACGTCCGGCAGACTACCACGCACCTTGGCGGCGCTCTACCTCGCCACATGACGGCGCAATTAATCGATTAATGAGAATTATTATTCTTATAACAATTGAATAGTAATGATTCCCAATATGTTCAGATATACGTGCAAACAAATAATTAGAATTCCAATCAAACCGGGATAAAATAAACCCAGCAATAAGAAATTGGAGAATCACGATGCAAGGCGACAAAAAAGTCATCAAGGCGCTGAATGGCGTTCTGGGCAACGAGCTGGTGGCGATCAACCAGTACTTCCTGCATGCGCGCATGTACCGCAACTGGGGCTACAAGGCGCTGAACGACCGTGTTTATCACGAGTCGATCGACGCGATGAAGCGCGCCGACAAGCTGATCGAACGCATCCTCTTCCTCGAAGGCCTGCCCAATCTGCAGCAGCTCGGCAAGCTCCTGATCGGTGAAGTCGTACCGGAAATGCTCGATTGCGATCACAAACTGGTCGGCGGCCACCTCAAGACGCTGCGGGAAGCCATCGCGCTCTGTGAGGAAACTCAGGATTACGTTTCTCGCGATCTGCTGGAAAACCTGCTAGAGGACGAGGAAGAATATCTCGACTGGCTGGACACCCAGGCCGAGCTGCGGACCTCGTTGGGCCTGCAGAACTACCTGCAATCGCAAGTCGGCGAATAAGGACGGAGAATCACCATGCAAGGCAATACCAAGGTCATCACCGCACTGAACGAATTACTCGCCGCCGAGCTTACCTCCATCGACCAGTACTTCGTGCATAGCCAGATGTACGACAATTGGGGCTACACCAAGCTGTTCGCCCGGATTGACCACGAGCGTGGTGACGAAATCGGCCATGCGACCAAGCTGATCGCCCGCGTTCTTTTCCTCGGCGGCACCCCGAACGTGGCGGCACGCACCGCACTACGCATCGGTGCCGATGTGCCGGCCATGCTGAAAAATGACCTACTGACCGAGATTGAGGTCGCCAATGCACTGAAAAAGGTCGTTGCGCTGTGTGAGTCGGTCCAGGATTACGTAACCCGCAATATGCTGATTCAGTTGCTCGACGATACCGAGCAGGATCACGCCCACTGGCTCGAACAGCAGCTGGGCCTGATCGAGGCGCTGGGCCTACCGAACTACCTGCAACTGCAGGCCAGCTGATTCCGGTAGCATCAACGACAACGGGGCGCCCATGGGCGCCCCGTTTGCATTCTTTGTGACGACTCAGGCAGCTGCCAGACCACCGAAAGCCGGAAGTGCATGCTCATCCCGGGCATGGTGATGTATCGCCTCTTTCAGCACCTGCTTGGCACAGCCCGCACACTTGCCACAGCACGTTGCCACTTCGGTCTCGTGCTTGAGTTCCTTGAATGTGCGCACACCCCGCATGACGGCGCGGTGGATGTCTTTGTCGGTAACGCTGTTGCAGACGCAAACGTACATGGGGGCGAAGTAAAATATTGATAAGCATTCTCATTATGCTTTCAATTCCATTCGGTACGCAAGTAACGGCAACCCACGCCCGCGGGCAAGCCGATGAACGGTTTGTTCTTCACTGCCCGGCCCACACAGCCATGCATAGCCCCCAACGCGGCCGCGCAGGTCGAGGATCCGCCCCAGACCTTTGCATGACAGCGGCACGCGACCGGGTTGACCTGCTGCTCGACCGGCGCGAGCCGGCTGACGATGCCAAATGCCAGTCTGAAGGTAGGCAAGCGCAACGGTGAGCGCCAGAAGTTTGCTCATCGCACGCCACCAACTTAACAACGACACTCATTATCACTAACAAGCTCTGCCAGTTCTGACCATCAAAGGCCTAGCCGAAAAACAAAAAGCCCCGCATCAAGCGGGGCTTTTTTGGACGACAGCGCGTACTTAGCCGTTGAACGGATGACGCAGCACGATGGTCTCTTCACGATCCGGACCGGTCGAAATCATATCTACCGGTGCCTCGCAGATCGCCTCGATCCGTTTCAGGTAAGCCTGTGCATTTGCCGGCAGATCCTCGAAGCGCTTGATGCCGACGGTCGACTCGGTCCAGCCTGGCATGGCTTCGTATACGGGTTCGCAACGCGCGATATTTTCCGCGCCGATCGGCAGAATATCAACCAGCTCGCCGTCAAGGTGATAGCCAGTGCAGAGGTTGATCGTCTCGATACCGTCCATGACGTCAAGCTTGGTCACGCACAGACCGGACACGCCGTTGATCTGGATCGAGCGCTTCAGTGCAGCGGCGTCAAACCAGCCGCAACGACGCGGCCGGCCGGTCACCGAGCCGAACTCGTTGCCGCGCTGCGCCAGACCCATGCCGACATCGTCGAACAGTTCGGTCGGGAACGGGCCCGAACCGACGCGGGTCGTGTAGGCCTTCACGATGCCGAGCACGTATTGCAGCATCTGCGGCGCAACGCCGGCACCCGGCGCGGCCGCGCCGGCAACACAGTTGCTCGAGGTCACGAACGGATAGGTGCCGTGGTCGATGTCGAGCAGCGTACCCTGCGCACCTTCGAACAGCAGCGGCGCGCCGGACTTGTTCAGTTCGTACAGATCGCGCGACACATCGGCCATCATCGGCTTGATACGCTCGGCGTAGGCCAGCGTCTCATCGTGGACGCGCTGGAAGTCGAGCGGCTCGGCCTTGAAATAGTGCTTGAGCGCAAAGTTGTACCAGTCGAGGTTTTCAAGCAGCTTGGCCGCGAAACGCTCCGGGTAGTACAGGTCTTGCAGACGGATCGAGCGACGCGCGATCTTGTCCTCGTAAGCCGGGCCGATGCCACGACCGGTGGTACCGATCTTTTTGTCGCCCTTGGCCGCTTCACGTGCCTGGTCGATGGCGATGTGATACGGCAGGATCAGCGGACACGCTTCGGAAATCTTCAAGCGTTTGAGGACGTCGACACCGGCTGCTTCCAGCTCGTCGATTTCCTTCAGCAGCGCTTCCGGCGAAATCACCACGCCATTGCCGATAAAACATGCCTTGCCTGCGTGCAGGATGCCCGACGGAATCAGGCGCAGCACGGTCTTCTTGCCACCGACAACCAGTGTGTGACCGGCATTGTGGCCGCCTTGAAAGCGCACCACGCCCTGTGCCTGGTCCGTCAGCCAGTCAACGATCTTGCCTTTGCCCTCGTCGCCCCACTGGGTGCCGATCACGACCACATTTCTGCTCATGCCTAACCTCAATCAATCAAATGTAAATGCAAACGGTAAGCGCAGCGGGCAGCCGCGCAGACCGGATTATGCCTTGCCGTCGAATGCGACGACCTGCCAGCCATCTTTGCCCTCGACCAGCTGCCGATCGACGCGTACTTCGCCGGCAACAACGCCGAGGTCGACCACAACGGTCTCCCCTTGCGCCCGCAGCGCACGAATCGCGGCGATCAGCCGCGGATCGTCGCCAACCGGCGCCAGGATGCCGGGTGCGGCATCCGGGAACGGCAGACGCGTCAGTGCGCGAACATCGAGACTGAAGCCGGTCGCTGCACGCGCCCGGCCGAATTTTTCCCCAACGCGATCGTAGCGGCCGCCACGCGCCAGCGCATTCGCGAATCCCCGGGTATAGGCCGCAAAGACCAGCCCGGTGTGATAGTCGCTGCTCTTGACCTCGGCCAGATCGAAACGAACCGCAATCTGCCGTGCCGCCAGCGCGGTCGCCAGCGCTTGCAATGCATCGATCGCCTCGCCAATACCGGCAACCGGCGGCAAAGCGGCACGTGCGCGCGCAAGCGTTTCGGCACCGCCGTACAGCGAAGGCAGCGCACACAAACCGAGCGCGAGATCTTTCGGCAAATCCGCCGTCAGCGTCTGCAGCGTCGGCACATCTTTTTGCTGCAGCGCAGAGAATGCCTGTTCGCGGCGCTCGCCGTGCAACGATGCTGCATCGGCCAGCGCATGAAACAGACCGATATGGCCAATATCCAGCCGCACGTCCTCGAGACCCGCAATCCCCAGACAGGCGAACAGCAACTCGATGATTTCGACATCGGCGGCGACATTGGTACTACCGTAAATCTCGGCACCAATCTGCCGTGGCTCGCGCGTCGATTGAATCCCGTCCGGACGGGTATTGACCACCGAGCCCGCATAGCACAGCCGGGTGACGCCCTTGCGATTGAGGATGTGCGCATCAATGCGGGCAACCTGCGGCGTTATGTCCGCGCGCAGCCCCATCTGACGTCCGGTCAGCTCGTCGACGAGCTTGAACGTCTTGAGATTCAATGCCGGATCGTCCAGCAGAAACAGCGATTCGACGTACTCGACCAGCGGCGGCATCACCAGCTCGTAGCCGTAGTGGCCGAACAAATCGAGCATGCCGCGACGCATGGTCTCGATCTGCCGCGCCTCGCGCGGCAAAACGTCGGAAATGTGCTCCGGGAGAATCCAGTTTCTCATGCTTCCATTCAAACCAAAGGCCCGCCGGCAAAGCCGGTCGGGCACCATCAATCCATCACAACGCCAGTCAGCGCGCCACCAGTGCCAGCAGCATGCCTCCCAGCAACGAAACCAAGCCGAACACGCGAATATGCCGGTCGGGCAAACCGGCAATCCGCAACATATTGCGCTTCCAGAACGCTGGCATTGCAAACGGCAGCAGGCCTTCGATCACCATGACCAAGGCTAGTGCCAATGCCAGCGCCTCGATCACTTGCTGCCGCTCCGCGGGTTCTTCATGTACTTGAAGAAGTCCGAGCTCGGATCGACAACCAGCACATCGCTCTTCTTGCTGAAGCTCTGCTTGTAGGCGTCCAGACTCTTGTAGAACGAGTAGAACTCCGGGTTCTTGCCATAGGCCGCGTTGTAGATCGCGGCGGCCTTGCCGTCACCCTGGCCCTTGAGCTGCTGCGCCTGATTGTACGCGTCCGCCATGATCACTTCGCGCTGCTTGTCGGCTTCTGCCCTGATTCTCTCGGCATCGGCCGAACCTTCGGCGCGCAACTGACTGGCCACGGCTTTGCGTTCGGATTGCATCCGTTCGTACACCGATACCAGCGTGCTGTCTTCCAACTCGACACGCTTGACCCGAACATCCACGACACGCACACCGATCCGCTTAGCATCCTCATCTGCCACTTTGCGCACATAGGCCATGACTTCTTCGCGCTTGCCGGAAATCACGTCCTGCACCGTGCGCTTGCCGAACTCGTCGCGCAGCATGTTGTTGACGGTGTTGCGCAGCCGGTCAACGGCTTTACGCTCGTCAAGCCCCACTGCCTTGTAATAACGCTCAACATCAAAAATCTGCCACTTGATGTAGCTATCGACCTTGACGTTCATCTTCTCGATCGTCTGCACCCGTGCCGGCTGGTTTTCGTCGATTGTTTGAATGCGTTTATCGAAGTAACGGACATCCTGCAGCAACGGGATCTTGAAGTGGATCCCCGGATCGCTGATGACGCGCTTGGCTTCGGAAAACTGGAACACCACGGCGTACTGACGCTGATCGACGGTAAAGAACGTCGTACTCAGTACGAACAGCGCCACCAGAATCAATGCCAGCGTTGGCAAAATACGGTTCATTTTTTCTCCCCCTTATCGACCGTAACGCTCGCCGCGATCATTCGCGCGCGGTGCGGGCACCGGAGCCGCTACGGCCTCGGCCGCCGGCTTGGCCACTTCACCGGTCGTAGCCGGTGTAGAGGAGGAAGTCATCTGCATCAGCTTGTCGAGCGGCAGATACAGCAGATTATTGCCCGACTTTTGATCGACCAGCACCTTGGTGGTGTTCTGATACATCTGCTGCATCGCATCCAGATACATCCGCTCACGGGTTACCTGCGGTGCCTTCGCATACTCGGTCGCCACTTGCGTAAAGCGCGCGGCATCACCTTCGGCACGCGCAACGACCTGCTGCTTGTAGCCTTCGGCTTCCTGCACCAGTCGCGACGCCATACCACTGGCCTTCGGCACCACATCGTTGGCGTAGGCGGTGCCTTCGTTGATCAAGCGCGCTTTGTCCTGGCGCGCCTTGACTGCATCGGCAAACGCGGCCTGAACCTGCTCAGGCGGCTGGGCATCGGAGATATTGACCCGGGCCACCGAAACGCCGGTTGCGTAGCGATCCAGCAGCTCTTGCATCAGCTCCTTGGTGTCCTCACCGATCTTCCCGCGCCCTTCGTTGAGCACGTAATCAACCTTGTTCTTGCCAATCACTTCGCGAATCGCGGTCTCGGCAGCCTGTTTGACCAGGTCTTTGCCATCCTTGTCGCTACGGCGGTTGTTGAACACGAAATCCTTCGCCGACTTCAGCGTGTATTGGATTTCGAGCTGCACATCGATGATGTTCTGGTCGCCGGTCAGCATCACCGCTTCATCGTCCGACTTGCCTTCGGCGCGTGCACCGACGTCAAGACTGCGGATTTCGGTGACATTGACCAGTTCGCGACTTTCGATCGGCCACGGCAGATGCCAATGCAGACCGGAGTTCTCGACCGTTTCGACGTAGCGGCCAAAGCGCATGATCACGGCGTCTTCACGCTCGTCGACCACATAGAAACCGGAAGCGCCCCAGAGCACCAAAAGCACGGCGACGATTGCGCCAATGCCGGTCAGGCCGCCTCGGCCGCTCAATTGTGGACGTGGTCCCTGACCATTGCCGCCACCAAAGAAACGGGAAAGCTTGCCCGTCAGGTTGCGGATCATTTCGTCGAGATCAGGCGGGCCATCCTTGCGGCGGCCGCCCCATTGCGGGTCGTTTTGGCTCATTATCGTTAGTTTTCCTCGCTGGGTTGGCTCATGAGATCGACCAAAGCCGAACGGAGCAGGTCCAAGCCATTCCCGCGCATGGCACTCAGACGCACGGCCTGAATCTTACCATACTCGTTCAGCAGGACAGCTGGCTCGCCTCCCTTCAGGTCGATCTTGTTCCAGACCATCAATTGCGGAATCCGTTCCGCACCAATTTCCTGCAAAACCTCATTGACAGCTTCCACCTGCGCATCACGCAGCGGATGATTCACGTCGACCACATGCAGTAACAGATCGGCCTCGATCGTCTCCTCCAGCGTAGCCCGAAACGCCGCAACCAGCGTATGCGGCAAGCTGCGTATGAATCCAACCGTGTCGGACAGAATGACCGAGTGTTCCGTATCAAGAAACAGCTTGCGCGACGTGGTATCGAGCGTCGCAAACAACTGGTCCGCTGCGTAGATTTTGGCCTTGGTCAGCGCATTGAACAGCGTCGACTTGCCCGCGTTGGTATAGCCGACAATCGACACCGTAAATTGACCGCGGCGTGCACGGGCACGACGTTGCGTCGCGCGCTGCTTTTGCACCGTGGCAAGCTGGTCCTTGAGTCGTTTGACGCGAATCCCGATCAGGCGGCGGTCGGTTTCAAGCTGCGTCTCCCCTGGGCCACGCAAGCCAATCCCGCCCTTCTGACGCTCAAGGTGCGTCCAACCGCGAATCAATCGTGTCTGGATATGCGCCAATTGCGCCAGTTCGACCTGCAGCTTGCCCTCGGCGGTGCGGGCGCGCTGGGCAAAAATATCGAGGATCAGCGTTGTCCGATCGATCACGCGGCATTGCATGACGCGTTCGAGATTGCGCTCTTGGGCAGGAGAAAGCTGATGGTTAAAAATCACCATCGGCGCTTCGTGCGCCTGCACTGCCTCGGCGATTTCCTGTGCCTTGCCGCTACCGGCGAAATACGCCGGATCCGGTCGGGCACGCTTGCCCTCCACGATGTACAACGGCGTGACGCCGGCGCTTTCGACCAACTGGACGAATTCGTCGACGCCATCGCGATAGTCCGGCTCGCCAAAGTCGAGACAAACCAAGACGGCCGAGTCGCCGCCCTTATGACGTTCAAACATGCCTATCTTTTTTCAGTGGCACACAAGGCCCAAACAAGTGAAAACCCCGAAAGGCAGCCGCCTGTCGGGGTTGACGTTAGACGCAAAACGCTCAAGCTTCGCCAGCAGGTGCTGCGGCGGCAGCTTGCGGATTGTCATGCGGAATCGTAACCGGGCGCGACGGCACCACGGTGGAAATCGCGTGTTTGTACACCATCTGGGTCACATTGTTGCGAAGCAACACGACGTACTGATCAAACGACTCAATCTGACCTTGCAGTTTGATGCCGTTGACGAGGTAGATGTAAACGGGAACGTGCTCTTTGCGCAGGATGTTCAGGAACGGGTCTTGCAGCATTTGCCCCTTGGCACTCATTGTTGTTCTCCGATGTGTTTGTTATTGGTCGAATCGTTTTGGTCGAACGGGGTAGCGTCTTACGCTTATAGTACAGAACTTGTCGGGCTGCCACCATGCTGCGGAGCAGCAATCAGAACTTGCTACGTGGCTTCGGCTTCGGCCCCGGCTTCTTGTTCTTGTCGTCATAGGGGTTCGTATTACGCTTGAACTGGACCCGCAGCGGCGTGCCCTGCAGCTTGAACACCTTCATAAAGCTGCGCTCCAGATAGCGCCAGTAAGAATCTGGCACTTGCTCAAGCGCGTTGCCATGCACAATCACCACCGGCGGATTGGAACCGCCCTGATGCGCATAGCGCATCTTCGGACGAATCTTGCCGGAAAGCGGTGGCTGCTGACGCTCGAGCATCATCTGCAATGCATTGGTCAGCTTCGGCGTCGGAATCTTGATCATCGCAGCGGTATAAGCCTGGTCGATCGACTTGAACAGCTCGCCCACACCCTGCCCGCCCAGCGCCGAAATGTAGTGGAACTTGGCGAAGTCGAGGAAGGACAGCTTGCGATCAATCTCGCGCTTGATCCGGTCGCGTTGCTCGGTATTCGCGGCTTCCCACTTATTGACCGCTACCACCAGCGCGCGGCCGGTTTCCATCACAAAGCTGGCCACGCGCGCGTCCTGGTCGGACACTTCCTGGGTTGCATCAAGCACCAGCACCGCGACGTTGGCATCTTCGATGGCCTGCATGGTCTTGATGACGGAGAACTTCTCGATCATCTCGGTGACCTTGCCGCGCTTGCGCACGCCAGCGGTGTCGATGATGGTGTACGGCGAACCGCTGCGCTCGAAGTCGATGTAGACCGAATCACGCGTCGTGCCCGGCTCGTCGAACGCGATCACGCGCTCCTCGCCGAGCACCGCATTGACCAGCGTGCTCTTGCCGACGTTCGGACGGCCCACGACGGCAAACTTCGGGTGTTTCGCTTCTTCTTCATCGACCGGCACTTCGAAACCGTCGAGGATTTCGTTGATCAGGTCGCGCACGCCTTCGCCATGGCTGCCGGAGATAGCGACGGGCTCACCCAAGCCAAGCTCGTAGAAATCCGCCGTAACCACGGCGCGTTGCATGCCTTCGACCTTGTTGACCGCAACCCAGACCGGGCGATCGATCTGACGCAGCCGCTGGGCGATGATCTTGTCCTGCGGCGTGATGCCGACACGACCATCGACGATGAAGACAATGGCATCGGCCTCGTCAACGGCTTGCAGCGTCTGCCGCGCCATTTCGAACATGATGCCTTCGTCGACGACCGGCTCGAAACCACCGGTATCAACGACAAAGTACGGCTTCTCACCGACGCGCCCGTGACCGTAATGGCGGTCGCGGGTCAGACCCGGCTGATCGGCGACGAGCGCATCGCGCGTCTTGGTCAGTCGGTTGAAGAGCGTGGACTTGCCTACATTCGGCCGGCCCACGAGGGCAATCGTCGGTTTCATTGATATGTTCTTACGGTCTATTTCACAGTCAGCGCAAAAACGTCACCGCTTTGCGACTGCACGATCAGTTTGTTATCGAATACGACCGGTTCGGCCGCAATGCGCGTGCCGTCGGTCGCCAATTGGCCGACCAGGCTGCCGTCGTCAGACTTGAGCAGATGGACATAGCCCTCGTAATCGGCCACAGCCACATAGTCGCCGAGCATCGTCGGTGTGCCGACCGAGCGCGCGACCAGTTTGTCCTGCTTCCACAGGCTGCGACCGCTGTTGCGGTCATAGCCAAGTACATTGCCGTCGGCATCGGTCACGGCAAGGACGCGGCTATTGCCGGCGACGCCGGCGTAGCTCGAGACTTCCCGCGACCAGACCGGCGAACCGTTCAACACGTTGAAGCACGATACCCGGCCTTGATAGGCGGCGGCACACACCATATTGCCGTTGACCTCGGGCGACGAGACCACGTCGGCGATCCGCTCGAGTTCGGTGGCGCCCTTGGGCATCGCCACCGGGCTATCCCACAGCACACGGCCATCCTGAGCACCGAGTGCAACCATCCGCCCGCCTGCCAGACCGGCCAGCGCAATGCCGCCACGCAAGGTCATCGGCGCATAGTTGCGCAGAATCAGCGCCGGCATCTGGCGCTGAAACTGCCACTTGAGCGCGCCATCAACCGCGGACAGGCCACTGATTTTGCCGTCGACCGTCCGCACCAAGACGATGCCGTCGGCGATGGCCGGCGGCGACACGATTTCGCTGCTCAGCTGCGCGTGCCACAGTGCCTTGCCGTCGTAGCTATAGGTAAAGACTTCGCCCTTGAGCGTGCCGACCGCGATCAAGCCCTCGCCCGCACCGACACCGCCCGCGATCGGCTTGTCGAGCTCGATCTGCCATTGGCTTGCGCCGCTGGCCAGCGACAGCGCGGTCAGCCGGTCCGGCGCGCCAGCCACGACGAGCCGGTCACCGGCCTGCGCCGGCAGAAAACGGAAGTTGGTCTCACCACCGACCGAGGTATGCCACGCCTGGCTCAAACCGGCCTTATTTTCGACGACCGGCAGCGGCGACGGCGTCGGCGCGTTGCTGATCGAGCCGCAGGCAGCCAACAGCAGCGCCAGCGGTGCCGCGACCAACAACTTAGACTTCATTCGCATCTCAATCTTTTCCCAGCGCTTCGAGTTTGACTTCGACGAACTTCAGATTCGGTGCGTCCTTGGGCAACTTCGATTGCGCATCGCGGTAGGCATCACGCGCACCGGCCTTGTCACCCTTTTCCACCAGCACATCACCACGGACCTCGGCGAACAAGGCGGTGAACGCGTCGTCCTCGCGCGTCTGCAGCGTCGCCAGCGCAGCGTCGAACTGACCCGCATCGAGCTGCAATGCAGCCAAGCGCAGCCGTGCGACATCACGCAGCGGCGCTTCCTTGGCATTGGCAATTGCCCATTTCAGCTGGGTTTCGGCATCAGCCGGCTTGCTGGCGTTGACATCGGCCTTGGCCGCCAGCAGCGATGCGCGTGCCGCGTAAGCGGTCGAGCCATATTTCTGCTCGATCGATTTGGTGGTCTCGGCGAGCTTGGCCGGATCGTTCAGCAACTGCGTCTCGGCCTGACCGTACAACTCGCCAGCGTCACGCGACTGCGATGCCTGATGGCTTTGCCACCCTGCCCAGCCGCCCCAAGCCGCCAGCCCGGCGATCAGTGCGCCAGCCAGCCATTTGCCCCAGTCGTTCCACCAGGCCTTGAATTCGGCAATCTGTTCTTGTTCTTGCAGGTCAAACGCCATTGCTGTCCCCGTGCGATCTCAATCGTTTATTGAATGTCGTGAATGTCGGCGATTATGCCGCAGCGCTCAGGCGCGCGACCAGTTCGTTCTGCGGTACGACCTGCTGCTCGCCGCCGGACTCACCGGTCAGGCGCTTGAGATTGGCCGTTGCCGCTGCCGCTTCCTCGTCGCCGATCACCACCGCGAAACGCGCGCCGCTGGCATCGGCCTTCTTGAACTGCGATTTGAAGCTACCGCCGCCGGCATGCAGTACCACTTTCAGACCGGCCTCGCGCAGCTCCCGCGCAACCCGGAACGCAGCCTGACTGGCAGCATCGCCGCTGTGCACCAGATAGACGTCCGGCACCGCACGCGGCGTTTCCACACCCTGGGTTTCAAGCAGCAGGATCAAGCGCTCGATGCCCATGGCAAAACCGACCGCCGGACAAGGTTTCCCGCCCAGTTGTTCGACCAGGCCGTCATAACGGCCACCGGCTGCCACCGTTGCCTGGGCGCCGAGCTGATCGGTCGTCCACTCGAACACCGAGCGGTTGTAGTAATCGAGTCCACGTACCAGACGATGGTTCAGCGTATAGCTGAGGCCGGCGTCTTCGAGCAGACGGCACAGGCCGGCAAAATGCGCACGTGATTCGTCGCCCAGAAACTCGCTCAGTTTCGGCGCATGCTCGGCCATTTCCTGCAGCGCCGGATTCTTGGTATCGAGCACGCGCAGCGGGTTGGTGTACAGCCGACGCTTGCCATCTTCGTCGAGGATGTCGACGTGTTGCTCCAGATAGGCAATCAGCGCCTGGCGATGCGCAGCGCGCTCGGCCGAATCACCGAGCGTATTCAGCTCGAGTTTCAGCCCGGTCAGGCCGAGCCGGCGCCACAAATCGGCGAGCATCACGATCATCTCGGCGTCGACATCGGGACCATTGAAACCGAACGCTTCGACACCGACCTGATGGAACTGGCGATAGCGGCCCTTTTGCGGCCGCTCGTGGCGGAACATCGGCCCGGTGTACCACAGACGCTGGGTCTGGTTGTACAGCAGACCGTGCTCAATGCAGGCGCGCACGCAACCAGCGGTCCCCTCGGGGCGCAGCACCAGCTGTTCGCCGTTGAGGCTATCCTCGAACGCATACATCTCTTTCTCAACGATGTCGGTATGCTCGCCGACCCCGCGCACGAACAGCTGCGTCGCTTCGACGATCGGCGTGCGGATCTGGTTGTAACCATAGGTGGCAAGCCAGTCGCGCACCACGGCGTCAAAATACTGCCAGCGAGCACCTTCCTGCGGCAGGATGTCGTTCATGCCGCGAATGCCTTGAATCGTTTGTGCCATAGCGTTATCGGATCGGTTGAAGCGGGATGGTTTTGGCGGTCGCAACGGCACGGCGCTTCACGCCACCGTCGCCATAATTGCTGACCACATAATGTTCGACGATGGCCTGGAACTCCTCGGCCACCTGTTCGCCCTTGAGCGTGACGGTCTTTTCGCCGTCGACGTAGACCGGACAGACCGGGACTTCGCCAGTGCCGGGCAGGCTGATGCCGATGTCGGCCAGCTTGGATTCGCCCGGACCGTTGACGACACAGCCCATTACGGCGACCTTCATGTCCTCGACACCGGGATAGGCTTCCCGCCACACCGGCATCTGCTCACGCAGGAAGGACTGGATTTTCTGCGCCAGTTCCTGGAACACCGTCGAGGTGGTGCGGCCACAGCCCGGGCAGGCCGTCACCAGTGGCGTAAAGGCGCGCAAACCCATCGTCTGCAGCAGTTCCTGCGCGACGATGACTTCCTTGGTGCGGTCGCCACCCGGTTCCGGTGTCAGCGAAATACGGATCGTGTCGCCAATGCCTTCCTGCAGCAGCACGGCCAGCGCCGCGCTCGACGCAACGATGCCCTTGCTGCCCATGCCGGCCTCGGTCAGACCGAGGTGGAGCGGGTAATCGCAACGGCCACCGAGATCGCGGTACACGGCAATCAGGTCCTGCACATGCGAGACCTTGCACGACAGAATGATCTGATCCGGGCTCAGGCCCCAAGCGATGGCCTGTTCGGCCGACTCAAGCGCCGAACGAATCAGCGCCTCGCGCATGATGGCCTCGACCGACAACGGCACCGCGCGCTTGGCGTTCTCGTCCATCAAGCGCGTGGCCATACTCTGGTCAAGCGAGCCCCAGTTAACGCCGATGCGCACGGCTTTTTGGTGCTCGACCGCCTTCTCGACCATGAAGGCAAACTTCTCGTCGCGCTTGCTGCCCTTGCCGACGTTGCCCGGGTTGATCCGGTACTTGGCCAGCGCTTCGGCACAGTCGGGGTAATCGCGCAGCAGCCGGTCACCGTTGAAGTGGAAGTCGCCCACCAGCGGCACTTTACAACCCCAGTTTTCCAGCTTGGTCTTGATATTACCGACCTGCGCCGCGGCTTCCGGGCTGTTGACCGTAATACGGACAACCTCCGAGCCGGCGCGCCACAGTTCAAAAATCTGCCGCGCCGTGCCTTCGGCATCGGCGGTGTCGGTATTGGTCATCGACTGCACGACGACCGGATGTTCGCTGCCGACCATCACATGGCCGACGCGAACCTGGCGGGTCGCCCGGCGGGGAATCAGGATATCGCTCATCGGGACTTACTTGAGTTCCAGCGTCGCCACGTCGGACCGGCTGTACTGCGCCAGATCCACACGCTGGCCGCGCAGATAAAGTTGGGTTTTCGGTGCGTTGCCTATCTTGATCCGATACGGTGCAACGCCACCGAGCGTGCGCTCATCACCGGCCTTGAGCACCTCCGAAATCAGCTTGTTGCCGCCGGCGTCGACCACCTGGATCCACGAATCCTGCTCGACCACGAGGCGCAACTCGCCGTTGCCAATCACAGCCGTTGCCGAAGCAACCGCACTTGCCGGCGTCGTATTCGTTGCGACGACGGCAGGTGCCGAGGCCACTTCACTGGCGACTTCGCTCGCGATGACGAATGACGCAATCACTTCAACCGGTGCCGACGCCTCCGGCAAGGTCAGCGTCGCGGTCGAGACATTCAGCTCGGGCGCAGCCGGTTGCTGCAGATACCAGAACACGCCACCGGCACCAATGATCAAACCGGCAATGACCACTAAGGCCAGCTGCAGCGGCCGCCCGCGGCCACTGCTGCCGCCACCGACATTGAACGTCGCCTCTTCGGTCAGATGCGGCAACGATGCCTGCTCGCGCTCGACCGGCAGCTCGATAGTCAACTGCGCCACCAGCGGCTCGGGGTCGAGCTGCAGCAAACGGGCATAGTTGCGCACGAAACCGCGGGCAAACGTATTGCCGGGCAGGTCGCCAAAGCGATCTTCCTCGATCGCAGCAACCTGACCACGGGTCAGCTTGAGCTGATGCACGACGTCGTCGATCGAAAGACCGAGCGATTCGCGCTGCTGACGCAATTGCACGCCGACACCGGCCTGCGGCGTCGCGGGAGTTTCGGAAAGGGGTTGAATCGACTCGTCTGTCATCACGTCTTATATATGATTTTGGCCAGGTTATTCGTATTGGCCGGCGGCCAGCTTGGCCGTTTCCAGCGAATCAGGGTACTGCTTGCGCAGCTCTTGCGCATAGCGGTTGACGCTGTCGCTCTCGCCAAGTCCGCGTGCGATGCGAAGATTCAACCACGCCATCGCCGGGCCGGGCGACGTGACCTTTTGCAAGGTCAGCGCATAACGCTTTGCCGACACGAAGTTTTTCGACTTGATGCTCAGTTCGGCAAGCTGGTAATTGGCCGGCGCAAAGTTAGGCCGATACTGAAGCGCGCGCTCGAAATAACGCTTGGCCGTCTCGGCGTCGTTATTCTTTTGCGCGCACTGACCGGCATTCAGCGCGGTCTTTTCAGGCGTGGCATAGAGCGGATTACCCAGCGCCCGCTCATAGTAGCCGATGCCTTCCTGCATCTGGCCGTGTTCACACAGGAACCAGCCATAGTTGTGATTGGCATCAGAATCATCCGGCGACAACCTCAGCGCCTCCTGAAAATTCCGCTTCGCCTTGTCGTCATCCTTGAGCTCGGCGTAGATCAAACCGAGCATCGTGTAGGCCGGTGAATACTTGCCGTCCGCCTCCAGCGCCTTGGTGGCCTCGTCGATCGCCACGGCATAACGTCCAAGCCGGAAATACTCGGCAGCCAGCTGGGTGCGCACGTCGGCGCGACGATCCGGCGACGCCCCCCCTTGCGCAGCAGCCAAGGCTGCGCCGCTCGTGAACAGGATTGCAAACAGCAGTACGAACGGACGCAGACTCATTGATTCCTCGTTTACGGTCGGAACGTGATTGGCCGGACTTCCGCCGCGTGCTTTTCCGCACGACGGGTTTTGTCCTTGACCTGACCGGCCAACTGGCCACAGGCGGCGTCGATATCATCGCCGCGGGTCTTGCGCACGGTCACGATGTAACCGGCGTCGATCACGATATCCCGGAACGCGAGGATAGCATCCCGGCCCGATCGCTTGTAGTCCGCACCCGGGAACGGGTTCCAAGGGATCAGGTTGATCTTGCACGGCACGTCGCGCAGCAGCACAGCCAGCTGGCGCGCATGCTCGGGCTGATCGTTGACACCGGCAAGCATCACGTATTCGAAGGTAATGAAATCGCGCGGCGCCTTTTCCAGATAGCGGTTGCAGGCGGCCAGCAACTCTTTCAGCGGGTATTTCTTGTTGATCGGCACGATTTCATCGCGGATCGCATCATTCGGCGCATGCAGACTGACGGCCAGTGCAACCGGACAAGCATCACGTAGCCGATCCATCGCCGGCACCAGACCCGACGTCGACAGTGTGACGCGCCGACGCGACAGCCCGTAGGCGTTGTCGTCGAGCATCAGCCGCAAGGCGGCAACGACGTTGTCGAAGTTGGCCAGCGGTTCGCCCATGCCCATCATCACGACGTTGGACACGACACGGCCACCTTCTTCCAACGGCGCACCGATACGCGCCTGCTCGGCCGAAAGGCGATTGTTCGCCCACCACAGCTGGCCGATGATTTCACCGGTACTGAGGTTGCGGTTGAAGCCTTGCTTGGCGGTCGAGCAGAAACCGCAATCGAGCGCACAGCCGACCTGGCTGGACACGCACAAGGTACCGCGGTCGTCCTCGGGGATGAACACGGTTTCGATACCGTTGCCGGTACCGACGTCGAGCAACCATTTGGCGGTGCCATCCGTGGCGATCTGCTCGGCGAGCAGACCGGGGATTGTCACCGCCGCATCGGCAGCGAGCTTGCTGCGGAACGACTTGGCGATATCGGTCATCTGATCGAAATCCGCCACGCCGCGCTGGTGGACCCACTTGAGCAACTGTTTGGCGCGGAACGGCTTCTCGCCGTACTTGACCATCAGTTCGGCAAGCGCTTGCGCATCGTAATCGAGCAGATTGACCGACATTTCAGTAGTCCTTAGCGGCCGTACACTTCGCTGGCAGCGAAGAAGTAGGCGATTTCGATGGCGGCATTTTCAGCCGAATCGGAACCGTGCACAGCGTTGGCATCGATCGAATCGGCGAAATCGGCGCGAATGGTGCCCTTGTCGGCTTCTTTCGGGTTGGTTGCACCCATCAGTTCACGGTTCTTCAGCACGGCGCCCTCGCCTTCGAGCGCCTGGATCATCACCGGACCCGACACCATGAAGTCGACCAGCGCAGCAAAGAACGGACGATCTTTGTGCACGGCGTAGAAGCCTTCGGCTTCGGCGCGCGACAGATGCTTCATCTTGGCGGCAACAACCTTGAGGCCGGCCGATTCGAAACGATCGTAGATCTTGCCGATCACGTTCTTGCCAACTGCGTCGGGCTTCACGATCGACAGGGTGCGTTCAATAGCCATGGGACAAACTCCGGTGGTTTCGTTTAAGAGACAAATGAATTTTGGTCTGGTTTACATTGCGGGCCGAAATCGGCTAGCCTCGAAGGGACTACACCGTCTCCGGCCGTAATCTGCGGCAGGACAGCCAAGTATTATAACAAAATCAAGCCGTTTGGCTTGCACTGCCTTGCCGACCATGCGCGATACGCCCGAGCGGGACGCCGACAGCGGCACCTCCGCCGACCCCATAGCCGAACAACGCTCGCGACAGAAGCTGCACACACAGCTGTACTGGCGCCTCGGCGTCGCCATCGTATTGATCGGCATCGTGATCGGTGCGCTGCGCCTGCTCGATCGCCCCAAACCGGTCGCGCCGGCACCGCAAATTGCGACGCCCAGCCCGATCGCCAGCGCACCGTCGGTCGAGACCGAACCGACACCCGCACCGGAACCTCAACCAACCGAAGCCCCCGAAACACCCACCGCCGCGCCACCGACCAGCGCAGCGCCACGGGCGCCGACGACGGCCATGCCGCCGGCACAACATGCCGAACAGCCCGCAACCACGTCGACGCCGGCCACCCAAGCCCCGAGGGCATCGGCGACCAAAGCAACCACGACGCAAGCCACAAGCCAGCAGGACACCCCAGGCCTTGCCGCAACCGCACCGACCATCGCCCAGCACGCCAACGGCTATACGGTGCAGGCCGGCGTTTTTCTGCATTCGGATAACGCCGAGAAGCTACTGCGCAAGCTGCAGGCTGCCGGGGTGCCGGCTTACCTGGAAACCCGGGTGCAGATTGGCCCGTTCAAGACACGCGCCGAGGCGGATACTGCGGCGCGGAAACTGCGCCAGCTCGGCATTGCACCTGTCATTGCTCCCGCACTAAACCAGGACTAGCCCCCTCCACCAGAGGCCAGACTCGACAATCGAATCCGGCCCGCACCTCAAGCCAGCCAGGCAGGCAACTGAGCCAGCAGCGCCTGACGCTCCTTGGTCGCCACCCCCAGCAGCGCAAAACCAAGCAGGCTGCCGTCGGCGGCAATGCAACGCGCAATCAATCCACCCTCAACGGCCTCGATACACCACTCCCCCTCACCGGTCAGCGGCGGTGCGACCACCGTCGGGCACGACGGCGTTTTCACCAGCACCGGCATGGCCGGGTAGCGCACCGGCGTTGCAGTCCCGGCCAGCGTCACGGCCAGCGCACGCGCCTGCTGCATGATCGGCATCACGAAGGGCAGATTCAGGCCGGCGACTTCGGCACAATCCCCGAGCGCATACACATGCGGCGCCGACGCCTGCAACGACGCGGCAACAACGATGCCACGCGCCACCGCCAGCCCCGCAGCGTCGGCCAGCGCCGTGCGCGGGCGCAGGCCGACCGCCGACAGCACCAGATCAGCCGCGACACGCACACCATTGTCGAGCACCACGTCATAGCCGGCACCGACGCGCTCTACCCGCTGTGCGCTGTCGCCACAACGGAATTCCACTCCGGCCTCGGTGAGTTTTTCCGCAAGCAGCGCCCCCGCCTGCGGCGGCAACAGCCGCGACAACGGCGTTGCCGCCGGATCGATTACGGTCGGCAAGATTTCCCGCGCCAGCAAGTCATTGGCAAACTCGCAGCCAATCAGGCCGCCCCCCAGAATAACCATGCGCTTGGCGCCATCAAGCCGCTCGGAAAAACGCGCGTAGTCGCCGAGATCGTTGACCGACAGCACATCGTCCGCGCCATCACCCAGCAAGGGCAAACGCACCGGATCGGCACCCAGTGCAAGCACCAGATCGCGATAAGCCAGCACTTCGCCAGCGGCAAGCGTCACGGTACGCGCGACCGTGTTGATGGCGACCACTTCGGTATTCGCCAAGATCGTGGCTTTGAGCTCCTCGGCCATTTTGGCTGCCGACTTCATCACCAGCGTGGCCGCGGTTTTCTTGCTCGCCAGTGCATTCGACAGCATCGGCTTGGAATAAAAATCGGCGGCATCGCGCGCAACGATGACCAACTCGGTTTCGGCATCGAGCTTGCGCCATTCACGCGCCAAGTTATAAGCAGCCAGGCCGGCACCGACGATCACAATAGGGGCAGTCATTTCAACTCCAGACAAGAAAAGGCCGAACGCCACGGCGTCCGGCCTTTGATGATTTCAACGGACTCAGCGGATTTCCGGCTCGGACAACAAGGTCACGGCCGGCAGATCACAGGCCAGCACCGCCTGGCGAACCGCCTCGATCGCCGCAGCGCGCGGGAAGTTCTTGCGCCAAGCAAGCACGACGCGCCGGGTCGGCACCGGCTCGCTGAACGGACGAATCGTCAGCAAGGCATCGTCCGCACTCGACACCGACGTCGCCGGCAGCACGGTTACGCCAATGCCGCCGGCGACCATGTGGCGAATCGTCGTCAGCGATGACCCCTGCAAGGTCCGCTGCAGACTGCCGGCCGGCAGGCTTTCCCGATTCAGGTCCGGGCACGTTTGCAGCACGTGGTCGCGGAAGCAATTGCCGGGCGACAACAGCAACACGTTTTCCTCGGCCAGTTGATCTGAATCGATCGTTGCCAACGCCTCCCACGGATGACCTTTGGGCGTTGCAACGACGAAGGGTTCGTCGTACACCGGCAGCGTGGCAATGCCGGCCTCGTGGAAGGGCTCGGCCACGATCGCAACGTCGATCTCGCCCTGCTTGAGCATCTCGGCCAGCCGGCTGGTGTAGTTCTCTTCCAGCAGGATCTGCATCTGCGGCGCACGTTCGCGCAGATCCGGAATCAGATGCGGCAACAGATAGGGACTGATTGTATAGATGATGCCGAGCCGCAGCGGCCCGGCCAGCGGATCCTTGCCCTGCTCGGCGAGCTGCTTGATCACCTGCACTTCTTCGAGCACGCGCTGCGCTTGCTCGACGATGCGCTCGCCGTTCGGCGTCAGCGTCACCTCACCGGCCGCGCGCTCGAACAGCGTCACACCCAGCTCGTCCTCGAGCTTTTTCACCGCGACAGACAGGGTCGGTTGCGACACAAAGCAGCTCGCTGCGGCACGGCCGAAATGGCGCTCGCGCGCCACCGCGACGATGTAGCGAAATTCGGTCAGTGTCATCGCCAGCGCCTCCTGCCGATTTCGGCACAGCGCGCCGAACACAGGCCGATGGTCACGGCAATCAGTCCCAGACAGGTCAGCAGCACCCACGCCGGCATCGTCACGCCGAGGAGCTTGAAATCAACCGCCGAGCAATCGCCGACCGGGCGGATCAACGTACCGACCCAAGCCGGCATCTGGTTCAGATCGATCGGAAACGGCAAGCTGGCCGCGCAGACCACACTGGGGTCCACCGGGCCGTACTGCAGGCGCAGATTCCAGATCGCCGCCAGGGCTCCGGCCGATGCGGCCAGAATAATCAGTCCGCCAACCAGCTTCACCCCGCGCCTGCTGTCCGGGCACCAAACCGCAGCCAGCAAGGCCAGCAAGCCGACGACGATGATCGCCAGCCGTTGGTAAACGCACATCAGGCACGGCATCACCCAGTGATAGATCTGGTGGTACAGCGCGAAACCGATCATCCCCGCGCAGGCGAGGAAAATCAGCAGAAATCCCGTGCGCCAATAGCGCATCGCCAAGCTCATAGTCGTTACTCCATCCCGATTGTTTTTATCAATCGGGAGCGATTGTAACCTGCACGGCTTACGCTGCGTCACTCCTCCGGTATTGATTGTCGGTGTTGTAATCACACTCGCCGCAAGCTGGCGCTTTCGGTATAATCTGCTTTTGCGTGCAAAGGATTTCGACCACCATGCGCATCGTTCAGAAAGCTCTCACTTTCGACGACGTCCTCCTCGTCCCGGCCCACTCCACCGTGATGCCGCGCGATGTCAGTCTCTCGACCCAGCTCACCCGCAACATCCGCCTGAATCTGCCACTGCTGTCCGCCGCCATGGACACCGTGACCGAGTCGCGCCTTGCCATTGCCATGGCACAGGAAGGTGGTATGGGTATCGTGCACAAGAACATGACGCCCAAAGCGCAGGCGTTCGAAGTTTCCAAGGTCAAGCGTTACGAATCGGGCATCGTCAAAGACCCGGTCACCGTGCGCCCGGACATGCTGGTCCGCGACGTCCTCGCGCTGACCCGCCAACACAAGATTTCCGGCCTGCCGGTGCTCGACGCACAGGGCCAGGTTGTCGGCATCGTCACCAACCGCGACATCCGTTTCGAATCGCGTCTGGACGTGCCGGTCAGCTCGATAATGACCCCGAAAGAGCGACTGATCACCGTCAAGGAAGGCGCCAGCATCGACGAAGCGCGCAACCTGATGCACGAACACCGCCTTGAGCGCGTGCTGGTCGTCGACGACAGCTTCAAACTCAAGGGCCTGATCACCGTCAAGGACATCATCAAGACCAGCGAACACCCGCTCGCCGCCAAGGACGAGCAGGGCCGCCTGCGTGTCGGCGCGGCCGTCGGCGTCGGCGAAGGCACTGACGAGCGCGTTGCCTTGCTGGCCGAAGCCGGCGTCGACGTCATTGTCGTCGACACCGCCCACGGCCACAGCCAGGGCGTGATCGACCGCGTACGCTGGGTCAAGCAGAATTTCCCGCACATCCAGGTCATCGGCGGCAACATCGCCACCGCCGCCGCCGCACTCGCACTGGTCGAAGCCGGCGCCGATGCGGTCAAGGTCGGTATCGGCCCGGGCTCGATCTGCACCACGCGTATCGTTGCCGGTGTCGGCGTCCCGCAAATTTCGGCCGTCGCCAACGTTGCCGAAGCGCTCGCCAAGCACGGCGTGCCGCTGATCGCCGACGGCGGTATCCGCTTTTCGGGTGATATTGCCAAGGCCATCGCCGCCGGCGCCAACTGCGTGATGCTCGGCGGCCTGTTCGCCGGCACCGAAGAGGCACCGGGCGATGTCGAGCTGTACCAGGGCCGCAGCTACAAGAGCTACCGCGGCATGGGCTCGCTCGGCGCCATGGCCGGCAGCAACGGTTCGTCCGACCGTTACTTCCAGGACAACGTCAACAACGCCGACAAGCTGGTCCCGGAAGGCATCGAAGGCCGCGTCCCGTACAAGGGCCCGCTGACCGCGATCGTGCACCAGTTGATGGGCGGCCTGCGCTCGTCGATGGGCTACCTCGGTTGCGCGACGATTGACGACGTTCACGCCAAGGCCGAATTCGTCGAAATCACCGCCTCGGGTATCCGTGAATCGCATGTGCACGATGTGCAGATCACCAAGGAAGCACCAAACTACCGGATGGAGTAAGGATTACCGTCCGAGGCGTTCCAAGCGGCTCCGGAAAATCCGTCAAACCCCGCACCGTTACTCGGTTGCGGGGTTTTTTAATGCCCCCGCACCGTCCGGGGGACACCAGCCCATCCAGCCCAAATGCCCCCTGTTTGTCAGTCCCCTGTTCTACGGGAAAAAGTAGGGGCAACCGACCAGCAATATCCGAAAGCAAAGTCCTATCGCCGTACCAGACGCTCAAACATAAAAAAGACGGCGCCCTAGGCGCCGTCTACGTGCTTCGATGCAAGCGCATCGGCCGACTTAGAAGTTCACCTCGGCGCTCACACGGAAGGTCCGCGGTGCCCCCTGGGTCAAGGTGCCCCAGTCGCCGCTGCTCAACCAGTATTTCTCGTTGGTGAGGTTGTCGATGTTCGCACGGAGGGTCATTACCGCGCCGCCCAGCTTGGTCTCGTAACGGCCACCGAGATCGAACAACTGGTAGCTACCGAGCGTGTGGATATTGCTCGCTTCCAGTTGGCGATCGCTCACATAGCTCGCGCCGCCGGTCAGGATCAGGCCGGCCAGTACCGGGACCCGGTATTCGGCCTGCAGGCTGCTACTGAACTTCGGCGTACCTGCAGCTTGCTTGCCGTCCACGAGCGGGTCATCGCTCTCGTTGCGGCTCTTGATCGCGACCACGCTGCCGATCAGCGCCCAGTCGCGTCCCAGCTCGACGCGACCACCGAGGTCGAGACCGGTAAAGTTGAGCGAGCCATCCTGCGTGAAGTAGTTGTCCGCGTTGACGTACTCCAGTGCACGTTCCGTGCGGAACACCGCAGCCTCAACCGACCAGCCGAGACCCAGTTTCTTCAGCCCAAGCTCGTACTGCTTGCTCTTCTTCGGTGCGAAGGTCTGCCCGGCGTTTTCCTGCTCCACGTCGGCCGTGCCGCCCTTCTCCAGCCCTTCCACATAGCTGAGGTAGTAGGAAATCGACGGATCCGGCTTCCAGATCGCCGCCAGGGTTGGCGTTACTGCGTTCTTTTCGTAGGTCGCATCCGGCGAGGTCTGGCGGAAGAAGTTCTGCCGCAGACCGATGATCGTGCTCCACTCCGGGCTCCACTGGATGGTGTCGCTCAGGAACACGCCCACGTTGCGGGTTTCCCAGATCGTGCCCATGTCTTTCATCAGCGGCAGATTCGGATCGGTGAATTCCTCGCGACCGGTGTAGAGGTTGCCGTTACCAAGCACTTCATCGAGCGCGGTGCCGGCGGTCCGCTTGACCTTCTGCAAGTCGGTACCGAAGGTCAGTTCGTGTTGGATCGAGCCGGTGCTCAGCTTGCCGTTGAACAGCAGGTTTGCCGAATCGCTCTTGTGTTCGCTGTACCACGAGTACAGGTCATCCGAGTAATTGCCCTCGGAATCTTCGACATAAAGGTAGCTGTCGTAGTTGGTACGCTTCATCAGCGCGGTCCGTGCGGCCACCCGCATGTTCCAGTTGTCGTTGATATCCCAGCGCACCTCGGTACCTACCGTCGAGAACGCGGTCTGATAGTAAGAGAAGTCCTGGGTCAGCAAGCGGTCGCCATCGATCGGCGACGGCATTGCGGCCTCGTCCGAGACCGCCATCATGAAGGCCGAGCCGTTCACCTTGCGCTTCTGATACAAGCCGTCGATGCTCCACGACAGGTTGTCCGTCAGCTTCACATCGAACGCACCCGATATCGAGTCACGTTTGATCGGCGTGTCCAGATAGGTATCACCGCCTTCATGCACCGCCGTCACGCGCACGCCGAAACGGTCGTCATCGCCGAAACGACGGCCCACATCGGCCGACAACTGATATTGGGATTCGGTGCCATAGCCGACTTCGACCGCCGTCACCGGCGTCTGTGTCGCACGCTTAAGCCGGTAGTTCGCGGTGCCGCCCGGCGCGCTAAAGCCATACATGAAACCGGACAAGCCCTTGAGCAGCTCGATTTGCGAGAAGTGTTCGACCGGCAGATCGCTCATCCACATCGCCGTATTCAGACCGTCGATCTTGATGCCGTTCAACGGGTCGAGCTGCAGGCCGCGGATCGTCACGAGGGTGGTTTCACCCGCGACGTTGTTGCTGGCTGCCTGGATGGCCGCGTCGTATTTGAACGCATCGGCCAGGTTGGTGGCCTGCTGATCTGCGATGTAATCGTCCGTTGTGACGCTGATCGAAAACGGCGTATCGAGCAGCGCTTTCTTGCCCAGGGCGCCGGTACTGGCATCCGGCGCCACATAGCCGGACAAGATGCCGTTTCCACCACGATCAGCAGTAACGGTCACCGTGGAGAGTTCCGCTGGCTTCGCGGTCTCTGTCTCTGCAGCGAATGCGGGCAGTGCAAACGCTGCCGACACAGAAACGGCGATGGCTCGCCGGTGAAACTTGAACGACATGATGCCCTCTTTTTTTGGCGTTAAATCTGGTCTGATGCAACGCAATCGCTGCCCCGATCGACCAAGCCGATCAGGATTACGATGCTAAATGAATAAGAAAATGCGAATCATTACATAAATTGAATGCAAATGACTCTCATGCAAAGCAAAATGTCAGGCGGTCACTTGTTTCGCAACAGATGCAGCAGCTTCAGGTGCATTCAGCCGGTCAGCCAGCAAGGACTCGGCAATTTCCTCGGAACGGATCGAAAGCACCGACAGCAAGGTATCGCTCAGGCCGTGGCTGTCTTCGCAACATCCTTGCAGGTAGATGCCGGGCAGGAAGTTCGGCTGCGTACGCAGCCGGTAGTCGCGATCCACCTCGTAGCCAGCAATCCACGGCGAAAGGCTTTCCAGCAAACGTTTATGGTCGTCACGGCGATAGCCGGTAGCGAGCACGACGGCATCGAAGTCGTGATGTTCGACCTTGCCGTTCACGCGATCTCGCAAGGCCAGCTCGACCCCTGCATCGCGCAAGGCAACGGCGCTGACTTCGCGGCTGCACAGCAACTGGTGCGTTTCAACGCCTTTGACGCGCTGCATATACATCAGCTGATAGATCGACTCGATCAGATCGAGATCAACGACCGAATAGTTGGTGTTGCGGTAACGCTCCAGCATGCCGGCACGGCAGGCCTTGGGTTTCTGATAGATCAGGTCGGTGAACTGCGGATTGAAGATCTCGTTGACGAAGGGACTGTCGTCGGACGGCTTCAACGTCTCGCCGCGCGTGATCAGCGCCACCTCGACGCCGCGGCCGACCAGATCCATGAATACCTCAGCGGCGCTTTGCCCACCGCCGACGACGGCGATGCGCCGCGGCGGCTTGTCGCTCGCCATCAGCTTGCCCAGCTGTTCGAGATAACACGACGAGTGGATCACCCGCGCATCACGCACGCCTTCGAACGCTTCGGGCACGCTCGGCACACCGCCTACCCCCAGCACCAGCTTCCGGGTCAAACGGATTTCCTCGCTACCGTCGGCGCGGCGCGACAGCACTTTCAGCTTGGTCACCGTCTCGCCTTCTTTCACCGGCTCGACGCCGATCACCTCTTCGCCGTAGCGGCAGCGGTCGTCGAACTGCGCCGCAACCCAGCGCAGGTAGTCGTTGTACTCGACGCGCGCCGGGAAAAAGGTTTTCAGGTTGATGAATTCCTTCAGCCTGTCCTTCTCGTGCAGGTAATTGATGAAGGTAAAGCGGCTGGTGGGATTGCGCAGCGTCACCAAGTCCTTCAGAAAGGAAATCTGCATATCGCTGCCTTCGAGCAGCATGCTGCCGTGCCAGACGAACTCAGGCTTTTTCTCAATGAAGCAATAATCGACTCCCGCCTTATGAAAGCGGGCTTGTTCTTCCATGACCACGGCGATGGCCAGATTGGAAGGGCCGAAACCCACGCCGATAAAGTCGTGTTCGACAGCCGGAATACTCATGTTCAACCTCTTGCCGTATTGAGGAATGGGCGGACGCAAGCGGGCAATGACCGCGCAGCCGCAATTTCGCGATGGATACACACAGTGACGAATGACCGCCGCATTTATTTAGCAGGAAACGGTGATGCCGTTCCCGTCAACCAGGTACCCGTTGCAAATACTTCGCGCTCCAGCGTCATCAACGCCGCGCGCTTGTGCGGAAAATCGAACTGTTTCCGGTATGCGAAACCGTAGCGTTGCAGGTAGCCGATCATGCGTTCGTTGTCGGCGCGCGGCTCGCACACCACCACTTGCGTGCGCACATCGTCGAGAAACAGGTAATGCAGCAAGGAAGGCAACCAGGCTGCGACGATATGCGCACCGCGCACCGCGTCCTCGCCCACCAGCATGTGGATGCCGCGGTCGTAGTCGCCCACGTCGTAGAACGGCGCGATGCGGTCCTCCTTGGCCCAGTACGCCTCGAAGTAGGCGAACGGCTCGCCGTCCAGGCTGGCAATCAGCGGATGGTTGCGCGGATCGGCCAGTGCGCCGACGATGAAGGCCCGATGCTTGTCGAGGTCGCCGTCCTCTCCCCAGAACTTCGCCACGCGCGGATTGTTCATCCAGCGATGCAGGCGCTCCAGATCCAGCTCGGCATTCAGCGTGCGCAGCGAGAAGGTTTTGCCGAGCGCCGGGATGAAGCGCTGATAGACCGTGTCCTCATTGCGTGGCGGGCGCTGCGGATGGCGGCGGCCGTTGCTCAGCGTGTAGGCCAGTGGGTAAGCCGAGCTGGGTTCGCCGATCAGCCACAGGTCCGCTTGCTGCAGAAACAGCTCGCGCGAACAGATGGCGCTCGTATCCTCGCCGCGCCTGCCGATGCCGCTTCGCAGCAGCGCAGCCAGCGCCTGCGGGGCCTCGGAAAAATCGACCGATAGCTGCTGAATCTGCAGATCGGCGGTAAAGACCAGATGCAGCGCGCCAAGCAATGCCCAGCGCAGCGGCCTGGCGTCCTGGTTCTCTAGTCTTTGCAATACGGCGACCAGCGCCTTTGGACTGCGTTCACGCAGCGCAAGGCGCAGCACCACATGCCCATCGAGGTTCACCTGCAACAGGTCGTCCTGCAAGGTGGCCTGAATGCGCGGGCCTTGCTTCGGTTCCAGCGTGAACGTTGTCGGCTGGGTCAACAGTGCTTCTTTCATGCGTACCTCCATTACACCAGCGCCGCTTGCGGCGTGATGACGATGCTTTGTAATGCGGATGCCAGTTCGGCAATCGTTTGATGGGTAAACACCTGTGCCACGGTCAGCGCAATGCCTTGCTTGCGCGCCAGCGCCACCATGCGCAGGCTGGCCAGCGAATCACCGCCGAGCGCGAAGAAATTGTCATGGACGCCGACGACGTCCAGGCCGAGCAAGTCGAGCCAGAGGCGCTGCAGCGCGGTTTCGAGCGTGCTGCGCGCCGGGTCGGCCGCAGATGTCCCGTAACCTGAGCAAACCTGACCGACTGTCACTTCGCAGGCCTGCCCGGCGCCGTCGAGCGGCGATATCAACTCGGCCAATGGCTTTTCCGGTTCGGCCAGCAGGGTCGCCAATAGGCGCGGATAGTCGTCGCGCAAGGCATGCACGAACGCGGCGTCGATCAAGGCCGTCGCGTACGAGAAAGCGGCGGTAACGCGGCCATCGGCGTGCTCGACGACGTCGAACTCCAGATCGCAGACCACGGTGCGGCGCTCGATCGGCACATCGTCGACCTGCAGACCGGGAAGCGAGATCTGCTCGGGGCGATCCGGGCGCTGGAAGTTGTACAGCACCTGGAACAGCGGGTTATGCCGCACACGCCGTGCCGGGCGCAGTGCCGACACCAACTCGTGCAGCGGCAACGCCGGGTGAGCATGCGCGCCGAGTGCGGCCTGTTTGACCTCGCCCAGAAGCGCAGCAAAACCGAGCGCCGGATCGATCCGGCTGCGCAGCACCTGCGTATTGAGGAACAAGCCGACGACGCGCTCGGTCTCCAGACGGTGCCGGGTCGCGCTGAGTATGCCAACGCACTGGTCGGCAGCGCCGGTATGGCGATAGAGCGCGGCGTTGAGCGCCGCGTGCAGCACCATCGACAGCGTCGCGCCAAAGCGTTGCGCGCAGCTACGCGCCTGCGCCGCCAACGCTGGCGCCAACACAAAACACAGTTGCTCGCCATCCGGACGGGCTTGCGCCGGCAGCTCTGGCACCGTCGGCAGCGGCAGCGTCGCCATGCCCTGCAGATGCTGCAGCCAGTAGGCCAGCTCACGCTCGCGTGTCGCCGCGTCGACCGACGACTGCTGCCACACCGCATAGTCGGCATAGTCGATCGCCAATGCCGGCAGTGTCGGTTTTTCTCCGAGCAGCGCGGCGCGATACAACTCGGCCAAGTCGTCGAACAACACCCCCATCGACAGGCCGTCGGCCACGCTGTGGTGGACAGTCAACGGCAGAATCTGGTCGTCGTCGGCCAGACGGATCACGCCAACCCGCAGCAAGGGCCCGGCGGACAGATCGAATGGGCGCTCGTCTTCTTCCTCGGCCAGACGCAGCGCCTCTGCCTCGCGCGACGCTGGCGGCAGTGGAGAAAGATCGATTTCAGCGACGGTCAGCGGCGCCGGCTCATGAATCCATTGCTCGACCGAACCGTCGTCCGCCGCGCGGAAAGTGGTACGCAGAGCGGCATGCCGCGCCAGCAAATGATCGACCGCCGTCTGCAACG